>CAZMQF010000037.1:0-18037 GCA_964568365.1 uncultured Pirellulales bacterium | reverse complement strand
GTCTGCCAATGTATACTTAAGCATTTTCGGCGGCGAAGTGGCGGAACAAAATAAAACCTTTGCCGCGATAGAGCACGCAAAATTCAAAATACAGTCGCTGCTTGCCGACAATGTGAAAAGCAAGTTTTGCCCCGTCCTGCACTTTTTCAAGGACGAAAAATTCAAAAAAACACTCGAAACTATGAGGCTCATCGATGAAGCGGCAAGCGAGCTGGAGAAAAAAGAACAATAAAAATCCGTATGTTAAAAAAGCTACTGATGAAAAACTATTAGATGCGATATACTACCGGGAGTAAGCATGAAAAACAGCAAAGAATACTCCAAAAAAATACAGAAACTGTTACGTTCACTGAAAAGAAAATATCCAAAACAAGAAAAGGCTACCTATGACGAACCGGCAGAAGCACTTGTCCATGCAATCATAAGCGAAAAAATCACGCACAAGCAGGCACAAACAGCCGCTAAAAAATTCAACGAGTACTTCGTCGACCTGAACGACCTGAGAGTTTCAAGGCCGGAGGAAATTATAGAAATGCTGGGCGAAGATAATCCAACCACAAGAGAGATTGCCCTGAGGCTGAAGACCGCTCTGAGAGCCATTTATGAAAAATATAATACCGTCAGCCTGCAGGACCTTAAGAAAATCGGTAAACGTCCAGCCAAGGAAGCGCTCAGCCAGATAAGCGGCACCAGCCCTTTCATGGTCGATTTCTGCATGCTCACTGCCCTGGACGGACACGCCATACCACTGACAGAAAAAATGATAGAGCTGCTCAGAAATGAACAGCTTGTCCATCCCCAGGCCGACCAGCAGCAAATAGAAGGCTTTCTATCCAGGCAAATCGCCGCCAAAAACGGCTACTATTTCTACACTCTGCTGCGACAGGAAAGTGAATCCGACAAAAAAAAAGAAAAAACAAAAAAAAGAACTAAAAAAAGAAAAAAGATAAAAACAAAACCAAAGAAAACAACTAAAAGAAAGTAAAAACCTCTGTTGCTTATAATAAATGGTACAACTTAAAAAAAGTTCAATAAATAACAGGGTAAAATCAAATGTCAGAAAAGATACTGAAACTTGGCATTCCGGCGGGCAGCCTGCAAAAAGCGACCATCGAGCTTTTCAACCGTGCGGGTTTCAACATTTCGGACACCGAGCGAAGCTACATGCCGAGCATCAATGATGAGCAAATCCGTCCGATTTGCCTGCGTGCACAGGAGTTAAGCAGATATGTCGAAGACGGTGCCCTCGACGCCGCAATCACAGGATACGACTGGATAATGGAAAACGGCTCAGATATAATCGAAGTCGCAGAACTAACCTACAGTAAATCGACAAGCAAACCTGCAAGATGGGTCCTGGCTGTCGCCAACGAATCAAAAATAAAAAAGCCCGAACAACTGCAGGGAAAAATAATTGCAACCGAGCTGGTTAATGTCACTAAAAAATATTTCGCCGACAAAAATATTAATGTTAAGGTAGAGTTCAGCTGGGGGGCAACAGAAATAAAAGCACGCCTTGTCGATGCCATTGTCGAACTTACCGAAACAGGCTCATCACTTCAAGCAAACAACCTTAAGGTAATCGACACCATCATAACTTCCACGACAAGACTTATCACAAATAAAAAAGCCTGGTCGGACAAGTTCAAACGAGAAAAAATAGAAAACATCGCAATCCTGCTGAAAGCCGCCATCGACGCCAGCTCCAGGGTCGGCCTGAAAATGAACGTCAAAAAAAATGACCTGCAATCAATAGTAAAAATCCTGCCGGCGGAAAAAAGCCCTACCGTATCGAGCCTGGCCGATTCGGATTACGTAGCCGTCGAAGTGATTATTGATAAGCAGCTCGAACGCTCGCTTGTGCCCGCACTGAAACGCGCAGGTGCATCCGGCATCATCACATACCCGCTGAACAAAGTAATTCACTGAACCGAAACAGCCGCCATTGCCGCCAATCCAAAGACCGGCTTATTATTCCCGGGGAGCAGCAATTTCTTTTGCCTCAAAGAAAAAGCCGTCCGGCCTGCTGACACCGTAAAAAGCAGATAGGCCGAAATACTTGCGAACAACATCAAACTGAGGTAAAAGTCCAAAATCAACAAGCTCGCTTTGGTTCACAAACTGGCGAGGAACCAAACCAAAATCCATTTCAAGTCCTACCGAAACTTCCGGGCGACCGCCTCCGGATTTGCTTTTCTCTTCAGCCATTTTTTTTAGTTCCCGCCAGAGCATTTCAGCAGACGTAACTCCATCTTCGAGAGCAGCCAGCCCAACAACCGACGGCACTGCTGATTTCGCCACGTTAAACCAGTTTGCCGATACCATAGACTCCGCAGAGCTGGCCTCTAACGTACGTATAGCTTGCTCAGTAGCGTCCACGGTGCCAAAAACCAAATGTGTCTCGGTTACGGTAAATGCGAACACAGGTGCTCGGCTGGCAGGCTGGATTGATGCCTCCTGCATCGGCACCTTTTCACCGGCAGAAGGACCAAGTCTAAAAAGCGACGGCAAATCAACTATATAAATTATATGGCCCAGAAGCTCACGCCTGGCATCGGGCTTGTTCGGGGCGATAAGCTTGCTATGGAGAGTTGAAAGGGACTTTTCAAGGGCACGAGGATTGGTCGTAGCCACCGCAAACAGCCACTTCGGTTCACCTGTCTTGTCCGTGATAGGCCTGTCGATATCCTCGGTAAACAAAATCTGAGAGCCAAGATGCTCCAAAATATCACGCTTAAGCTCTATGCCGGGCTGACCATCATCACTCGCAGGCAAAAGCGGCATATAAAACACCGCCGCAGTCTGAGGTGAAAAACTGCTGACTATTTTAACAAGCTCGTCATAAGCAGCTTTTATGTCTAAGTTAACAAATAAAGCTGAATAGCTCAAAAAGGAAATAAATTGAGGAACCCTGACAGGAGCAGGTTCAAGCTCAAGCATCCTGCAAATACCCCTTTTATCACCATCTATCTTAAGAAAAAACTTGCCGCAGGAAAAATCGCCCCCCAGCCTCGCAACTCCTAAAGAACAGCAAAGAGTCTTTACGTTATCCAAGCCAAGTTTTTTTACAACGTCTTTTGCCTGACCGGTGTCGTCGTCGGCAGTTTCCATATCGACAATCTTCTTTATATTCAAAAACAAACCAATATCCCGGTAAGGCCCGGTAGCCGCAAGAGAAGATACATAATCAGAATCATCCGCAAGGGTTGGACTGTCGGCCCCCTTAATCTGGGCAACAACAAATTTAATAACATCCGCACCTGCAAAAGAAGCTATTAAACAATCATCGATAAAACAATAACAAAACTCCACCGAATCCTCATCGATTACAGTATCAATCGAAACGCCCCGATATTCCTCACTTCCTTTGAAGTGGCCGCCCATCTCAGTATTCTTCTCGACAAGCCCTTTCATTGTAGCCTTGACCTTCTCAATATTCCCGCCCCAATTGCTGATACACAGAATCGGAGCCTCCTTGTTGTTTTTAGTCTGCTCATTAACAATTAACGCAACTGCCAATCTGCCCTCAGGTAAAATAGCCCCTTTATAAAATGCCTTATAGATATTGTTGTCATCCAGCTTCTCAATACCTTCATTAAGCCTGACCTTGACGTCCTCAACAAAAGCAGCCATCGCAGGTTCTTTATAAAGCTCATAAAAAGAAGTCTTTTCAAACTGCGCCTTCAGCTGCCCAAAATCTTCAATCTCAACAAGCAAAACAGTCTCAGGAGGCAGAGTTTCAGCGGTCATCTCAGGCACCGCAGCTTGAACAGAAGAAAAACAGTAAAAACAGACTAACAAAAAACAATAAATTCCTGCTTTATTTACCTTTTTCATTTTTCCACAACCTTTTACCAAACACAAAAAATAAAGATGTGCAACCTTTATCACTGTTCGCCGCAATCATCTTATCGGCTTATTATTTGTCGCCTTTTAGAAACTTGGGCTTTTCTTTGTTTCGCCTCCTGTCCGGCTGAAGATACCTGTATCCGGTATTCGGGCTGTCCTTATCGTATGCAAAGGCCTCCCGGTTGTCTATAAAGTGTTTTACGTAATTAATAGGAATTGCAAAGCCCAGCCCGCCGAGAAAAATATAACCCATATTTGTCACGCCGACAACCTCGCCGGCCAGATTGAACAATGGCCCGCCCGAGTTGCCCGGGTTGATATCAGCATTGGTCTGAATATACAAAAGACCTTCAAAGGGCCTGTTCTTCGTGCTTATCACGCCATTAGTCACTGTCCGCTCCAGACCAAGCGGATTGCCGACAGCAAAAACCTCCTCTCCAACCTTAATCTTCTCGCTGTCACCAAACGGTACGTAAGTCAGCTTCAATCCTTCGAGGTCTTCCACCTTCAACAATGCCAGGTCCACAAAAGAATTAATGGCCTCAATCTTAACCTTCTTGAATTTCTTCTTCTCAAAGCCGTCCTTTGCCTTGACAAACACAGTAACCTCAATCCTCGTCTCTTTTTCTATGACATGATAATTAGTTATCAGATAACCATCATTATTGATAAAAAAACCAGAGCCAAGACCTGCAGGCGTCGAAACCTTTACAACCGCCTCGGAAACCATCTCAGCGCACTTTTCAATAGAAGTTTTCTGCCTGCTGGTGACGGTATAAAGCTGCTCTGCATACTTCTGCCCGTTAGCATCTGCTTTGTTTGGCTCCTCCTCCAGCAGATACGTATCAGTGTATTCGTACTCAAGGATTTTGTCCTTGGGAATAACCAGAATTTCAACACCCACGTCCATTATCAACTCTGACTGCTTTTCGGCCAGAATATCACCGGTCAGCAACTGACCTTTCTTCAGCACCACCTTATCGGCAAACGTCGCTGACGCAGACGAAAACAAAAAAACACAAAAAAGAAAAAACAAAGACAATCTCTTGACATAGCCAGATTTCATAACTCACTCTCCTGAATTGTGTTAGCAAACAACTCAACAGGTGTCTGCACCTTTGCTGTACGTCCATTATTTTAATAATTTCCTGCCTTAAATGCAACTGCAAAAAACCTTCGCCCTGGCCAAAAACACAAATAACCGAAAAAATAACCTTATAAAAATAAACTATTGACAAAATGCCACCGATATCGTTTAATAGTCAAAGCTGACGTGTGTAAACACACGGATGCAAACCTGAGACATCCCGGATGGGATGGTTTTGGGGTTATAGCAGGGTTTATATCTCGTAAAGACCGGCTGCTTCGGTGGCAAAAGCAATTGGCTTTACGAAACTACCCGGCTAAGCTATAATTTGCCCCGCGGGAAATTCGGCCTTGCGGGGTTAACCGGAATAATTGTTAACGTTTATCAGGAAAGGTGCAAAAAAGATGAGTGGCAAATCTCGCAAACCGGCTGACTCAACCGTAAAACCCTCACTCAAACCAGGCTCACAGATTATTGTCGACACCCTCGTTGAGATGGGCGTTGACAAAATGTTCGGCTATCTCGGCGGCGTGGTCCTGCCGTTGTTTGACAAACTCTATGACGCCCCCATAAAAGTCATCATACCTCGTCACGAACAGGGCGGCTGTCATATGGCCGACGGCTATGCTCGCGCCAGCGGCAGAGTCGGCGTCGTCGTCACCACCAGCGGTCCCGGCGCCTGCAACCTTGTCACCGGCCTGGCCACCGCAATGATGGACTCGATTCCAATTGTTGCGCTCACAGGACAGGTTCGAACCAACCTCATAGGCAACGACGCCTTCCAGGAGGCTGACACTACGGGTATTACCAGGCCGGTTACAAAATACAACTGCATCGTCAAAGACATCAAAGACCTGGCAAGAACAATAAGAGAAGCATTTTATATAGCATCGACCGGCCGGCCAGGACCGGTACTAATCGATATTCCCGTCGACGTCGAGCTCACAGAGTACAAACCCGACGACGGTGAAAAACTCAAGCTGCCCGGATACAAGGTAAGAACTAAAGGCCACATCGGACAGATAACCGCCGCTGCAAAGGCTGTAAACGAATCACAAAAACCTGTCCTCTACGTCGGCGGCGGTGTCATCAGCGCAAACGCATCCGATGAGCTGAGGCAATTGGCCCAAAAAGCAAATCTGCCCGTAACGATGACGCTTATGGGGCTGGGAAGCTACGACCAGAAAAAACCGGAATCACTGGATATGCTCGGAATGCACGGCACAGCATACGCCAACTACGCCGTCCAGGAATGCGACCTGCTGATTGCAATCGGCGCCCGCTTCGATGACAGAGTTACCGGCAATGTAAAAACATTCGCACCGAACGCTAAAATCATTCATATAGACGTTGACCCAGCGAGCATCTCGAAAAACGTTCACGTGGATATCCCCGTTGTCGGCGATGCAAAATTCATCCTTAAAGAGCTGATAGAGAAAATTGAACACCGGCCGAGAAAAGAGTGGCTTAAAAAAATCGCAGAATGGAAGAACAAATACCCGCTTCGTTACGACAACAACTCTACGAAGATTAAACCGCAATACGTCATTGAAGAGATTTATAATCAGACTAAAGGCACTGCCATCATTACAACCGGAGTCGGACAGAACCAGATGTGGGCAGCCCAATTTTACAAGTTCAGCCGGCCGAGACAGTTTATAAGCTCCGGCGGCCTGGGAACTATGGGCTACGGCCTGCCAGCCGCTATCGGCGCTCAGGTCGCCAAACCTGACCAGACAGTTATCGACATAGACGGCGACCACAGCTTTAATATGACGATGACAGAACTCGCAACAGCCGTCGAGCACAAGCTGCCCATAAAAGTCTGTATTATAAACAACGGATATATGGGCATGGTCAGGCAGTGGCAGCAGCTTTTCTACAACAGACGCTATTCCTGCAGCCGACTTGCCAATCCCGACTACGCAACCGTCGCAAAGGCATTTGGTGCAGAGGGAATAACAGTCGATAAAAAAACCGATGTCCCAAAGGCCGTAAAGAAAATGCTCAGTGTAAAAAACAAGCCCTGTGTAGTTGACTTCAGGGTCGAAGGCGAAGAAAACGTCTGGCCGATGGTGCCCGCCGGTAAAAGCCTCAGCGAAATGGACGGCCTGCAGATACTCGAAAGACTGGTCTGAAAAATAAATCTGTAAATGCTGAAAAATATCAATAGCAGGAAATAATTATGAAACACATAATAAGCGCACTGGTCGAAAATAAGCCCGGCGTCCTTGCTCACGTCGCCGGTATGTTTGCCGCAAGGGCTTTTAACATAGATTCGCTCGTCGTCGGAAGAACAGAAGAGCCCGGCCTTTCACGTATGACAATCGTTGTTGTGGGCGACGACAGAGTCGTAGAGCAGGTAAGAAAGCAGCTTGAAAAAGTCGTTCCCGTCGTAAAGGTCCAGGACTTCGTCGGTCAGCCTCTTGTTGCCCGTGACCTGATGCTGATAGCCATTTCAGCGCCGCCAGCAAAAAGGCCTGAAATCCTCTCCCTGATAGAGATGTTCAGAGGAAAAGTAGTCGATATCGGCCAGAAATTCCTTATGATAGAAATAAGCGGGCCCGAAGAGAAAATCGAGGCCTTCATCGATGTCTGCAGACCGTACGGCATTAAAAGCGTCGCCAGAACAGGAACCATCGCTATGCCCAGACAGGAAAAAAGAGAATCCTAAGCGTTCCAACACCGATGCCGGTACAAACTCGGACAACATTTGTAAATTTCTTGCTTAACAAGACATCCCAAATATAATAATAACGATTGAGTATCTGCTGTAAGAGAGCAGTATGACGGTTCAATACTTAAAATAAAGGAGATTTTGAACTATGGCACTGACAATTTATTACGAAAAAGACGCTCCTCTCGACGCACTAAAGAACAAAAAAGTAGCAGTCATCGGTTACGGCAGCCAGGGACACGCACACAGCCTGAACCTGCGGGACAACGGTATTAAAGTTGCCGTCGCCGAACTGAAAGACACCGACAATTACAAACTTGCTATTAAGCACGGCTTTCAGCCCGGCGATATCAAAACCACTATGGAAGGCGCATCACTTATTGTAGTTACCATCCCGGACGAGATACAGGCCGATGTCTATGCAAAGCATATCGCCCCGAATCTAAAAGCAGGCCAGACCCTCGGCTTCTGCCACGGCTTCAATATTCATTTCAAGTATATCGTCCCGCCTGCCGATGTTAATGTAGTGATGATTGCACCAAAAGGCCCGGGACATCTGGTTCGAAGCGAGTTCGAAAAGGGCGGCGGTGTACCCTGCCTCGTGGCTATTCATCAGGACACAACAAAAGACGCACTAAAAACCGCCCTCGCCTGGGGAAACGGTATCGGCGGAGCACGGGCAGGAATCATAAAAACAACCTTCAAAGAAGAAACTGAAACCGACCTGTTCGGCGAGCAGTGCGTCCTTTGCGGCGGGCTTACTTCGCTTATAAAAGCTGGTTTTGAAACCCTCGTAGAGGCCGGATACCAGCCTGAACTGGCATACTTCGAGTGCATGCACGAGGTGAAGCTGATAGTCGACCTTATGTATCAGGGCGGTATGAGCTATATGAGATACAGCGTATCAAACACCGCTGAATACGGAGACCTGACAAGAGGCCCGAGAATAATCGATGAGCGAACAAGAGCCGAAATGAAAAAGATTCTCTCTGAAATAACATCAGGCAGTTTCGCAAAAGAATGGGTAGCCGAATACAAAAGCGGCCTGAAAAAATTTAACCAGCTCTACAAAAAAGACCACGACTGCCTGCTCGAAACGGTCGGTAGAAAATTGCGTAATATGATGAATTGGATTGATTCAAAGGAAATCTAAAGTTAGAGAGCGGAATAATGCAAAACAAAATCACTAAACAAAAAACCAGGCTTATTAAAAAACATCTCCTTGCCCTGGCCTTCACCCTGATAGCTCTGAACCTTGTCGGCTGCGGTAACCCTGCCGACCTCATCTACTTTGTAAAAAAAGATACTGCCCCGACTAATGCGGACATCATCAGCGGATACTATGGCGTGGGCCTGCGGCTTAGTAACTCCGCCGACGTCCTTGACGAGATGTATATGCCTGAATATGAACTGCTCAGCCAGAGCAAAACCGTAATCGCAGTTACAGGACAGAAGAAAAAAGACTACAAAAAATGGCTGAAAATGGCAGCCTTCGATGAAAACGAGACGATGGCTCAACGCAAATACCTGTTCATTGAAGATGAAAAGCCAAAAACACTCTTCGCAGAGCCGAGAGCAAACGCATTCTTCGAATGTTCTATGGTCATCGATAAACAGATGCTTAGCAAGCCTTACAGTAACCCGAGTACGAGACTTCTTGAAATATTAAAAAAGGTCCAGGAAAACACACAAAAAGATTTAGCCCAGGTCAGCGAAGACAACCATATCATTCAGGTCTGCGGCGGAATGGCCAATCAGGCACTCACAGGCGCCATCACCAAATTACAAAGCTCACCCGCCGATATCGTAAAAATAAACACGGTCTCAGGCGTCAAATTCAGCCACCTCAGTCTCGACGAAGGTGTAATACAGATGGGAGTCGAATACGATATCATCACCGTCAAAATCAAATTAGGCTCTTACGTTAAAAAATGGAAAATCGATTTCGAGAAAGATATAGAAGAAGTCGAGGCAGACGTCTGGTAAATAGTCTTTGATTACAGCCTCGTTGAATAAAAAGCCGCCGACAACTCAGTTGCCCGGCGGTTTTTTTCAAAAAGATTGAGTGGGTCTGTAAGCCGAGTTTTGTATCCCCGCACCTATTTTGAAAAGCAAGCCGAAATAAACGTAACCTCCCAAATGTTACTCAACACTTCTACCGCAACTTTCTGCTTAGTCTTCAAAATAAGTGCGGGGCAGCGGCCATTTAACTTGACCGGCCGTTACCGGCCGGCTCTGCCGATTTCTCGACAAGCAACCTACCCGCTGATATTAACCGGGCCGGTTAACAGAATCCGAAAGGACTCCGATCAGCATATTTGGTCTTGCAGGCGGTGGGGTTTGCCCTGCCGACGCCGTCACCGGCATCGCGGTGCGCTCTTACCGCACCATTTCACCTTCACCTGTACCCAAAAAGGGCCATCGGCTGTGTAGTTTCTGCGGCACTTTCCCGCGGATCGCTCCGGGTGGCTGTTAGCCACCACCGTGCCCTGTCCTGCTCGGACTTTCCTCCCCTGCCGTTTTGCTTCGCCTGCTGCCGCGACTTGCGTCGCGAGACGCAGCGGCAAGCAAATCGAAGCAGCAGGGGCGACCGCCCGACCCACTCAATCAATTATCATAGAGCTATATAATATTATACGATAATCATAAGGAAATTGTCGAAAAAAATCGACCGCCCCCGCTCCCGAAAACTATTATCCTTATTATACAGCCGTAAGCTCAGCAACGCTCACATTGCAGCTGCGCCGCTGACGAACCTGCTCAACAAATGCTTCCAGCCTCGTAGTCAGCGTCGAATCCTCCTGGCCGTCGAAGCTCAGATTCAAAATCGGCATACCATCACAATCGGCACTGATACGTCTGGTCTGCGTGCTTACTATCGTCGAGGGCATACAGGTAAACGGCATAACGTTAACAACACCGCCGACGCCCTGATGATAATACTCAACTGTTTTGCCCACGCTTAGTATCGCTTCGCCTTCGAACGTATTATGGATATAGGGGCTGGCCATCTCAAGGGTCTTCTCAACCGGCTCCTCAGCCAGCGGACCAAATCTTTTCTCTAAAGGCCTGGCAAGCGACTTCTCTATTTTCCGCTGAAAAAAGTTCTGAATTACATTGGTAAGCAAATTTTTCAACTGTCCCCTGCGCCTGGCCATCCGGGCACGAGTAAAATTCGTATAATAAATCCACTCCGCAAGTGATGCCAATTCACAGACTGCACCAAGCGCCTCCAGCCGGCCTATCACATTATCATTCGCAAACGGATGACTGCGAACATAAATCTCGCCGACTATCCCGACTCGCGGCTTTGCAGCCGTCCGGTCAAGCTCAAGTGAAGAAAAATCTTCTGCGAAAACACCCAACAGAGCCCGCAGCTCAGACAGGCTGCTTCTCCGCTCGACAGCTTCCACCCATCGCCGCATACAGTCCCGGTAAAGCCGTTCCGCCTCCTCTGAATCAACAGCAAACGGCCGCAGCCTTAAAATCAGCTTCCTGAGCAAATCAAGACCGACAACCGAAATCCACAAATCCTTACTGAATCTTGTAGCGCTCTTAACTCCTGCAATCTTTGCAAACTCAGAATAAAAGCTGCTGTCCTGATTCGGCGCTATAACAGCCGCATCCTCGCAATCAATATATCTTAAAACCTGCCTGTGCAGACAGTTATACATCCCGAACCTGCAGGGCCCGTAGGCGCTCGGCATAAAGAAAGCCGTTTTCTTCGCCTCAAATCCTTTCGACTTTACCACCTTAAGCATATCACCGGTAGTAATCGCGCAGGGAAGACACTCCTTACCCGAAGTATAGCTTCGTCCATCAATCAAAGCCTCCTCATCCGCCAGCGGCATAACCTCAGCCGGCTGACCATACGCCCTCAAAGCCGCTGCAAGACCATAAGAGCTGTCTCCCATATATGGAACGTACCATTTCCTTCCTTCCGGAATATCAGCCTCGCGCTTCCGTATCAAATCACGTCTCTGTGTTACTCTCTCAGTACTATAATGCTTTAAGCTCTCTAAAAACGCCTCAAGGCGCGTAATAACTCCCGCATCCGCAGAATGCTCATCAAGCTCAAGCTGCAAACCCGGCTTCGGTAACATTATGTCCCTGAAAAACGTCATCAAAAATGAATCCGGCCCGCAGCTAAAATTCGACAGATATATAGAAAACAGCCGCTCATCATTCTTTATTATCTCCGCAGCCCGCAAAATCCTCTGACCATATACCCAGTAAACTGAACGATGAAGATATTCATCACTGAGCTTTGCCTTTGACAAGTCAAGCATCTCCATCGGAATCACCTTCACACCAAGCTCAGCCAGCTTCTTCGGCAGCTCAAAATTCACACCTTCATCACAGCCGTTATACGGCCTTGAAACCAGAACAAAAAGCCTTTCGCCCGGCTTCAGATTCTCCAGAATCTCCGCTCCCTTGTCCCTCAGTGCCTGCTCAAAATTCGACTGTGCCACAACTGCCTCATCAACAGCCCGCCTGACCGCTCGGCCCGAAACACCGAGCTTCGTACCAAGCTGCCCGAAAGTTTTGTAAAGCAGCTTATCCCCCTCACCCAGCCGAAGCGGCACTGTCAATACCTCAACCTTACCGAGCCTGTCCGCAAAAGCTGTCTGTATCTGATAACAAAGCGTCTGAACATAGGGACATAACTGGTTATGCTTGTTTTCAGGAAAATTGGCCGTCATCGACACAATGCTCGGCAGAAAAATATAGTCAACTCCCTTCTCAATAAGCTCCAGTATGTGACCGTATGCAACCTTGACCGGATAGCACATCTGCGCTGTAACGGTCTCAATACCCTTGCGGATTATCCTCTTATTTGTCTTTCCGGAATGCACTACCTCAAAACCAAGCGCCTTGAAAAATCGGCTGAACATCGGCAAAAGCTGCACACCTATCAACGCCATCGGAATACCGACCGTCTTTTTATCGCCCGGCAAAGCCCGGCTCTCAAAAGGCCTGCTGCTTAAACCGGCAAATTCAAACATCTTTTGTGTACGATATTCAAACGCTCCCAACTCTACAGCAGACGCCTCTTTTCTCTTAATATTGTACCTGTCACAACGTGAACCATAATACAAAGGCTCCGAGCCTAGCAGCTGAACCTTCTTGATTTCACAGGCGTTGGGGCAGTGCTCGCAGGTAAAAGAGTCAACGCTATACTCAATATGAACGAGACTTTCAAATCCCCTGAATTTACTCTGCCGGCCGCCTTTGTTTTTCATATACTCAGCCGCTATAGCAGCTGCCCCTATCGCACCGGTAACCTCGTGATGGTCCGGCACCATAATCGGCTTCCCCGTCACCTGCTCAAAAGCAGACCACACTGCCTTATTAAACGCCGTACCACCCTGAAAACAAATATTTTCACCGACCCTGCGCCTGCCGACGACCCTGTTAAGATAATTAGCAACTATCGAATAGCTCAATCCCGCAACCAAATCCTCCGTGCAAGCCCCCTGCTGCTGATAACTGAGTAAATCCGATTCCATAAAGACCGTGCAGCGCTCGCCGAGCTTTATCGGCCCGTCACTCGCAAATGCTCTCTCAGCAAACTCCTCTTCAATATTTATATCAAGCCGCTGTGCCTGCTCCTCAAGAAAAGAGCCCGTCCCCGCTGCACAGGCATGATTCATCTCAAAATCAACAACTACACCATTCTCGAGAGATATATACTTGCTGTCCTGGCCGCCAATCTCAAATATCGTATCAACCTTCGGATTGACGATAGCCGTCCCGGCTGCCTGCGCTGTAATCTCGTTGATAACGATATCAGCCCCAATAAAATCTCCGGTCAGATACCTTCCCGAGCCGGTTGTAGCCGCTCCAAGGATATTCACTTTACCAACAACTTTTTTGCCCACAATATCAAGACCCTGACGTACCGCCTCTAAGGGCTTTCCCGCGGTCATCAAATATGCCTTCGCCAGAACCCTCTTTTTCTCGTCTATGACAGCTACGTTGGTGCTTATCGAGCCGACATCAACACCGAGGTATGCATCTATCGCCTTATCCGCCTCTTCAAGCAGATTCTCATAAACCCTGCTCACAGGAGGTGGTAATTTCGGCATCTGTAGTTTCGGCCGGCGCGGTGCCTGCTTCAAAGCAGTGCCGCGCTTGTTAAGGTAATCATCGATTACTCCAAGCTCGAGCTTGCCGTCACTTTTCGCTCTTTCACGCCCCTTTGCCACCAGAACAGCTCCTATCGCACCCGTGAAAAAATGCTTCTCCGGCACAACAAGCTCACCTTTCCCAAGCTCAAAAACATTCTCTAAAGCCCTGACCACACCAATATTAGCCGCTACTCCGCCGGTAAAAACTATCGGCTTTAAAAACTCCCTGCCGCAGCCGAGATTGCTTTTAAGATTCCTTGCCAGAGCAAGACAAAGACCGGCAACAATGTCACAGTTCGGCGTTGCCTGCTGCTGCAGGTGTATCATATCACTCTTTGCAAAAACAGAGCAGCGGCCTGCCATACGAGGTACTGTCCTGCTCTGCAATGCAAGCTCGCCAAACTCTCCTTCGATATCTATCCCAAGCCGCTGGGCCTGCTGGTCAAGAAATGAACCTGTCCCCGCAGCACAAACCGTATTCAGAGCAAAATCGCGAACCCTGCTCCTGCCGTCCTGCCTGATTAGAAAAATCAGCTTGCTGTCCTGACCGCCCATCTCAATTATAGTCGCCTGCTCAAAGTCCGGATACAACCTGCCTATGGCCACAGCCTGCGCAGGGACCTCGTTGACAAACGGTATGCCCGCCAAAGAAGCGAAAAATCTGCCCGCAGTACCCGTCGCTGCCCAAAGCACAACATCAGACGACCCTTTCCGCTCAAAAACCAACGCTAATTGGTCCCGCACCGTCTCTATCGGCCGTCCCATTGTACGCCGATAGTCGTCGAAGACTACCGCTCCTGCCTCGTCGAGAATAACCACATCGCTGCTCGTCGAGCCAATATCAACACCGACATAAAATTTGCATCCGCTGCGAAGAGCCTCGGTGATTCTCTTCTCACCTCTTACTGCCGAAAACCTGCGCGAATTCAACTGCTCATCCATAAGAACCTCATTGAAAAAAACAGTGCTATATTATAAAAATAAGACTCCGGACTGCAAGTAAAACCGGTTTTTTAAATCATATCAGTGACTCTCTTTTCTTTTGATTAATCTGAATACAAATTTTTAGTTAGTATATATATGATTCATACATAAACCATTATCCAAAAATAAAAACCCCTCGATCCTCTCAGTTCAAAGGAATTAAATGGTAAGTCTTCCTCGTACTTTTTCAAGCGATGAGATGAGCCTTTTCTGCTCCGTTACTCCTATACGCGACATAATCTCCTTCACCTGCTTGGCATACATCGGTTCAACGGTAGTGAACAGCCTTCTGCCTCGAGCTGTCATCTTGATAATATTGCTTCTCCTGTCAGTCTCCGCATCTGTGCGAACGACCAGCTTTGCCTTTTCCATCCTGTCTATAAGCGAGGTGATGTTAGCACGGTTAACGAGCATCATATCACTGAGCTGGGTCTGGCTCAGGCCGCCTTCAGTACCCGACTGGTGCGCCAGAAGCATCATAACGTTGAACTGAACATCCGTCAGGCTAAACTGCTTGAAAAATTCCGTTGCCTTTTTTCTAAAACAGGAGGCTGTGTAGTAAATATTGAGCAATGCCTCGTGCTCCAGGACCTTTATACCCCTACGCAGGCCTAATTCCTGGTTGAGTGTCATAAAAAACCTCGCAATAAAGATAACTGGTTAACATGTAAACCATATATGAGCGAACTAATTTGTCAAGCGCTATTTTTTAGAAAAATATAATTTTTTTTAGCTCCTAAAATTGACCCTTATGAAAATTTGATTTGCCTGTTAGCAACTCTGTTAAAACCATCCTTAGTCTCGCTCCATTGATAACCAGTTGTCTAATCCTGTTAAAACCAGAGAAAAACAACAAACCAGCTAAAAGGAAATCCACATTGTAAAAAGACGCGAAGTTCACATAAGTCCAGCATATCAAACCTCTTAAGCACAAAGCTTGCTTATTCTAACAATCCCACAGACGCATATGAATACTATTACTATTACTTTAAACTATTATATCTATCTTTATCAACCAGCTTAAAATCCCCCTTAAAACAGTCGTTCCGGCATTTCAAACAACAATTTTTTTGCGAAAAAGAGTTGTAGATTGCAGAATTCTTATGTAAACTACTATATCTTTTTGGAGATGAATTATGAAGCTAAATTTTAACAGAGCGGCGTTTGCCGAGGCTCTTGGCCTTTTAACTTCGGTTGTGCCGAGTCGCACGCCTAAACCTATCCTGCGCTGCGTTTTGATTACTGCTGACGAGAAAGAGGTCCACATACGAGCTACAGACCTTGAGATTGGTATAAACTATCTCGTTCCGGAGGTACAGGTTGAGCAAAGCGGCGACATCGTCGTGCCGGCTGACAAGCTGGCATCTGTCGTAAGAGAAAGTAGTGATGAGGTATTGGCCCTTGAGGCCAAGGAAGGAACCTGTAAGATAACGGGCTCTGACAGCCATTTTACTATCTTTGGCCAGGATTCAGCTCAATACCCTAAGGTTCCTGACTTCGACGGAGAGCCTGATATTGAAGTTGGCCTGCAAAACCTGCAGACCGTCATAGAGCATTGCCTTTTCGCAACCGCCAAGGAGAGCACACGTTATGCATTAAATGGCGTGCTCTGGGAGGTAAAGGGCAAAAAGATGTCGATGATCGCGACCGACGGGCGAAGACTGGCATGGAGCAGAGTGAGCCTTGCCTCTACGCCGTCGAAGAAGATGGAAACCGCAAAGATAATAGTGCCATCGAAGACGCTGTCTCTGCTGGGTAAAATTAGTGGTACTGACAAAGACATTGTTTCTGTAAGATTGGTTGATAACCTTATTCTGCTGAGCTGCTCAAATGTTATTATAAGCTCGAACCTTGTTGAGGGCACGTTCCCGAAATATGAGGATATAATACCGGCTGATTACGATAAAAAGTTAACCCTGCCGACTGAGGCGGTGCTCAGCGCGGTCAGAAGGTCGGCTCTGCTTACAAGCGAGGAGTCGAGAGGAGTGAAGCTGTCCATCAACAAAGACTCGCTTGTGTTCTCTTGCAGGGCTCCGGAGACTGGAGACGCGCAGGTCGAAATGACGATAAGTTATAAGGGCCAGCCTGTTGAGATAGGATTTAACCCTCAGTTTATTATGGATGCATTAAGAATAATGCCTGAACCGGAATTTGACCTTGAATTGGGTCAGCCTGACAGACCCGGCCTTATCAAATGCGGCAAGGACTTCCTGTATGTTTTGATGCCTATTAATCTCGGTTAGTCAGCGGCCTTCTGAATGTCGATAGACCCGCTTCAAAAGCTGGGTTGTAGATAAAAGGGATAAAAATAAGAAGACATACGCTGCCACGTCTATATGGAAAAAACAGGTGAACAGAAGTAAAAGAAAAAATAATAATTTTGGAAATGCTCCGTTTGAGACCGCCAGATTGGCCGACAGCATACAGCAGCTTATGCGGCAGCGCATCCAGCCGGCCAGAAGAGTCTTTGTTGATGTAACAGGTTGCTGGGATAATCTTTTACCTGACGAATTGAGGAGACACTGCAGAATAGTTCAGATATCGAATGGTCACCTGAAAGTGCAGGCTGACTCTCCTTCATATCTGTATGAGCTTAAGTTGAGCGGTCCTGAGATTCTGGAACATCTGCAAAGTTGCTGCCCGAGAGCGAGGATAAAAAAAATAAATTTTGTTGTGAGTTAGATGAGGAAAAACAGAATGCAACTTTTAGATTTTTTGTTAAGGAGCTGATTTAGGTGGCACAGGTTGCTATAAAGAATCATAAATACGATGCCAGCAAGATCAAAATACTTGGCGGCCTCGAAGCAGTAAGAAAAAGACCCGATATGTACATAGGAGACAGGGCAAGCGGAGGCCTTCATCATCTTGTCTACGAAGTGCTCGACAATTCAATTGACGAGGCCCTTGCAGGCTATTGTGATACCATAATAGTGCACATACATGCCGACGGAAGCTGTACCGTTGAGGATAACGGACGTGGTATACCCGTCGAAATGCACAAAGAGGCCGGCAAAAGCGCCCTTGATGTGGTTCTTACAACCCTGCACGCGGGAGGAAAGTTCGACCAGGAAAGCTACAAGGTGGCAGGAGGCCTGCACGGCGTCGGCGTAAGCGTCGTTAATGCACTGAGTGAATGGCTCGAAGCCGATGTCTATCGGGATAATGAGCATTATCATTTCGAGTGCGAAAGGGGCGTCGCAAAAGGCAAGGTAAAAAAAGTAGGTACCACCGAAAAAAGCGGAACCAAAATAACCTTTATGCAGGATGAGGAAATTTTTGGCGATACCGAATTCGAATATGAAACGCTGC
>CAZMQF010000036.1:0-18219 GCA_964568365.1 uncultured Pirellulales bacterium | reverse complement strand
AAAGTTATAATATTAGCTGACTTATTACCAACAACCAATAATGATGCCAATTTGCTTAGAAATGGAAGATGACCTACAATCATTATATCCTTTTCGCTCTGAGTCAGCTTTTCTTTAATCTGGTTGAGATCATCGTTTGGTGCAAGCCCATCGTGTTGCATAATTCCCTGTTCAGCAACAATACCTTTTGCCAGAATTTCAGCAGTCTGAGCTGCTCTTGCTTTACCGCTGTGCCATATAGCATCGACCTGCAATTTAGCATCTTTTAGAAAGGCTGACATTTTTTCAACATCATCTACACCCTTTTCCGTCAGATGTCTGTCAGGATCCACATCTTTGGACTTTGCCTGACCGTGTTGGACAAGATAAACATGCATACTTAGCCCCTTAAGACCAGTATTTCCGAATCCGTTTTGTGTTCGTTTATCATATCAGATTTTAGTGAATATATCATCAACTATCAAAGTAATAATAATTAAAACACAACATTTATAAGATCTGCTGTGTTTACTACTTGATATCCTATTGTATTTCTCAAAGGACTAATTTATAATTCTAAACTATAAAAAAGTAAATTTTCAATAAGTCTAATTCCTAATTGAAGAAAAGGAGAAATTATGAAAATAAGTAATTCTACAGTGTATGGTATTCTTGCAATAGGATATATTGCAAAAAATAAGGACAGGCCTATTATTCTTTCTCAAGAAATTTCTAAGGCATACAAAATTCCTTTAGAATACCTGCTCAAGATTATGCAGGAGATGGTAAAGGTCAACATATTGAGAAGTAAAAGAGGGCCAAGAGGTGGATTCTCATTGGCACGACCGTTAAGTAAAATAACATTGCTTGATATTGTAGAATCTATTGATGGTCCAATGGTCAGCAGACTAGAACTTACTGAAATAGCTCCTAAGGAAAAATTCAGCAAGAAGGCAGAAACTGTCTATGAGAAGGCTCTCACAGAAGCGAGGAAAGTGCTAAAACAGGCGAAACTTTCAGATTTATTCAAGTAGCTAGTTCGAAGGAGCAGGCTGGTGAACTGTTAAGCACTGGCGATAAATTATAATATAAGTGAGCACCCTCGCCGCAATCCTTCGACATTGCTCAGGACAGGACGGCGAGGCTAAACTCTGTTTATAATTTGTGCTTTATCTTGGCGGGGGCAGGTCGCTGCCGAAGACTTCCTTTGCCCAGCGGAACATTTCCTCATCAGAAACGGCTGACACACGGTCATTGGCGTACTCGGCGTCGATACTGTCCTTAATCTTAGTGACCTTGGGGTCGTGCTTGGGAATCTCAATTTGAAAATGAGCTTCGAGCCAGTGCTTTATGCCGGCGGCACCGGTTTTGTCGGTAATCGCAACACTGACGGGGCGATTGAGCAGCTTCTGCGTATCAAAGCAGTTGTAGATTTCCTCGTTTTTCAACAGGCCGTCAGCGTGGATACCGGCCCGGGTGACATTGAAGTCCTTTCCGACGAGGGGATAATTGGCAGGTATTTTGAAACCGAGCTCTTTCGATGCATATTCAGCAAGCTCAGTAATGGCAGCATAATTGACAGCAGGATTATGCCCCTTGATTTGAGCGTGCTCGATAACAAGGGCCTCGATAGGAGGATTTCCGGTTCTTTCACCGACACCGAAAATGGCGCCGTTAGCAGCGGAGCAGCCGTAAAGCCAGGCGGTCGTCGCGTTAACCAGAACCTTATGGAAATCGTTATGGCCGTGCCATTCGAGATTCTCGGAAGGGACGCCGATTTTCCTCAGCCCTGAGACAAGCTTCGGAACACTTCGCGGCAGATTGGAATTAGGCCAGGGCAGGCCGAAACCGAGAGTATCGCAGAGACGAATTTTCACAGGCATTTTGTATTCATCAGAGAGCTTGAGCAGCTCCGCAGCAAAAGGCAAAACGAAGCCTTCAAAATCGGCACGAGTAATATCCTCAAAGTGACAGCGTGGTATAATACCGCCATCAAGGGCGGTTTTTACCACAGCAAGATAATCATCGAGCGCCCGAGAACGGGTTTTCCGAAGTTTCAGGAAGATGTGATAGTCACTTGTAGAGGTAAGGATACCGGTCTCCTGAAGTGACATATTTTTTACAAGTTTAAAATCCTCAGCGACGGCCCTTATCCAGCCTGTAACCTGAGGGTACTTATAGTTGCGTTCTTTACATAATTCGACGGCTTTTCTGTCCCTTTTCGAATAAAGAAAAAATTCGCACTGGCGGATTATGCCTGTATCGGAGTCTATTTCGTGCAGAAAATCATATATGCGGAGAATCTGCTCAGGTGTGTAGGGCGGCCTTGCCTGCTGGCCGTCACGAAAGGTCGTATCGGTTATCCATATCTGCTCAGGCGTGTCAAGAGGAATATTTTCATTGTCGAACTCAACCTTCGGAAACTCGGAGTATGGAAAAAACCGTCGGTATAAATTCGGTTCAGACACTTCAACAAGTTTTCTATTGTTCTCAGACATAGCCAACTCCTAACGGCCTGTTCCGGAGACAGGCACAATTTTTTACTATATTATTGGAAAATAATTAGCCGAGATGGGATTCGAACCCATACGTCCTAATCGGACAGGGGATTTTAAGTCCCCAGCGTCTGCCATTCCGCCACTCGGCCAAGAATATTAAAAAAATAACCGAACTTGTGCGATTTTGCAAGCTGTTTCTCAACGCATTATTGCTGCTTGACTTATAAGAGGAACTGATACTATACTATCGACATATTTTTCAACGGCATTGTTTTATGGAAAGAAAGGTTATCTCGACCTGATACAAGGGTAAACGGAAAGGTAAGCTTATGAAAAGAATAACTAAAACAATCATTATACTGACCGCGTTGGCAGTTATGGCCGGCTGCGGCAAAAAGAACACAGAAAAAGAGCTTGCACAATTTATCGATGAGCACGTTCAAAAAGTAAAACCACTGTTCAAGGAAATGAGCCTCGCTTACTGGCAGGCGGCGAACAGCGGAGAAGAAGAAGATTACGAAAAAGCAAGCGAGCTGGAACTTAAAATTCGCCGGATATACAGTGACGCAAACGATTTTGCCTTTTTAAAGAAGATTAAAGAAGAGGGCAGGGTAAAAGATGCGCTTCTGTCGCGGCAATTAGATGAGCTTTACAACGGTTACCTAGAAAACCAGATAGAGGCGGAGCTTATGGAAAAAATTGTCGAGCTAAGCACGAAAATCGAGAAGAACTTCAGCACGTTCCGCGGCAGCATTGAGGGACAAAAGGTCACCGGCAACCAGATAAGAGAGATTTTGAAAACAGAAAGGGACTCGGTAAAAAGAAAGGCAGCGTGGGAAGCGAGCAAACAGGTTGGTCAGGCGGTTGCAAAGGATATTATCGAGCTTGTGAAACTTCGAAACCAGGCGGCAAGGAAGGTCGGGTTCGAGAATTACCACACGATGAGGCTGAGCCTCGGTGAGCAGGATGTGAAAGAGATAGACAAGATATTCGAAGAGCTTTATGAGCTGACGACAGAGCCGTTTGTAAAACTTAAATTGGAACTGGATGATATTCTCGCAAAAAAATGTGAAATAGAAGTGATGGAAGTTATGCCGTGGCACTACCATGACCCGTTTTTCCAGGAGACGCCTCTTGTCTATGAACTGGACCTGGACGGCTATTATAAGGATAAAGATGTCAAAGAACTGGCGACGAAGTTT
Organism: uncultured Pirellulales bacterium; assembly: GCA_964568365.1. Taxonomy (GTDB): domain Bacteria; phylum Planctomycetota; class Phycisphaerae; order Sedimentisphaerales; family Anaerobacaceae; genus CAYLMG01. The sequence continues at coordinate 14,540 of CAZMQF010000036.1, read as the reverse complement.
TACGCGGGGATTGGGCTGCCGATAGAATCGATACTGGCAAACAGTGACCTTTACGAGCGTGAGGGTAAAAATCCGCATGCATTCTGCACAGATATAGATAAGGAAGGTGACGTAAGGATTCTGTGCAATCTTAAAAACAATGAGCAGTGGATGGAGACGATACTTCACGAGTCAGGGCACGGGGTTTACGATTTATACCAGGACCCGAAAGTGCCGTACCTATTAAGAGAGCCCGCTCACATATTCACGACGGAGGCTATCGCGATGATGTTCGGCAGGCAGAGCAGAGACGCCGGATGGATGGGTGATATGATGGGGCTTACGGACGAACAAAAGGAGGAAATCGCAAAGGTAAGCGGCAAATATGCGCAGCTGAAACAGCTGATTTTCGCAAGGTGGGCAATGGTGATGTACAATTTTGAGAAAGAGCTTTACGCAAATCCCGAGCAGAATCTAAATAAGCTGTGGTGGGATATGGTAGAAAAATACCAGTTTGTCAACCGCCCGCCCGACAGGGACCAGCCGGACTGGGCAGCCAAGATTCACATTGCGACTGCGCCCTGCTATTATCACAACTACGCATTAGGCGAGCTTCTGGCATCCCAGCTGCACAACAAAATCGTCACCGACATTCTCAAAGACGAGAAAGCAAGCTATGTGGGACATAAAGAGATAGGTGAATATCTGAAAGAAAACGTTTTCGAGGCTGGTGCAGTTTACAGATGGAATGAGATGATAGAACGTGCAACAGGTGAGCAATTAACAGCGAAATATTTTGTCGTTCAATTCGTCGAATAAAAAAAAGGTTTTTTTAAGTGACATTGGAGGCGAGAAGAAGGATGGAGCCTGAAAAAAACTCGCTGGCTGAAATAACAGTCAAGGCAGTCATAATGGGGGCGCTGCTTTCGATTATACTGGGAGCGGCGAATATGTATTTCGGCCTGTTTGCCGGTATGACAATCTCAGCGACGATACCGGCAGCGGTCATTTCAATGGGAATTCTGAGGCTGTTCAAAAAGTACAATATTCTCGAAAACAATATTATAAAAACGGCTGCATCAGCGGGCGAATCGCTGGCTGCAGGCGTTATCTTCACTTTGCCTGCCCTTGTACTAATGGACTTCTGGGCAAACTTTAATTACTGGTGGGTGACAATAATCGCAGGCTTCGGCGGTGTTCTCGGAGTTTTGTTCACAATACCTTTACGAAGGTCATTGATTATCGAGGAAAAATTAAAATTCCCCGAAGGTATCGCAACAGCAGAAGTGCTCAAATCAGGATATCGAGGCGGTTCCGATATATGGTACCTGATTTATTCATCAATAGCAGGAGGCCTTTTCAAATTAGGGGCTACGGGATTAAACATCTGGGCGGAAATTATCGAAGGAGCAAAAGCTCTCGGCGGCTCCATTGCATACTTCGGTTCGAACCTGAGCCCTGCCTTGATGTCGGTCGGCTATATTGTCGGGCTGAACATTGCCGTTCTGATTTTCATAGGAGGAGCAATCAACTGGATGATAGCAATTCCCATCTGCTGCAGGTTCAGCGAGTGGGGAGTTTACGGGGCAGGACATCCGCTTGCCGGCCAGGCGATGAGCGCGGTTGACTGGGCGAACGCACTGTGGTCATCGCAGACACGGTACATCGGAGTCGGCGGGATGCTGATAGGCGGGCTGTGGACAATTTTCAAACTTCGGCGCTCAATTGTTCAGGGTATCTTGAGCGGAATAAAGGCATACAAGAAAAGTAAAAGCGGCGAAGGTCATACTATCGAGCGAGTCGAACGCGATATGCCGATGAAATGGGTTTTGATTCTGATTGTCGCCTCGGTAGTACCGCTGTTTTTATTGTATCAGTTCTTTGTGGGCAAAGTCACCGTGGCGGCACCGATGGCTATCGTGATGCTGCTGACAGGTTTTCTCTTCTCGGCTGTCGCAGGCTATATGGCCGGGCTGGTCGGCTCATCGAACAATCCGATTTCAGGAGTAACTATTGCCACCGTGCTGGTCTCTGCACTGCTACTGCTTTTTCTTATGGGAAAAGAAGCAGAGAACGGGCCGCCGGCAGCAATTATAATCGGCGGTGTTGTCTGCTGTGCGGCGGCGATAGCAGGTGACAATATGCAGGACTTGAAGACAGGCTATATTTTAAAGAACACGCCGTGGAAACAGCAGGTGGCACAGATAATAGGCACTGTATCGGCTGCTTTTGTGATGGCACCTGTGCTGATGCTTTTGTACAAGGCCTACGGCTTTGCCGGACATACATCAGCCAAAGAAGGTGCTCTTGCGGCGCCACAGGCAAACCTGATGGCTGCCGTCGCAAAACAGGTCTTCGAAGGAAATGTACCCTGGTTGTTCGTCTCAATCGGGATGGGTTTCGCCGTTGCAGTAATAATACTCGATGAGATTCTTGTCCATAAGGGCAGCTCATTTCGCACGCCGGTACTTGCTGTTGCTATCGGGATATACCTGCCTCTGGAGTTAGAGACACCGATACTTATTGGCGGGATTATCAGCTACCTTATTCACAGGTACCACAGGAAGAAGAATACGGAACAGAAAATAGTTCAGGAAGGTGACAAGAGAGGGCTTCTGCTTGCATCGGGTCTTATAACGGGCGAGGCGCTATTGGGTGTCTTGATTGCAATACCAATCGTATTAAAGAAGCCTCTGGCCCTGATGGAAAAACCCATAGGGGCGTGGCCCGGGATAATTCTGCTTGCCTTGATTGCGGTATGGCTCTACAAAGTCGGCTTAGGGCTAAAAGGACAACAAGATAATAAATAAATTTTAGGCCTGCTTTTTGATATCGAATATTTTCTGTCGGGCGAGGATGAACTGGTCGCGAGCCTTTTCGATATATGTATTAACCTCGTCAATATAGCCGTCGGCGGAAGCAGACCAGACGCGATTTAAGTATCGCTGGCCGGCAGCAAAATGGTTCATCACATCTGCATAATTCTGCAGGCTGTACTTATGAGCAATACTTTCACGGGCATCAACAAACTTTTCAAAATCAGCGATGAAAAGCTCATCAATACGGCTGCGCATATCATAAGTATTTATAGCCTGTTTTTGTGCGCTAAGGTTCGTAATGTTAACGACTATCTTTGAGATTGCGTTTTCTACATCATTGAGACTGGAAGCGATTCTGTCTGTCGAGCGTCGGCTTCGATGCAGCGAAAGCCGAACGAAAAAGACGCCTAAAGCCCCTACTATCAAAGCTGAAGAAAAAAAGAGCCAGTTTACATCAAGCCGACTGCGGACGGAGACAAATGCAGCAGCCAGGAAACCAGTGACAATTAAAAAATAGCCTATTTTTTTCATAACAACTTTTCTATACCGCACTTTTAATAATAAAAAATAATGCAAAGCCGACGCCAATCAGAGCTTCGCCGACGATAAAACCCGCAGCGACAGGGATACCGACTTCCTCACTAAAAACTTTTCCGAATTTGTAATCCGTGAAAAGCCTTAAAATGGTACCGATGGTGTAGGTCAGTACGACATTAAATCCCAAATAGAAGCCGAGGCCGACGAGAATACCCAGCCCGCCGATACCGCTTGCGCTGAGCAGAGCGCCGAGGCCTGCGCCGGCTATGTATTTTTTTACGGGGACATCGCCGCCGAGAATACCTTCAATCATACCGGCAAGTGCCCTTCCCTGGGGAGCGGGCAGCTTATCAGAGCCGAGACCGTAAGCTTTATCGAGAACGAAAATAAGGGCAATTACGATGACCGGACCAAGCCAGGTCGCGAGGAACTGGCCAATCTGCTGTTTAACAGGCGAGGCGCCGACGAGATAGCCTGTCTTCAAATCCATCATTAAATCGGTTGCCTGCGCCATCGCCACGCAGGCGGCGGCACCGACCATAACAGAGGAGATTATCGCAGGCGTGTCACCGAGCCCCTTTGCGACAATAACCAGTATTGTTATTGCGATGAGGGTCATACCGCTGAGAGGCGACCAGTTGGTTCTGCCGATACATTCCGAAAGAACAACTCCCGCTATCCAAATCCAGATAGTCCCCAACAGCGCCATACAGGAGCCCCTGAGAATTCCCATCTGCCGGACAGAAAATACTGCAGTCAGGAAGAGCAGAACAGCGGCACCAGCGATTCCAATATATAAAATCTTGATGGGCATCTCATCAGCAGAGTGTGCGGCTTTAACCTTCGCTGCCCTTTGCATACTGCCGACGGCACTTACGACAAGAGGCAAGGCGAGCACGATACCTGTCAGAGCACCACCTATTAACATACCGATTCCGACCGGGCGGAACAGAAAGGCACGCAAATACTCCGGCATAGCAACATTCAAAGACTGCAATTTTTCCGGTGACGGCAAAAGGCCGGCGAAGTTAAGCATCGGTGCGAGAAACCAGTAACAGACGAACCCGCCGATGATAAAGGCAACGCCTCCTTTGCCTGCGATGAAACCGACGCCGACGGTCATAAGCGAGATATACCAAATACCGTTCATATAATCGGGCAGGCCTACGAGGGAGCCGAGATTGAAATTCTCGAATGCAGAGATGCCTTTAATCTGACTGAAATACTGGCTTGCGAAATGGACGGCAGCACTTACGGCCATACCTGCGAGCAGCAGCAAGGCCTTCCTAACGCCGGCACCGGGTGACTTTAGGATAGTCGCAACCGCGACGCCGCCGGGATAGGTCAGGCGCTCATAGTCAATCATCTGCTTACGAAGCGGGATGATAAAAGCGATGCCGAGGACACCACCTGCGATACAGGCAAAGACCATCAAGACAGGATTAAAACCGGTTTTGTTGAGTATGAATAAAGCCGGCACAGTGAACATCATACCTGCTGATGCGCCGTTTACTGCGCTGGCGATGGTCTGGTTGATGTTATTTTCAACGATGCTGTTTCTGCGAAGGACGCCCCTTAAGATTCCAAAGCCAAGGATGGCTGCCAGCTCCGAGCCCTCGATGGAAAAACCCAGAATAAGACAGGCATAGCTGATGCTGATTGTAATCAAAATACCGAGCAGGTAGCCTACCAGAACTGCGGTCAGGGTCAGCTCCGGATACGGGCCTTTGCGAATAACAGCTTCAGTTTGGTCTTTAGCCATATATCAAAAATGGTGCAATTGAAATTTACCTTCTGATATCAGACCAGATAGGGTCCCAGGGCGGCAGGACGATTGGCTTTTTCTCGAAGATTTTTAAGACGTCCCCGGGGACATACTTTTTCTTTACAATGACGGAGTAAACATTTTCATCGAACCAGCTATCATAGAGTGTCCAGTAACCTTTGCTGCCCTTTTCATCGCCCCAGCTGTTTTCGACCTTCCACTTTACAGGTTTCTCACTTTTAACGTCAACGGCGGTAAAGACCATAGCGTGATTTACGGTACTTTCGCGATATAATGAGCGCTGGGCCTTTGTCATTTTCAAATCGACATCAAAGATTGGTTCATAATCGTACAAGCCGACGGCCATTATGCCGTGCTCTTTGTCCTGGTCCTTTCCGACATCGGCACCGAACCAGACCGGCTGGTCATCGAGCAGGGCCTTGAGTGCGATATCCTTTAGGGTCTGTATGTCAACATTTGCGAAGTGGACGTTTTCGCCGTCGTAAAGGTCTTTGGTGCCCTCGACTTCGTAATGATTGCCGTAGTCTTTTGAAGAATCGTTAAACAAATCCACATACTGGCGCAAATCCACTGCGACAAATTCTTCATAAAAGCTTTCAGGTGTATATGTTTTCAATTCACTGACAACAGAGTTGGCGTCCTCGTACCGCCAATCAAATTGTTCAGGCGGCCGGCCAAGATTTATCACAAGCATTTTATAGACACCGGCAAGCATTTTTTGCTTTTCTTCGCGCATCTGCTCGATGCTTTTTTCGTCTTTATACATCTGCCGCAATTTGACTGCATCGGCTCTTAACTTACGCTGTATAACCCTGTTCATCAAAGCAGTACCTTCCGAGCTGCTTGTTTCGGACATAACAGTTTTGGGCACGACGCCGTATTTTTCAACCAGGTTGACGACATTTTCCCAGTAGCCGCCGTCAGGCAAAGGCGTCTGCAGATAAAAAACCAATTTGCGGTCCATAAGGTCACGGTCTCTGAGCTCGATAATTGTTTCAAGAAAAGTGTTTGCCTTTTCCATTTTGTCCCAGAAGGTAAGATAATTCTGAGAGAATTCGAACTCTTCAAGATTGTATTTTTCAATGACAATAGGGCGCAAGATATTGAGACCCGCGAAGAGCCAGCATCGGCCGGACTGCTTCTGGTTAGTGATGCCTTTGGTTTCGACTTTGTTGCTGAATACCTCGTTATGGCCGTTGAGTATGTCACGGTTAAGAGCAAGCTCGTTGATACTGTTGTTTGTCACCGAGTTTCGCATTGCGCGGATGTGGCTGTCCATCTGAAAAGAAGAACGGATTTGCTCAATCAAATCCGGCGATAGCGAGCTGTCAGCGGCGTAACTTGTTGCAAATAAAGAAGTTGCAAAAAGCAAAATTATAGATACAATTAAATATACCGATATGCGTTTCATAATCGCTCCTTTCTTTTTTCAATAAATACGATTTTATTTTTTCAGGAATTTATCCAGCCAATCTATGACAGTTTCGTGCCAGAGGATTGAGTTGGCCGGCTTTAAGACCCAGTGGTTCTCATCGGGAAAATACAGTAATTTACTTTCAATGCCGAGTCTTTGCAGAGCATTGAATGTCCCTATACCCTGCGTATCGGCAACCCGATAATCTTTCGCGCCGTGGATAACGAGCATCGGCGTTTTCCAGTTTTTGACGTAGTTGACAGGATTGTGTTTTTCATAGCTTTTCGGATTCTCCCAGGGCGTGCCGATATGGTCCCACTCCGGAAACCACAGCTCTTCGGTATCAAAATAAGCCATCCTTTCATCAATATTACCATCGTGATTGACAAGGCAGCGGAACCTGTCGGGCCAGTTGCCCTCGATCCAGTTAATCATATAGCCGCCGAACGAGGCACCGAGTGCCCCGACTCTGTCAGCGTCCATCCAGGGACAGCGCTGCAGCGCAGCAACTAATCCTTTCTGCAAATCTTCAAGCGGTTTGCCGCCCCAGTCGCCCCTTATAGAATCCGTAAAGTACTGGCCGTAACCGGTTGAGCCGTGGAAATCTACCATAACGACGGCGTAACCTGCGCCGGCATAGGCCTGCGGATTCCAGCGGTAGTGAAACATATTGCCGAACGAGCCCTGAGGGCCGCCGTGAATAAGAAAAGCGACGGGGTAGTTTTGGTTCGGGTCAAAATCGGCGGGCTTAACTACATAGCAATAAACATCCTCATCATTTGAGCCCTTGAAAGAGAACTGCTCGTAGTCACCCATTCTCGCAGCGGCGATTTTTTCTGCGTTGATATTTGTAATTTGTTGAACGCTTTTTCCGTCCGGTTTTACAGAGTAAAGCTCGGCGGGGCTTTTCAAGTTGTTCATACTATAAATAATACAGCCGGCTGCTACCGCAGGTGAGCTTATTGAGCCTTGTTCGATAAGAGTTTTAACTTTAGCGTCGGAAACATCGACGGCAAAAAGGGATTTCTGGCCGATATTCTGCGCGGTTGCATAGATTGTTTTGCTATTTGCCGACCAGCAATACTGCGAGACGCTCCGGTCCCACTTTGCAGTAAGGATTTTTTCAGGCCCGTCGGGCCAGCGTCGTATCACTATTCTAAGCCGGTCGGATTCATATCCCGGACGTGTCATCGCCAGATATGCAAGATTTTTGCCGTCAGGTGAAAAGGCAGGAGTCGTATCCCAGGCATCATTGACAATAGTCAGGCACTGCGGGACCTGTGAGCCGTCTATAGGGACAATATATAAATCGAAATCGGTTGACCAGGCCTCTTTGGAGCCGACGTCACGGCAGGTAAATATGAGCTCTTTACCGTCGGGAGTAAAAGTAATCTCTTCGGGTCCGCCAAAAGGCTTCGAAGGAGTATCGGCATCAAAGTCCGGCATTAAATCGACAGGCTCGCCGCCATCGGCCGGCATAACAAACAAATGCGAACGTCTGCCGTCCTTCCACGTGTCCCAGTGACGGATAAAAATCTTATCGTAAATTAGGCCTCTCGATTTGCGCTCTTCTTTTTCGTCGAGTTTTTTCTTTGTCTGCTCTATCGAAAGGTTCGCAAAGACCTCGACGGTAAAAGCGATATGCTCGCCGTCAGGTGACACAACTAAATTTCCCACATCGAGCGGTAAATCCGTTATCTGCCGGGCCTCGCCGCCGTTAATGGGCAGCCGCCAGATTTGCGATGAGCCTGACCTCGAAGAAATAAAGAATATTGATTTGCCGTCGGCGGAGAAGCAGGGATTGGAATCATTCTCCGGATGCGTTGTCAATTGTTTAAGCCCTTCGCCGTCGGTTCCGATAAGCCACAGGTCGGTTCTGCCGCGGTCAGCTTCGATATCGGTTTTTCGCAGGGTAAAGACAATCCACCTGCCGTCGGGCGAGACCTTAGGCTCGGAGATTCTGTCCATTGCAAGCATATCGTGCACGGAAAACCGGTGATTACTATCAGTCTGCTGAGCTGCCAAGAAACCGGTAAAAAGCAAAAACACAAATAATAAAGCCTTGCGCATAACTTGGCCCTCTTATCCAAAATTATAAATTCTATTGCAATTCTGTTTCTGTCTGCATATCTGTATGCACATCGTCATTCGGACTGTCACTATCCGAACTGTCATCTTCATCCTGGGTATAAGTTTTGCCTTTGTAAAACGCGGCAAAAACCGCGAAAATAACAGATGCGACAAACATAAAAATAATGAAAGTCCAGTAATAGTTCGGCCCTTTGAAAAACTCTCTATCCTTTATCAAATTATTAATTATAAACGTTAACAAATTTCCCAACCCGATAGAGGCTGCAAGATACAACGACATAATGAATGATTTCATCCGCTTCGGAGCCTGTGTATATGCAAACTCGAGGCAGGGAATAGAGACGAAAATTTCCGCAGCAGTCAGAAGAAAATTCGCAAGAAACTGCCATCCGACCGAAGGCGTCAGGCCCGCCCTGATTTTATATTCAAGCCAAACAATTATTAAAAAAGGAATAATCAAAAAGAACATACCTATAATCATCTTCCTTAAAGCATTAAGCCTGAAAAACTTATTTAAGGCAGGATATACCCCATATGTAAATATCGGGATAAGAATCAGTACAAATAAGGCATTAAACGATGGCACCTGCGACGACTCCCAGTTGTAACCAAGCCAGTGTTTGTTTAATTTTTCGACCTGGATAATCCAGGCTGAGCCGGTCAATTCGTATAAGCAATAAAAAGCAGATAAAATAACAAATAAAATCGAAATCCTTTTTATAACATTCAAGCCTTCGCCGCTGAAAACTTCCTTGATAAAGCTTTTCCCTGAAGGCGGCACGTGGACATATAATTTACGCCCCATCCAAAATGCAATCAGCGCAAAGACCATCCACACAAAGGCCAGACCAAAAGCACACTTTGGACCAAAGTTTGGGCTATTCATTAATTTTGGTGTTGTAAACGGCCCAATAAAAGCGCCTATATTAATAGAAAAATAGAACCAGTTATAAACCTTAACCATCAAATGCTTATTGCTTTTACCGAATTGGTCTCCAACATTAGCTGAGACGCAGGGCTTGATAAAACCCGAACCAATTGCGACAAATATCATACCGGAAAAAAGACCCATTCTTGACTGGTCAATTGTCATAAACAGAAGGCCAAAACAATAAAGAATCGAAAAGAATATAATTGTCCTATACTTGCCAAACCATAAATCTGCAATAACAGCTCCAACGATGGGTAATATATAAGTTACAAATTTGAAGATGTGATACCACGATATCGCGTCGCCTTCTGACATAACACCGCCAACAAGATGCTTTATCATAAACTCAGTGAGAATCAGCGTAAAACCGTAGTATGCGAAGCGTTCAGCGCATTCGTTTGTTAAGATGTGCCAGATACCCGGCGGGGCTTTTTCTGTCAGTGTGGGAATGGTTTTGTATTGAAACTTTGCCATTTTCTGCTCCTTCTTAAAAACAGCAATATGTTTGCGTATAAGAGATACGGCCGAAAATACTGCGGTATGATACAAAGAACAGAGAATCCTGTCGAGGATTAAGCGGAAAGAATTTAAAGTACCTTCTGCCTCAAAAAAAGAAATTCTACAAAAAAATAAATTCTACGGCTATAAATCCATCTTAATCCGCCAAAAAAAGAGCTCATTTTTTAATTTACTGCATTGAAATTGAGCGCTTGATTATTTTGCGGTTTTATGCTAAGCTACCGCAAATTCACAGGAACTAACTTTTTCAATATATTAATGGAGAACAGAATTATGATAAACCTAAAAAACCTCGAAGCCTGGTTCGTAACGGGCAGCCAGCACTTATACGGCGAAAAAACCTTAAAACAGGTTGACCAGGATTCCAAAACAATCGCTCAGGCACTTAACAAATCAGACATAATTCCCGTCAAGGTCGTTTTCAAACCCGTCCTTACCACACCCGATGCAATCTACAATTTGTGTATGGAAGCCAATACGGCGAAAAACTGTGTCGGCCTGATTACCTGGATGCATACCTTCTCGCCGGCGAAGATGTGGATTGCAGGATTAAAATTACTGCAAAAACCTTTTATGCATCTGCACACCCAGTTCAACAGGGACATCCCCTGGTCAACTATCGATATGGACTTTATGAATCTGAATCAGTCGGCACACGGCGGCAGAGAGTTCGGCTTTATCTGCACGAGAATGCGAAGAGAAAGAAAGGTCGTCGCAGGCCACTGGCAGGACAAGGACGTATTAGAAAAAATCGGAATCTGGACACGAGCGGCCTGCGCCTGGCACGACGCCCAGGGAGCAAAAGTAGCACGCTTCGGTGACAATATGCGAGAGGTCGCAGTTACAGAAGGTGACAAGGTCGAAGCGCAGCTTCGGATGGGATATGCGGTCAACGGCTACGGTATAGGCGACCTTACAGCGTACGTTAATAAAGTAACGGACAGGCAAATCGACAGGCTCATAAAGGAATACGAAGGTAAATATAGGGTGGAAAAAAGTGCCAGGGCCGGCGGAGAAATGCGGCAGTCGCTACGCGACGCAGCAAGAATCGAGCTGGGAATGAGAGCATTTCTAAAAGCCGGCGACTTCAAGGCCTTTACTACGACGTTCGAGAATCTATACGGCCTGGAGCAGCTGCCGGGACTGGCGGTGCAGAGGCTGATGGCGGACGGATACGGGTTCGGCGCAGAAGGTGACTGGAAGACGGCTGCCCTGGTAAGAGCGATGAAAGTGATGGCTTCGGGTCTTAAAGGCGGCGGCACAAGCTTTATGGAAGACTACACGTATCATCTCGAGCCGAGGAATATGAAGGTGCTCGGCGCTCATATGCTCGAGGTGTGCGAGTCAATCGCAAAAGGCAAGTGCTCGCTGGAGGTTCATCCGCTCTCAATCGGCGGCAAGGCCGACCCGGCAAGGCTGGTCTTTAATGTCCCCAACGGAGCCGGCATCAATGCGTCGGTGATAGATTTGGGCAACAGGTTCAGGATGATTGTCAATGAGGTTGACGTCGTAGCCCCCGATGAACCGCTGCCGAAACTGCCGGTCGCCAGGGTAGTATGGGTGCCGAAACCGAATCTGAAGACAGGCGCCGCTGCGTGGATACTGGCAGGCGGTGCACATCATACCGGCTTCAGTATGGCTGTAACCGCCGAGCATATGGAAGACTTTGCCGAGATGGCCGGTATGGAGTATGTGCTAATCGGAAAAGATACGAAGATTTCGGAATTCAAGAAAGAGCTCAGGTGGAACGAGATTTATTACCACCTCGCAAAAGGACTATAGTAAAAGCCAAACAACGAATTTAAGGATAGTGACAATAAAGGCGTTGAAAAGCATTGTTTTTTCACTATGCTGGTTTCGAGACGCCCGCTTGCGTAATATTTGCTCTTGACAAGGGCTTAGTTCAATGCTATTATTACATTCAGATTCAAGATTCTTTTAACAACTTGACGAAGGTATATTAAGAATAAACAATTTTCTGAAAGGTGAAATCATGAAAAAAAGTAACATTTATTCAGAAATTTGCCTGTTTATATCAGTACTGCTTTTCTCAACGGTAGTATTTTCGCAGGAGAGGATATTTCAAAAGCCGGTGTCACAATCTGTGCAATGGTATAAACCAGGCGAACTAATCGTCAAATTCAAGGCAGAGACATCAGAAAAGATTGTAGAAGAAATAAATCTCGAGCATGGAGCCAGCCAGGTATACAAAAGCAGGCCTCTGGGCTTCAGAAAGCTAAGAGTTTCAAAGGAAAAAAATGTATTCGAGCTGGCTGAGACTTATTCTAAAAATCCAAATGTGGAGTATGCCCAGCCAAACTATATTTGCCGAGCTTTCTTCATACCAAATGACCCGTATTACTCATATCAGTGGCATTTTCCTCTGATTAATATGGAACAGGCCTGGGATATCGAGACCGGCGAGTTGAGCGTTGTGGTTGCGGTGCTGGATACGGGAGTTGCATATGAGGATTATAGAAGAGGCCGGCGGAGAAGATACTATCTGGCACCGGACCTGGCGGGAACGAATTTTGTTCAGGGTTATGACTTTATCGAAAATGACACCCACCCTAACGACGATGAGGGCCACGGAACCCATATCACCGGGACCATTGCGCAGACGACCGATAACGGTATCGGCGTAGCCGGGATAGCATTTAACTGCTCCATAATGCCGGTAAAGGTCCTGGACCGCAACGGGTCAGGGACTGTGGATTCTTTGGCTGAGGGGATGACATATGCGGCTGATAACGGGGCAAGGGTAATCAATATGAGCCTCGGATTCTCGTCAGATGTTACGCCGGGGGACGTTCCGGCGCTTACAGAGGCGGTCGAGTACGCTTACAATGTGAAAGGGTGTATTTTGGTGGCCTCATCAGGTAACGAAGGTGTAGGTATAGTTAGCCTGCCGGCCGCTTATCCTGAGGTGGTGGCTGTTGGAGCGGCACATTCCGGCGATGCGAGGGCGGATTATTCACAATATGGGCCTGAGCTTGAATTGGTGGCGCCCGGAGGTGATGACGAGGATAGAGACGACGATGGGTATATCGACGGAGTGCTGCAGCAGACCTTCGGGAACAATACGAGCGATTGGGGATATTGGTTTTATACGGGTACGTCGTGCTCTGCACCTCATGTATCAGCAGTGGCAGCTCTGGTACTTTCTCAAAATCCTGCTCTGAGCAATGAGGAAGTCAGAGAGGTAATGCGCAGTACCGCTGTCGATTTGGGACCGGCGGGCAGAGATGATGAGTACGGCTATGGCAGGATAGATGCTTGCGCAGCTCTTTTGGGTGAGATTATCCCCAACGAGCCGCCTGTTATAAGCGGCCTGCCGGACCAGGTACTCGATGAAGATACCAGTGTGGACGATGCCTTCAACTTAGACGATTACGCCTCCGACCCGGATGCAGGGGATACGATAAGTTATAGTATTGTCGGCAACACCGAGCCGGATTGCGGTGTGAGTATAGATGCCGGTGGTAATATTGATATCAGCCCGACGGCTGACTGGAACGGTCAAAGCGAGGTGACTGTGCAGGTCAGCGACGGCAAAGCAACTGATACCGATACGTTTATTATTACAGTCAGAGCGGTCAATGACCCGCCAAAGATAACTTCAACGCCGGTGACCACGGCTACGCAGGACGTATTATATATCTACGATGTACAAGCTACAGATGTGGATGCAGCAGATGACCTGACATATTCATTGGCTGTTGGGCCATCGGGTATGAATATAGATTCAGCTACCGGGCTGATACAATGGACACCGACGAGCGCTCAACTGGGAGACAATAGTGTAGAGGTCAGTGTGACGGATATTGATGGTGCATCGGATACACAGACGTTTGTTATCAGTGTCAGTGAAGCATCATCAGAGATTACAGTATTTTCCGACAGCTTCGAAGTTAGTGAATGGAACGGGCTGTGGACAGAAGACAGTCAAAAAGACTGGTTCCGCTCAAGGCAGAGAGCGGTGGACGGCAGGTACTCTGCAGAAGTCGATGGCAGGGCCAGCGATGCAGAGTTGATTTCGGTACCCATCGATTTGCAGGGAAAGACAAATGCTACTATTACCTTTTCCTGGTACATCGAAAGGAGTCTGGATAGAGGAGAATATCTTGCGTTCGACGTTTCTACCGACGGCGGAGCTAATTGGATTGAAAAAGCACGTTTAAGAGGAAATGTTGATTCGGAAAAAACATGGCACAATGTGAGTACCGACCTGACCGGCATAAATAGCCTAAGAATTCGATTCAGGGGTACGATGTCTCAATCCGGAGAGGATGCTGATGTTGATATGGTTGAGGTCATTGCATGGTAGTGCCTGAATTTTAACTGAGAGAGCAGTATTGCATAAAAATAGGGACAGACCAAAGCGTCTGTCCCTATGTAATTTATAAATGTTTTTGTAAGTCTTTATTGTGTAAAGAGTTGTGGCGATTTAGCGGCAGGTAACGT
>CAZMQF010000035.1:0-18258 GCA_964568365.1 uncultured Pirellulales bacterium | reverse complement strand
CAAACATATTTGCTGGAAGTTTCACGAGAAGGGATAGAACCTGTCGAATAATTTACATAGCTTGCTAACACACAGGCCGGGCTTTTTTGCCCGGCTTTTTTATGCGCTGATAAAAGAATCAGCGGCTCTTCATAAAAAGATGGTATATTTTGATGACAGCAGTCAGTAGAAATGTTAAACTTCCATCTTTACGGATTAAGAAATTTGTAAGGAGAGAAGTATGAATTATGAAAAGTTCATCGAAGAGCAGATATCTGATATTAAAAAAACGGTCGGCAAGGCAGCTGCGATAAATGCACTCAGCGGCGGTGTGGACAGCTCGACTGTAACCGTGCTGGGAAACCGCGCCCTCGGCGACCGGCTAAAAACAATCTTTGTCGATAACGCTTTGATGCGCGAAGGCGAGCCTGAGCGCGTTGTCAAAATCTTTGCGGATATGGGGATTGCGGTAGAGCTGGTTGACGCTCGTGAGGAGTTTTTATCAGCCTTGAAGGGACTGACCGACCCGGAACAAAAAAGACAGGCAATAACAGATACCTTCTACTCGAAGGTCTTTAGCAGGCTCGTTAAAAAATACAAAGCCACTTTTTTGCTGCACGGAACGATTCTGACAGATATTGAAGAGACCGTTGCCGGCATCAAACGGCAGCATAACATCCTTGCCCAGCTCGGCATCGATACCGAAAAATCCTACGGGTACTCGGTACTGGAGCCGCTTAAACAGCTGCGAAAGGATGATGTTCGTGAGGTTGCAAAACTTCTGGATATTCCCGGTGAGCTGGCAGAGCGGATACCATTTCCCGGGCCTGCACTGGCAGCGAGAATCGTCGGTGAGGTGACGGCTGAGCGGCTTGAAGTTGTCAGAAAGGCAACGGCAATAGTAGAAAAAGAGCTGGCCCAAACGGGTGCGTTTCAGTATATGGCGGTTCTGCTCAACGACTACGCAACGGGTATCAGAAATAATAAAAGGGAGTTCGGCCAGATTATCGTTGTCCGCTGCATCGAGAGCGTCGATGCCAGGACAGCGACCGTCACTGAGCTGGGCTGGGATAAGCTCAAGCGAGTGTGTGAATTAATCACGCAGATTGACGGAGTTAACCGCTGCCTTTATGACCTGACACCGAAACCGCCTGCGACAATCGAGTACGTCTGAGCATTTTTCGAAAAAGCACTTCTCCGACGAACCTTTGAATCAGGTTCTGAACACGAAAAGCGGTGGTTTTCAGTAAAAACTTGACAAATACCGCAGGGCTAAATAAACTAACCGGTTCGTTTGGTATAGAGTAAAAAAGATAATTGAGAACACTAAGTAACAAGGAGAATTGCAAATGGCGACAAAGGTAGCAATTAACGGATTCGGCAGAATCGGCAGAGCGATAACGAGAATATTAATCAGCGAGGTTGAGGAGCTGGACTTAGTTGCAATCAACGATTTGGCTGACGCTAAAAGTCTGGCACATCTGTTCAAGTACGATACGGTAATGAGAAAATGGGACGGCAGCGTTGAAATAAAGGGCGACAACCTGGTAATAAACGGTAAGGCCATCAAGGTCCTGGGTGAAAAGGACCCTGCGAAACTGCCGTGGAAGGATATGGGTGTAAAAATTGTGGTCGAATCGACGGGCGTTTTCCGGACAAAAGAGTCGCCAAAGGGCGGCTACGGTGACCACCTCAAGGCGGGAGCCCAAAAGGTTGTTCTGACAGTGCCTGCAAAGGACGATATCGAGGCAACAGTGGTTCTGGGCGTTAATGACGAGGTACTGAAACCTGAGGTTAGCTGTATCTCCAATGCGAGCTGCACGACAAACTGTCTTGCGCCGCTTGCCAAAGCGCTGCACGACGGAATCGGCGTTGTAAAAGGTGTTATGGTGACAGTTCACGGCTATACCAACGACCAGAATGTCGCTGATATGATACACAAGGACCTCCGCCGGGCCCGGGCGGCGGCTATGAATATTATCCCGACGACAACCGGAGCGGCAAAGGCGGTGTGCAAAGTGATACCGGATTTGAACGGCAAGCTCGACGGTTATGCACTTCGTGTGCCGGTTATTGTCGGAAGCTGCGTCAACCTCGTTGCGGAAGTAAAGAAGGAGGTTACGGCTGACGAGGTCAATGCCGTTGTTAAGGCTGCCGCTGAAGGAGGGCTGAAAGGCATACTCGAATACTGCGATGAGCCGATTGTCAGCAGTGACATTATTGGCAACCCGGCTTCGAGCATTTTCGATTCTCTGTGCACAATAGCAAAAGGCAATATGGTCCAGGTCGTCAGCTGGTACGACAACGAGTGGGGATACTCGCAGCGAACAGTTGATATTATGAAAAGAATTGCGAAGATGTAGTCTTTTATTTACCGCACCTGCCTTTGAAAAAAGACAGGTGCTGCTTTTTTAATACGAAAAAAGAAAGGATTCTTTTTAATTTGCGGCTTATTTCCGGAAGGCAGGTGCAAAATTATGGCTAAGAAGACGGTGGCTGATATTGATGTGAAAGGCAAGAAGGTGTTGATGCGGTGCGATTTCAACGTGCCCCTTGATGATAAGTGCAACATTACGAGCGATGACAGGATTGTCAAATCGCTGCCCACGATAAAAAAGATACTGGAAGGAGGCGGGGCACTGATTTTAATGAGCCACTTAGGCAGGCCTAAAGGCGAAAGAGATGAGAAACTGTCGCTGAAGCCCGTGGCGAAAAGGCTTTCGGAGCTGCTCGGCCAGGAGGTTATTTTTGTCAATGACTGCATAGGAGAGGAGGTGAAGACAAAAGCAGCCGGCCTTAAAAACGGAGAAGTAATGCTATTAGAGAACCTGCGATTCCACAAAGAAGAGACGATAAAAGACAAGGCTGCGAAGGAAGATAAGCAGCTTCGAGAGGCAAAAGACGGATTCGCAAAACAGCTTGCCGACCTGGCGGATATTTATGTGGACGATGCCTTCGGAACGGCACACAGGGACAATGCATCGATGTATACGGTGCCTTCGCTTATGGAAGGAAAGCCGAGAGTGATTGGATTTTTAATTGAGAAAGAGCTTAAGTTTCTCGGCGATACGGTAAGCAATCCTGAAAAACCTTTTATAGCAATACTCGGCGGAGCGAAGGTGTCGGACAAAATCGGTGTTATCGAGAATCTTATCGATAAGGTTGACATGATACTGATAGGCGGAGCGATGGCTTATACGTTCTTCAAGGCTAACGGCCAGAATGTCGGTAACAGTTTATGTGAGGATGATTTTCTCGACAAGGCAACTGCCCTTCTGGAGCGTGCCAAGGACGTCGGCTGTGAGATAGTACTTCCTGTGGACACGGTGGCGGCGACTGAGCTCAAGGCAGGAGCTGAAAAAAGGATTGTTAGCGGCAATATTGAAGACGGCTGGCAGGGGATGGATATCGGGCCTGAGACAAGAAAGCTTTTTACAGAGAAACTTGAAGGAGCTAAAACAATAGTCTGGAACGGTCCTATGGGCGTATTCGAGATGGAGCCGTTCGATGAAGGGACAAAGGCGGTGGCCAATGCGGTTGCAGAAGCAACGGCCAAAGGGGCACGCAGCGTAATCGGCGGCGGTGACAGTGCCAGCGCACTGGAAAAGCTCGGCCTATCCGACAAGGTGAGCCATATTTCAACAGGCGGCGGTGCTTCTCTTGAATTCCTGGAAGGCAAAAAATTCAAATGCCTTGCAATTCTGGATGAAAAATAAAACCGCAGGCCCAGGAAAATACAAATTATTCGCCACAGAGTACACCGAGGAACAGAGAAAAAATCGAACCACGAATTCTCACGAATTTGCACTAAATTATTTAACCGCAGATTTCGCGGATTTTCACAGATTACAATTCTTTTTTTATCCGCAAGTGGACGCAGAGAAACTAGGAGCACATAGGTACAAAAGCACAAGTATCTTTGGCGTAAATTACCCAGATTAACATAATTGGGTCTGAAATTGGCTTTGTTCGTGAAAAACGAAGCCAATTTTAGCCCAAAATTGGGTTCGTTTTGGGTTCGTTTGGGTTCGTTTTTTCGGCGGAAAAAGGTGCGAAATTCTACAGATCCTCTTGTATTACAAGTACTTACGTTCTTTTGGGCTTCCTGTAAATTGGGTTTGTTTTGCATAAAAAGGGTTGATTTGTAGAGGGTTCTCGACAGATGTAGAGGGATGAGGACGGAGGACGGAGAACTTAGAAGTAAGAAGTTAGAAGTTAGAATTAAGAAACTGGATTCTAGATGCACGATTCTGGATTCTCGATGCTGGATACACGTTTCTAGTGTCTCGTGACTTGTTTCTCGTGTCTCGTGATTATTTGACATTTATTAGTCCTTAATACATAAGAACTTATGAAATAAGATATTGACTTGGCCTGCTGGCTCTTTCTGTGCGGTTCTCCGCAGCCCCGGAAACGGGGCCTCCCCCAATTATTAGTATTATACCAAATTAAGGCGATATATTCAATAAAAATTAAATTTTTTTGCCAAGAAAGGGCAAAAAACAGAATACAGATAGCGGATACGAAATTCTAAATCTTAATCCTTATACGCAAAGGCTACGAAGGAAGAGAAGAATTCGGAGGACAAGTCAAGTCCAATTCAATGCAGCTGTTAGCGCATAAATTATACTTTACCAATTATCCAGCTTAGTAATAAATTGATAGGAAATACTTGAACATTCTTAAATAAAATTTTTCTAAACTTAGTAAATTTTACACCTTGCTTCATAGATTCAAAAATAGGATGTAAGTTTTCACGATTTACCGGAGCTATCATTTTCAATCGTTTTACAGCTGATGAAATATAATCCTTCAATTCTAAAAAGCTTTCTTCTACCTTATCTGCAAATAATTCGATGAGAAAATAATCAGAAATTTGTTTACCTTCCACTTGGAAAAACATAATAGCAGGAAGTTTAACATATTCATCAAGCGCAAAATAGTTTTTTAGCATTGGAATTACATGGCTTCGATGGGTTTTATCGTCAATAGGATATAACCCTCTGTTTTCATGTCCATTATGAACTGATAGGTCTTCTCCAAAAATATTTTCACGAGAATGAATGTAATAAACACTTAAGTATTTACCCGAAATTGTATTTAACGCATTCCAGTAATTTATATCTTCTATCACTTTTAATATTTGGGGGTTTTCAAAATCATATATTAAAAATGCGAAGGCTAAAGCCCTATTTTCTTTTCTGTGTGTTTCACATAAATCAATAATTCCTTTACTAAAATCATCAGTACTTAATCCATGAATAGAGCCATCTTCAAAGATTTTTATGGGGACCATGTTTGTTTTCCTTTCATTTTTTATATAGTGTAAACATAATAATATAAAATATGATACCTAAGGCAAAAATACCCATGGCACAAATTTTCGGTTATTTTATGCAAGCATTATTCTATTATCAACAATACATTTCGAAACAATAAGGTTAAAACTAAATGGTTGTATTATAATAAAATATTTGTGTTTTACAACCATTCTGTGGAAAAAAAGAATGATCCTATTTATTTTGAATTTGATTTTGGGACTATTTCAAAGCGATATTCACCTTTACGCAATTTCTTTACATTTCTATCTCCTTTTTTTATTATTACACTCCCATCTTCTTTATTTTCCAAAAAATTATATATGTCTTCGCTTAATGTACGAAGAGTCTCATAGTCTTTTAAAACAACTTCATATTCGCCTATGTCTATACCGTTGTTGATAGCTTCTGCGAATTGTTCTTTTGTTAAAGGTTCAAATAAATATGCGGCAGTACCATAAAGAAGCTTTTTATCAAAATATTTACCTTCTACGCATATAAGATTTTGAGAAAAAACCTCATACATCTTGTCAAACCATAATTTGCTTCTTTTTTTGCCATGATAGATAATTTCGCCATTGGGAAGGTTATAGAGTGTCTCTACATTCGGTTTTGCTGTTCCTTTGCTTATAGCCCAATCTTGCCAACTCTTTTTGTCGCTTGAGAGAAATTGCCAATCTATAAGCTCTGCCATTATTCCTGAGCAATCTGGGTCATAACGATTTTTAAGGATTGAGACTTTAACCCGAACCAACTTATCCTTGTATCCAGTACTTACGGCTTCAGTTAGTTTTTCTACTAGGTTTGTTGATATTTCCCTCCTTACATACAAGCTCATATCCTTGTTTGTATGGGTCATATCCTGCCTCAATTCATCGAACGATAAAGAGACATGAGTTCCCTTTGCTCCATCATATCTATAATTGTAATAATCAAACACACGTATAAGACCAATAGCAATAAAGGTTTTGCCAATATATTTTTGGGTATATGCCTCTACCATTGTAAGTGGTGTTTCTTCTCCCGTGAACAGCACAGAAGATACCGACTCTCCAACTTGCTCTTGCAGCTTTGCATTTTTTTCTTTCAACTCAGCCACTTCAGCTTGAAGCCGCTCGATTTCTTTTTTTGCATCTGCAAGCGCAGCGGCGAGCCTGTCAATTTCTTGCTGCTGTGCTTTTGTGATTTGCTTTAATTCTTTGTTTTTATCATTAGGGTCTTTTTGTTCCTGCCCCAACAGGTTAGTATTCAAACCAACCAAAAAAGTCATAAGTGTTGTTATCATAATAAAATATTTTTTAGAATTCATAAATCACCTATCTTTTTATAAAATGATTTTCTCCACAATTATTTTCGTAATAATTATAGGGATTTTAGACAAAACAGCAAGAAAAAAACAATAGCGGTTAGCGTAGAGCGTATAGGATATTCTGGATTCCCGCCTGCGCGGGAATGACAGGGCCCTCGTCGCAAGCAAAAAAGCTAAACAAAGTCGCCGTGCCCTTCGACTCCTTCGACAAGCTCAGGATAAATTCGCTCAGGGCGGGCAAAAAAGAAAATGGCAACCCTGTTAGATTATATAAGGAAAATCAGGTGGATTTATCAGAAAATAACGGGTATTTTAACCCCTTAAGCCAGAAAAGTTTCATAGGGCTAAACTTTTTTTCAAAAAGTCGATTTTTTGCTTGAACTATTATCGCAAATTTGCGATATTATAAATAGAGGCCAGGATGACGCAGACGACAATAGTTATATACAGGCAAGCAGATGGGAGTGTACCACTAATCGAATGGCTTGATACGATTCCCGCGAAAGCTCAAGATAAATGTATTGCAAGAATAAAATTACTTCAAGAAAAAGGATATGAATTAAGAAGACCGATTTGTGATTACCTGGATAAAGGCATATATGAATTGCGGTCAAAATATGGGAACGTCAATTATCGTGTATTATACGCCTTTGTCGGCAAGAACTTAGTGCTTCTTTCGCACGGTTGTACCAAAGCTAAGAAAGTGCCGAAAAGTGAAATTAAAACAGCAATAAGCAATTTACGAAACTATGAGAAAGAACCAAAAGCTCATACTTATACAGGAGAGCTATAACTATGACAAAGAAGAAAAAAACAACCAGTAATGCCGTGAAGATTTTACATAAACGCTATATCGGAGATAACAAGAAACGACTTGAGTCTCTCGAAAGAGAACGAGAAAATCTAAATATAGCGGAACAGATTTACGAGCTCAGGATGCAAGCCGGCTTAAGCCAAAAACAATTAGCCAAACTCGTTGGCACAACACAGTCTGTTATTAGCCGTTTGGAAGATGCTGATTACAATGGGTACAGCCTTGCTATGCTGAGAAAAATAGGTGCAACCTTACATCAAAGGGTGCAAGTTGAGTTTGTCCCTGAAAGCGCATCATACGCACTTTCTTAAAGCGGGCCGTTTTGTGGTGGGTATGCAATTGTTTTCTTGCGAACGGCATCGAAATCTATATAATGAGCCATATCGAGCTCCGATTTAATAGTTTGTCTATTGTTTAAAAAATTAAGGAAAAGCTCTGTGGCTGAACAAATAAATTCCAGGAGACTTCCAAAAGCAGGGACAATCGAGGTGGTGCCATCGATATTGAGCGCGGACTTTGCTCACCTGGCAGATGAGATAAAGGCTGTCGAATCGGCAGGCGTGAAGGTGGTACATCTGGATATAATGGACGGTCACTTCGTGCCGAACATTACAATCGGCCCGCCGGTGGTTGAAAAGCTTCGCAAATACAGCAGCCTCGTCTTCGATAGTCACCTTATGATAAGCGAGCCTTCGCGGTATGCAGAAACGTTCATCGAGGCGGGCGTCAATCATATAACCTTTCACATCGAGGCAGAAAAAGAGGCCGGCAAGTTAATCGAAAAGATACATTCGTACGGTGTAACAGCGGGACTTTGCCTTAACCCTGAGACTCCGGCTGAAACAATAAAAGAATTCGGGCCGCTCTGCGATATGATACTGGTGATGACCGTGCATCCGGGCTTCGGCGCACAGGATTTTATGCCCGAGGCGGCGAAAAAGGTTATTGAGGTCAGGGAAATAGTCGGGCCTGATATAAGAGTAGAGGTGGATGGAGGGATAAATCCGCAAACAGCTTCAATAGCTGTCTCTTACGGAGCGGATACACTGGTAGCCGGCAACGCGATATTCACGAAGCGCGACCGAGCAGCTGCGATAGAAGCGATTCGAAAGGCGTGCAGGTAATTTTATAGCCAGACCGCTCGTTTTTTGGTACAATCCCCAATTGCTGTTACGATAAAGATATTGTTATGGCGAAAAAAACCAAAAAGCAATGGAACGGTTTCTCACTGAAGCCGAGAAAAGAGATGCCTGACGGGCTTTGGATGGGGTGCCCGGGCTGTGAGCATATGCTCTATAAAAGTGCGGTTGAGGAGAATCTAAACGTCTGCCCGGAATGCGGTCATCACTTTCGAATCAACGCAGATACAAGGATTAAATACCTTACCGACGAGCAGACTTTTCAGCAGGTATTAAGTGACTTGAACAGCAACGACCCGCTGAATTTTAAGTACAAAGGCACAACGTATAAGAGCCGGCTCAAAGCAGATGAGAAAAAGAGCGGCTCAACAGAAGCGATAAAGATAGGCAAGGCATTTATCAAGGGCAGAGAAGTAGTGCTGGCAGTGATGGAGTCGAATTTTCTGATGGGCTCTATGGGATACGTTGTCGGCGAGAAGTTTACAGCGGCGGCAGAGATGGCGATGGAGCTGTCACTTCCTTTTGTAGCGGTATGCTGCTCGGGCGGAGCGAGGATGCACGAGGGGGTTGTTTCATTAGGCCAGATGGCCAAGACGAGTGCGGTACTTGCCAGGTACAATGAAGCGGGCGGTCTTTACATACCAATTCTGACGGACCCGACGACAGGGGGTGTTACGGCAAGCTTTGCGATGTTAGGCGATGTTATCATAGCTGAGCCGGGAGCCCTGATTGGTTTTGCCGGGCCGAGAACAATAGCAGAGACTATCAAGGTGGAGCTGCCGGAAGGTTTTCAGCGGTCGGAGTTTTTGCTTGAGCACGGCTTTATCGATATGATTGTGCACCGCAAAGACCTTCGAAGTGAGGTGGCACGGCTGATAGATTACTGCAGGAAGTAGGATTTTTAGTCTGATTCGTTGATAATATCATTCATAAACTCCAGGGAGAGATTGTACATAGCTTGCGAAACGGAAAAGGGTTCTATTTTAAATTCCCGGTCTTCCTGCTTTTCGCATTCTTCGAGGATTTTTTTACTAAACTCATTCATAAGGGAGAAATGAAGTTTATTGCTAAAGACAAGGCCTATGTCGGATTTGTCTTTGACTTTGTTGCTGTAGTTTGAGAATGTCCAGAAGGCTTCATTCGGGTCCGGGTTAAAGGGGGCATTGATTTTTTGTTCAAATTCTTTTTTTGTCGGCCTTCTGGATTCAAGGCAGTAACCTTGCGGGAATTTATCTATGCCGAAATAAAACGGTATATAAAAACTACTGCCCGGCTGAGAAAGGCAGAGCCAGTAAACAATGCCAATGTCGCCGGGCATATTGTTTCTAAGCTGAGCGATAAAACTTGTCTGCGTGCTGGCCCTGCAAATCATACAAGTGCCTTTTTCCTCTTTGCTGCACTGCTTCATTAGCTCCGGTTTTGCCCGAATATCGTCGAATCGCAGGATTTCCATAAGTTTCTGAACGTCGATTTTTTCTTTGGGTTTGATGGAAAATGGAAGGAGCGGGCCTATCAGGATTTTGTCCTCGGAGACGTGAGAAAGTCCTGCCCATTGTCTGCCATAATTGGTAGGGCTTTTTGCGTTTTCAGGATTTGCATAAGCGGCTGCAAAATCGAAGCGGCCGTCTTTCGTAGGGTCGTACCATCCCTTTTCAGTTGCATATTCAATAATGTCACTGCACGCAAGAAAGTTGTTGCCGTCAGCAATATCTACATGGTGAATGGTATATGTGTTGGCTACCATCGCAACGTGATTATCAGGAACCCTCTGCGCGAGCCAGTGCTTGCCGTTGATAGCGCAGAAGAGCCAGCCCTCGTTCGGGTCGGCGATAACGTATGTTCTGCCCGAGCCTAAATAGCCGAATTTTTCAATTAAGTCTGCCGCGAGCAGAACGCCCTGCCTTGCGGTTTTTGCTCTCTGGGCGATTATAAGCCGGAGCATTTTGCCAATTCCGCCTTCTGTAATTTCGGGCTGGTCCTCTTTCGAGGTACAGCTATTGGAGCAGATGCAAAGACCCCACTCGTTAACAAAAGAATCGGAATAATCCATTTCTGGCATTTCCGAGAAGATATACGAGAAGGTCACTGAGACCTGTTCGACGGAGCCGCCGTTTAATAATTTTACTTTTTCGTACGGCTGGTGGGTTTGTCCGGGGATTTTATGGTGATTTACTATTTGCGGCGGGCTGTCATCTTCATTATGAGCAACCAGGACGAAACCATCAGCGGAAGCATCTTTGCCGACGACAATGGTAAAGCAGGCATCAACCGGAGAGGCCGTCAGAAGTGTAAATATAATAAGGAAAACAGAAGTAATGAAGAAACGTTTACAAAAATATTTGCTCTTGAACATTTTTCACATCGGCCAATTATGACTGGTTTTAAGTCAGCTAAAAGCCTGTGTTCTTTTTCATACAACCGACAACTGCTGTTTCAAACCTTTGTTTTTTAATAACGTTTAGCCTCCGGCCAGATGATAACAAAAAAATAAAGATAAGTCAAAATCTAATTAGAACAAGCGGGCAGACAGACAAAAAAGGCATTCTGATTTTACCCAGAGAAGAGAAAACTTCCTTTTAATTTAAGAGTAATATCCGTATAATTCGTAGGATTTTTGGTTTGAGGCGAATTTATGGGCTATTTCAGGGAAAATATTGAAAGGGGAGAAGGTTATCGGCCTGGGTATCAGCCTAAAGAAACTGACGTTGTAAAGCTAAATACCAATGAAAATCCTTATCCGCCCTCGCTTGAGGTAATGAAGGCGGTGGCGGAAATCAAGGCTGAACAGCTACGAAGGTACCCTGACCCGACGGCTGATATTTTCCGCCGGGAAGCAGCAAAACTTAATGGAGTCGAGCAGGAAAATATTATCTGCACGAACGGCGGGGACGAGCTTTTGAGTATGGCGATACGCGCGTTCTGCGATGAGAGGCGGGCAGTGGCCTACCCGGTACCGACATATTCACTTTATCCCGTTCTTGCGAATCTGCAGAACTGCAGGGCAATCGAGGTTCCGTTTGACGAGGAATTTAATCTGCCGGCCGGGCTTGTTAAAAGTAAGGCAGCATTGACGATTGTGTGTAATCCCAATGCGCCGACAGGCAGCTTTATAAGCGTTGCCGAGCTGGCATCTGCGGCAGATGAGATAAAAGGTGTTTTGCTGATTGACGAGGCCTACGTCGATTTTGCCGAGGAGAACTGTATCGGCCTGATTAAAGAGTTCGATAACGTGATAATCCTTCGCTCGCTGAGCAAAGGGTACTCGCTTGCGGGGCTTCGATTCGGATATGCGATGGCAGATGAGGGATTGATAGAGGGGTTGATGAAGCTTAAGGACTCGTATAATATCGATGCAGTTGCGACTGCGGCGGCGACGGCTGCCATTAAAGACCAGCAGTATTTTAAGGGCAATATCGAAAGGATTAAAGCGGAGCGGCAATTTTTGACAGAGCAGCTTCAGGCAATTGATTTTGTGGTGCCGAGAAGTTTTGCGAATTTTATACTTGCCGAAAGCAAGAAAATGGCAGCCAATATTCTATTTGAGAAATTAGAGCAGCGGAATATCTACGTGCGGTACTGGAATCTGCCTTTACTTGAAGATAAGCTGAGGATAACGGTGGGCACGAGAGAACAGAATGAAAAACTGCTTTCGGCAATGAAGGAAATTTTATCAGAATAAGGGGCTTTTTATGGCAAAGAGAAGCGCACAGATTCAAAGAAAGACAAAAGAGACGGACGTTTTAGTTGAGCTCGACCTGGACGGTGTCGGCAAATACGAGATAGATACGGGTATCGGCTTTCTTGACCATATGCTCACGCACCTGAGCAAGCACGGCAAAATTGATTTGATTGTAAAAGCTAAAGGTGATTTGGAGGTCGATGCGCATCATACGGTCGAGGATATAGCGATATGCCTCGGCCAGGGGCTGACAAAAGCACTTGGCAGCAAAAAAGGTATAGCAAGATACGGGCACAGCTCGGTGCCTATGGAGGATGCGCTGGCGAATGTAAGCGTTGATTTGTCCGGCAGGGCTAACTGTGTGTATAATGCCAACTTCAGGACGGAAAGAATAGGTAACTTCGACGTCGAGTGTCTCGAAGAGCTGCTGCGCAGCTTCGCCAATAACGGTGCATTTAATCTGCACGTAAACGTGCCTTACGGTACTAACAGCCATCATATTGCCGAGGCGATTTTCAAGGGATTGGGCCAGTCGCTGGCGGCAGCGGTCAAAATTGTCGGAGACGACATACCGAGCACAAAAGGAATCCTTTAATAAGTAAAAAGGAAAAGGGAAAAGGTAAAAGCAATGGTTGAAGAGCATGACCACGAGTACAGGGCAGGTATCGGCAGCGACATACACAAGCTTGCCGAAGGCAGACGCCTGATGCTGGGCGGCGTTCATATACCCTACCCCGAAGGTCTGCTCGGACACAGTGACGGTGATGTCGTGCTACATTCTGTAATAGACGCTATGCTGGGAGCAGCAGGGATGGGCGATATAGGGACATTGTTTCCCGATACCGACCCGAAATTCAAAGGTGTCGACAGCAAGCGACTTGTTCTTGAAGTAAGAGATAAGCTGGCCGAGCAGCGCTGGCTGATAGTTAATGTTGATGTGATAATCCATATTGAGAAGCCCAGACTCGAGACATTCAAGGGACAGATTAAAAGATGTATTGCCTCACTTCTGGGAATAGATTTCAACGCAGTAAACGTAAAGGCCAAAACAAATGAAGGGCTCGGGCCGGTAGGCGAAGGCGAGGCGATAACAGCAACAGCGGTCGTGCTCATAAAAAGAAAATATAAAAGAACGTTATAATATGACGAGGTGGTTTTGATGGCGTTGATGCTTTATAACAGTTTGACGAGAAAGAAGGAGGAATTCAAGCCTCTGCAAAAAGGCAAGGCTGGTATTTATGTTTGCGGGCCGACGGTTTACGGCCATGCACATCTGGGACACGCGAAAAGCTACGTCAGCTTTGATATCCTCGTACGGTATCTGCGATATTCAGGTTACGCTGTTACTTATGTTCAAAACATTACCGATGTCGGTCACCTTACCGACGACGCAGACGAGGGAGAGGACAAGGTTACGGAAGCTGCCAAGAAGGAAAAGAAGCATCCGATGGCGCTGGCAGAATATTATACGCGCAGCTACTTCGAGGATATGGATAAGCTCAATTGCGTTCGACCCGACATAAGTCCGCGGGCAAGCGGTCATATCATCGAGCAGATAGAGCTGGTTAAAACTCTGCTGGAGAAGAGTTATGCCTATGAGGTTAACGGGTCGGTGTATTTTGACGTATCGAAATTCGCCGATTACGGCAAACTATCCGGAAGGAATATCGAGGAGATGAAGGCCGGCGTTCGTGTAGAGGTCTCACCGGATAAAAAGAACGCTGTTGATTTTGCATTATGGAAAAAGGCGGAGCCGAATCATATTATGCAGTGGCCGAGCCCGTGGGGGATGGGTTATCCGGGCTGGCATCTCGAATGTTCGGTAATGAGTATGAAATACCTCGGGCAGACAATCGATATACACGGCGGTGGTATAGAGAATCAATTCCCGCATCACGACTGCGAGATTGCGCAGTCGGAGGCTGCCAACGGTGTGCGGTTTGTACGGTACTGGCTGCACAACAATATGGTGACTGTTGACGGGCAAAAGATGGGAAAGAGTCTGGATAATTTTATCACGCTCAAGCAGGCCTTTTCCGGCGTTCACGAAAGACTGACCAGAAGCTATGAGCCGCTTGCTGTCAGGCAGTTAATACTGAATAGTCACTATCGCAGCCCGCTTGATTTTTCCGATGCTGCGTTATTCGCAGCTCAAAGCGGCTACGATAAAATAGCAAAAACAGTCAAGGCACTACGAAAGGAAGTCGAGTCGGCAGCCGACGGGGAAGCTGACAAAGAAATCGAGCAGCAGCTCGCAGAGCTTAAGGAAAAATTCGAAGCGGCTATGAATGACGACTTGAATACCTCTATTGCTCTTTCGGTTATTTTCGAGCTGGTTCGCTTAACAAATCCAGTGCTCGAAAAGGGTGATGCCACAAAAAAGACTCTCGACGCGATTGATGATTTATTTACAAAGCTCGGCGGTGACGTCTTAGGGGTAGTAAAAGAAGAATATCCGCAAGCCGGCGGCGGCAGCGAAGAGGTGACTGATAATTTGATTAAGATTTTGATTGAGCAGCGCAACAATGCCAGAACAAATAAGGATTTTGAGCTTGCTGATACCATACGAGTCGAACTGGAAAGAATCGGAATAGAGCTGAAAGATACACCGGACGGAACTGAGTGGAGAATAAAATGAGGATACTGGGCATTGACCCGGGACTGCAGGTCTGCGGATACGGCTGTATAGAAATAGATTCCGAGAGGGAAAGTTTAATCGAGGCGGGAGTTCTGCGGACCGATGAGAAAGATTCGATAGAGGTAAGGCTTAACAGGATAGCAGAGGACGTCGAGCTTTTGTTGAAGAATTTTCAGCCCGATACGGTGGCAGTTGAAGAGCTGTATTCACACTATGCACATCCGAGGACTGCGATATTGATGGGACACGCAAGAGGTGTTATACTACAAAAATGTGCCGAGGCCGGCATCGAGGTAAGAAGCTTTTCAGCAACACGAATAAAAAAATCCATAACGGGCAACGGCAGAGCCAAAAAAGAGCAGATTCAGCGAAGCATTCAGAGAATTCTCGGCCTGCCGCAGGTGCCGGAGCCGGACGACGTGGCTGACGCAATCGCAGCGGCCTTGTGCTGTTCAAATACGAAAGTCAGTATTACTTAGAAGAAGCTTTTTATGATAGCAGGTATTGAAGGAAGATTGGTAAAGCTCGGCAGCGAGAGCTGTCTCATAGAGGTCGGCTCGGTTACCTATGAGCTGATGCTGCCGGCTTATTGCGTAAACGCCCTGTCAGATAAGATAGGCAGCGAGATAAGGCTGTACACGATGGAATATTTCGAGGGGACACCCGGCGGCGGCTCCTTTGTGCCGAGGATGACCGGCTTTTTAAGTGCGGGCGAAAAGGAGTTTTTCACAAAGTTTATCAGTGTAAAAGGTATCGGAATAAAAAAGGGGCTTCGCTGCTTAACTTTGCCGATTTCAACCGTCGCAGCAGCAATTGAAGATGGAGATGAAAAAATAATAACGTCACTGCCCACTCTCGGCAGAAGGATGGCTCAGCATATTATCGCCGAGCTTAAGGGCAAGCTAAAAAGCTTCGCTGCGGGTGCTGAAATTGCAGCGGGCAGAGAGAGGAAGTTCAAGGCTTTCCAGGCGGAGACGCTGGAAATCCTAATCGCCTGGGGCGAAAAGAGAAACGAGGCGATGGAGCTTATCGAGCTGGCGTGTGAAAGGCACCCGGATGTAAAAACAGCGGAAGAGCTCGTGCCGCTGGTTTACAGGTTAAAACAAGGCGTTGAAGCGTGAGAAAATTAACGTTAAACGTTCAAAGTTAAAAGTTAAATAATATTATGGCGATAGACAGGGTAATAAGCAGGCAACCGATAAACGAGCAGGAAGAAAGTTTCAACACATCGCTTCGGCCAAGATTTCTTAACGAATGTGTAGGCCAAAACAATGTTAAGGAAAAACTTTCGATAGCAATGACCGCAGCGAGGAAACGGGGTGAGCCTCTGGAGCATATTTTACTTTACGGCCCGCCCGGGCTCGGCAAGACGACGCTGGCGAACGTTGTGGCAAACGAGATGGGGGCAAGGATTCGGTGCACATCCGGGCCTGCTATGGTCAAGGCCGGTGACGTGATGGGCATGTTGAGCAATATTAATACAGGCGACATTTTATTCATAGATGAAATACACCGGCTGAGCACGCCGGTAGAAGAGTTCATATATCCTGCGATGGAAGAATTCAGGGTGGACTTTACCGTCGACAGCGGCCTGCACGCAAAAACAATAAACTTTCCGCTCAAACGGTTTACGCTGATAGGCGCAACAACACGGGCGGGACTTTTAAGCGCGCCGCTTCGCGGTCGATTTGGAATGCTGTACCATCTTAATTTTTACAGTCCGGAGGAGCTGACGGACATATTAAAAAGGTCAGCGAATCTATTAACTCTGCAAACCGAAGACGGAACGCTTGAACTGATAGCAGCACGTTCGCGGGGAACGCCAAGAATTGCAAACCGGCTGCTCAAGCGAGTTCGTGATTATGCACAGGTGAAAGGCAAAGGACTATTAAGCACAGAGATAGTTGAAAATGCCCTGAAGATGGAGCGGATTGATAGTCTGGGTCTCGATGAGCTTGACAGGTCGTTTTTGCGGGCGCTTGCGAAGGTCTATGACGGCGGGCCGGCAGGTATCGACGCAATTGCCGCGACGTTAGGCGAAGAGAAAGATACGCTCGAGGACGTGGTCGAGCCGTTCCTTTTGCAGACAGGATTCTTACGCAGGACAAGACGCGGCAGGGAAATTACAGCGCAGGGTTGCGAACACCTCGGATTAAAATGTAATAAAAACAAACAAGCCGATACAGAGGCTGGTCTTTTCAACCAAGAGGAGCAGTAAGGTCGGAAAAGGATACGGTCAACAAAAAATATGAAAATACTCTTTGGCGTTTTTGACTGGGGGCTGGGACACGCAACAAGAGACATACCTCTGATTAAAGAACTATGTAAAAAAAACGAGGTATATTTACTATCAACGGGCATCGCTCTGAAAATTTTGAAAGATTATTTTAAGGATAAATGTTTTTATTACGACGTTCCGAGCCTGTATCCGCCCTATACGAAAACGGCTTTTTTCCGTTTGAAGTTTGTACTTTCCTGTCCCTGGATGCTCAAGACGCTCAGGCAGGCGAGAAAGCACACCGAGCAGATAATCAAGAGAGAAAAGTTTGATACAGTAATTTCAGACTGCAGGTACGATGTATATGACAGTGCTGAAAACTCCTATCTGATAAATCATCAATTAAGGTTCAAAACGCCTATCGGCGCCGAATGGGCTTTTGAGCTATGGCTAGCCTCGAGAATGAGAAAGTACAGGTACGTACTTGTCCCCGACTTTGAGGGACAAAATCTTTCAGGACATCTTTCGCATAATCTAAGGTATATAAGCGAAGACAAAATAAGATATATCGGCATATTGTCTCATATAAGCAAGCTGGACACGGAACAGGATATCGAGTACTTCGTTTCCCTGTCGGGACCTGAGCCTCAGAGAGTGATATTAGAGAAAAAAATTATTTCTCAGTTAAATCAATTAAAGGGCAGGATTGTAATTGCAGGAGGCAATCCTGAGGGACAGCAAAAAAACCTGCCCGGTGATGCTGAATTTTACAGCTTTCTAAAAACAGAACAGCAGGAAGATATTATGAACCGCTCAAAGTTCATAATAACACGCTCAGGATATACGACGATTATGGAGCTTGCAGAGCTGGACAAGAAAAAGGCACTGCTTTTGCCGACACCGGGGCAGACGGAGCAGGAATACTTAGCAGATTATTATGAAGAGAAAAGATACTTTCATCATATCAGCCAGTATCGTCTGCAACTTGACAGAGACATAGAAGAATCAAAACAATTTGAAGGTTTTGTCACACCCTGGAAAACCGAAGAGTCGGCAAGAAATTTTATAAAAATTATCAACAGCTAATAATTAACATCTGTTTTTCTCAACATATATCTTCCCATCCAGTAAGAGCAATAGGTTATAAAATATGCGGAGAAGACG
>CAZMQF010000034.1:0-18304 GCA_964568365.1 uncultured Pirellulales bacterium | reverse complement strand
TTTGTCCCTACCGTTTTCGGTGTAATGCTTATAACCTTTTTACTCTTCAACGTCATCGGCGGCGATGTAACCGACGAATATGCAGGCCGATTCGCAGATGAGCAGACAAAAGAAGAAATCCGCTCGGAGCTCGGCCTGGATAAACCACTTTTCCTGGCACGCGACAGTCAGTTTTTCAGCCATCTTAAAAATGCAGTTACCTTCAATTTCGGCAGGGCACGGGACCACGAAAAGATAAGTGACAAGCTCATAAAAAAAGCTCCATACTCCCTTGCTTTGACGGTTCCTATGCTGCTTGGAACTGTGATTATCTCCATAATCCTTGCGCTTGTAGCCGCATATCATCACAACAGCTTCACCGATTATCTGATTATTTCTCTCAGTACGATTGGCGTGAGTCTTCCATTCCTCAGTTTCATTTTGTTCGGCCAGTATTTCCTCGCCTACAGGTGGGGATTATTTCCGGTTTACTTTTGGCCCGACCTCTCGATGCCCCAGTACATTGCGCTGCCGCTGCTGATAGGAATTATCGCAGGTCTCGGCGGCAACATTCGATTCTACAGAACGGTTATGCTCGATGAGATTAAAAGCGATTATGTCAGGGCCGCTTTTGCAAAAGGGCTCAGCCCGGCTGCGATTATTTTTAAACACGTCCTCAAAAACGCGATGATTCCGGTCATCACGAAAGTGGTTATGTCGATTCCCTTTCTCTTTCTCGGCTCACTTCTTCTGGAAAGATTTTTCGGCATTCCCGGCCTGGGCTCTT
The DNA here is from genome assembly GCA_964568365.1 of uncultured Pirellulales bacterium. Classification (GTDB taxonomy): domain Bacteria; phylum Planctomycetota; class Phycisphaerae; order Sedimentisphaerales; family Anaerobacaceae; genus CAYLMG01. The sequence continues at coordinate 17,538 of CAZMQF010000034.1, read as the reverse complement.
TGATTATTGATGCCGTTGCAGCAAGGGACTATCAGCTCTTAAATGCCGTCGTTTACATCGCCGCCGTTCTTGTCGCTGTCTTTACCCTTATAGCAGATATTTGTTATTTACTTATTGACCCGAGGATTACACTTGCTAAACAGAGTTAAAACAATTTCAGAGTTAACCAGAAGCAAACTCGCTATAGTCTGTATTGTTATTATTTCCATATACTTTTTACTTACTGCTTTTATATATCTTGCCGAGCTTTTTCACTGGCAGATAAGCCCCACAAAATGGGACAGTGTAGTGGGCTCTGAGTATGAGCCGCCGGGCAGGAAAAATATTTTCGGCACCGATTATCTCGGCCGCTCGGTCCTGAGAAAAACACTTTACGCAGCGAAGGTTTCGATAACGGTAGCTTTCTGGGCATCGTTCATCAGTTTTACTGTCGGCGTATGTCTCGGTGCTGCTGCCGGTTACTTTCGCGGATTCGTGGATGACATTATCGTCTGGCTGCTCACAACTTTAACCTCGGTCCCGTATATTCTCCTGATACTTGCCTTTGCGCTTGTATTGTCGGATAAATCGATAGATTTAAATTGGCTAAGACTGGGCAAAATAAATCTTACCGGTATCCCCGCGGTTTGCCTGGCGATTGGCCTTACCGGCTGGACCGGAATCTGCAGATTAATCAGGGCCGAGGTTATCAGGCAAAAGCAGTTTGGTTACGTCCTGGCCGCAAAGTCAAAAGGCTGTTCTGATATGAGGATTTTGTTCAGGCACATACTGCCGAACGTTTCGCATATCATCATTATCACGTTCTCGCTTCGCTTTGTGTATTATATCCACGCCGAGGTTATGCTGAGCTTTTTGGGCGTGGGCGCAAAAAACGTGCCGAGCTGGGGCTCGATGATTGATTCTTCCAGGATAGATTTGACAAGGGGCTGCTGGTGGGAGATGACCGCCGCTACAGCAGCAATATTTATTATCTCACTTGCCTTAAATATCTTCGCTGACTACCTGAGACAGTATTTAGACCCGAAATTAAGGATTCTATAATTTATGAACAATGAGCAAAATATACTGTTATCCGTTCGCAGCCTTACCACCAGTTTTAATACAAGCTACGGCCCTGTAAAAGCTGTTGACAATATCAGCTTCGATATAAAAAAAGGCACGACCTTTGCCCTTGTAGGCCGTACCGGCTGTGGTAAAACAGCAACCGCACTATCGATTCTGCGGCTGATACCCAGGCACCAGGGCAGAATTGTAAATGGCGAAATACTATTTAGAAATCTAAATCTTGCAGCCATACCCGAAAAAAAGATGCGAAAAATTCGCGGCTGTGGTATTGCTATGATTTTTCAGAACCCGTTTTCAAGCCTGAATCCTGTTTTTACAATTGGCAGCCAGATAATTGAAACTATAAAACTTCACCACAAAAAGAATAAAAAGCAAGCTTTTGCGAATGCGATAGAGCTTTTAACAAAGGTTGGAATCGAAGAGCCGCAAAAGAGAATCAGGCAGTATCCTCATCAGCTTTCAGGCGGAATGCTCCAGCGGGTAATGCTCGCCATCGCACTTAGCTGCAGGCCGGAATTGCTCATAGCAGATGAGCCGACAAGCTCGCTTGATGTTACTACAGAGAGGGCGATACTTGATTTGCTCTGCGATTTGAAAAAAAACGAAAATATCAGCATTTTGCTGATTACACATAATCTTGCCATTGTAGCCGACAGGGCTGATTATATAGCTGTAATGCAGAACGGCCGGATAGTCGAGCAGGGTGATACAAATAAAATTATCAAAAATCCATCTCATCCATATACAAAAGGTTTATTAGCTAACGCATCGAGAAATAAATTATGAGAATAAATTAGCTTCGGATTTTTTAGAATTGACGGATTAAAAGGTTTCGGGTATTCTATCGGCCTAAATACGGAAACACCAAGGGGCGAAGGATGGAAGTCTCGCACCAATTAGGCTCCTGCTGTAATTTGGTGCGTGGGTAAAGAAAAGATAGAGTCGTTTGTTTAGAAAAATAGGGCTGTCCCTGATTTTCAATTTTTGGAGAGTTTTTGTATGTCATGGTATAGAGTTGCAATATCTGCCCATCAACCAGATTTTTATCAACACGGAAAGCTTCAGGACAAGTTTCTTCCAATCTTCATGGTAGTGCATAATCGCAAGGATATGGCACTTTTCGAGAGTAGCTGGTCGCATTCCGATACTTTCAACTACTACTTTACCCCAGCCTGTGCTTCACATCCCGCTATGAAAGCCTTGATGGATAGCTACGGCGCAGTTCCTTGTGACGAGCCTACCCGCGAGTCAGAAATCGGATTGTATTTGTGTGTAGGGTACTCAGAGAGATGGAATGACCATGTTTGGTGTCCAGATTTGCCTCAGCCGTAAAATGTCCTTTTAGCCTCCCAGTATTTTTATTTCATACTCTTTTAAAAAGGGTTTTAGCGTTTTTTTCTCAACATCACCGCTCCGAGGCCGAGCAGCAAAAGCGAGGAGGGTTCCGGAGTTCCAAATACCGTTACAGTAACATCGAACTTATATAAGTTGGCGTCTGGGTCAAGTACTGTTAAATTATGCATCTTTGCACCAAGTTTCGTTATTGTCCCACCTTCAAAATCAGGACCTTCAAAAAATGGAATTTTTTGAAAAAAGATATCTTCTCGGCAGCCTGAAGCACCCGCGCCAAATGATTCCTGTCCACACATAAAAGTTTCGATGATACCATTAGTAAGATACGAGGTTACTTCATCGAAATTTTCAAAACCTGTCGAAGCAAATAAAGTGTTATCCATATCAGCAGATGTTACATTCCACTTGAGCCATATTTCTACAGGATACGATAAGTCGTACCCGACCTTGACAATAAATCCCGAGTCTAAATAGTCGCCCCTGATATTACCACAAGTTGTGTTTTCACCAGTACCAAGCAGTATTTCTGTCGGCGTTGCAAACGTTTCTATGGTGGAACAAAAAAAAGAGATTATGACGATTAAGACAAAAACAATTACCTTTTTCATCACTCTCACTCCTCAAAAAATTGTTATTAAGACCAGACCACTAACACAAACATCTAAACCTATGTCCAATAATAACATAACAAGACCCTTAAAACAACCAAAATTTGCCTGTTTCTCATACTTTTTCGGGTCTAACTGAATATCCGAGTTCTTTTCCCTTCGGCTGTTCGACTAATTGGGGAATAATAGGGAATAATAGGGAATAATAGGGGACGTTTACCTATTATTTTCTAACATTTATTTTTATATAAATAGGGGACGTTTACCTATTATTTTCTAACATTTATTTTTATAAAACACTACAATAATTTAAATCTATCCTGTTATCCTGTCTAAAATCTTCGTGTCTTTGAGTTCTTCATAGGAGGTTAATAAATCCGGGTTTAAATATCAAAGCCTTGATATAGTCCATAAGTATATATGCATATACTTATATGGTTTATAAAATCTTTTTTTTCTCTGCGACTTTCGCGGTGAATAATTTAGTGTTCATCTGTGAAATCAGTGGCTAAATAAATCTCTGTGGCCTCGGTGTGCTCTGTGGCTAAATTTTATTCGTGCCTTTTTGTAGCTAATATTTTCCGTGAAATCTGTGAAATCAGTGGCTAAATAATTCTCTGCGTTGAATCTTTTTTTCGCTGACTTATAGATATAAGCAGTGAAATTGCTTATGTTTTCGAGAAAGATTTTGCGTGAAAAGTTTACTTTTTAAAGAAAAATCTTCGGAGAACACCCAAGTCAGCAATAACTGCCGTGTCAATCCAGTGTAAATCCGTGTCAAAAAATATCTCTGTGGACTCGGTGTGCTCTGTGGCTAAATTTTATTCGTGTATTTTCGTGTTAATTCGTGGTTAGATTTTTCTTCCGCGTTCTCAGCGAACACCGCGGTGAAAATTTATTATTTTTTCATTGATTATATCGCCTTAATTTAGTACAATACTAATAATTGGGGGAGGCCCCAAATACGGGGCTGCGGAGTTCCGCACGAATAGGCCAGCAGGCCAAGATAAACTCAAGCGTAAGTTCATTTATATAAAGGGCTTATAAAATAATTAACTAATTCACCAATCAACTAATCAACTAACTTACTAAGGACTAACAAATGTCCAATCCTTCGATAATCGAATATCCGGTATCGAAAATCGGTAAACTAATTAACCAACTAACCAATTCACCAATTAACTTTCAAAACCGCGCGCGCAATATTAAACAAATTATGCAAAACAAAGCCAATTCGTACCACGGGCTTCCAGCCCGTGGGTCATTGCTAAGTGTTTGCAATATAAAGAGATATGTAAATGTACGACCTGTCGGACTACCCGAAAACGAACCAAAAAACAAAGCCAAACAAACCCAAAACAAACCCAATTTTAGCCCAAAATTGGCTTTGAATCGGAAGGAAATTGTAGCTTTTTGGCATAGTTTGCATAGCAAATATGGTCGAGTCGAAAGGGACGAGCAAGCTCGCTTTCAGAGAAATAAAAAAAGGAAAAAAATAACGCTTGATTTGTTTTTGATAAACGGTATGTTTTGGAAATCGATATGTATTGTTGTGCATAACGGTATTATTTTTTGTATGAAAATGAAAAAGCTCTATGCGAAATTCAGATTGTGGCTCGATACGGCCGACGGCAAAGGCGCACTCGGTGACGGCAAATGGCAGCTATTGAAAACTATTGAAAAAAAAGGCTCACTCGCTGCGGCGTGTAACAGCTTACATATAAGCTATCGCAAGGCCTGGGGGGATATAAAAAAGGTACAGGATGCACTCGATATCACAATCGTCGAAAAACATCGAGGCGGAAAGGACGGCGGCAGCAGCGGATTAACCAAAGAGGGAAAAGAATTAGTCAGGGCTTATACGAAATTTCACATCGAAGTCGAGAAGGCACTTGAAAAGGCCTTCAAGAAACACATAAGGAAACTTTAGCAATGAAAGAAAGGACGCGGGAGGCTTTTGAAGGAAATTACGGTTTTACACTCGTTGAGCTGCTGGTTGTTATGTCTGTAATAACGCTTCTTATGAGTATCTTAATACCTGCTTTGGGCAAGGTCAGGGCACAGGCACAGCAAGTTGTATGTCAGAGCCAGCTTCGCCAATGGGGCCTTGCCTTTGAAACGTATGCCTGTGCAAATAAGGGTTTTTATCCTCATATTGACGGTCTTGACCAAAATAAGGGTGAACCTGATAAATTCGGCTGGGTTGATATGCTCCCGCCATTGATGGGTAAAAAAAGATGGCGTGATTACCCGACTTGGCACAGACCCACAAAAGGTATTTATCAGTGTCCGAGTGCACAACTGGGCAGCGGCTATGGATATAATATTAAAAAATTAGGCTTTTTTTCATACGCAATGAACTCCTGTCTTGCGCTTGATAAAAACTGCTGGCCACCTTACCCCCAGACAACCGGAAATAATATGCCTTCGTTCCTTAACACATCTTTAATTGAAAATCCTGTACGTGTAATACTGCTTTTTGACCAGCTTCTTGACCCGAAAAAAGGTTATGGCGGAGATAATAAGTACGATGAGGCTGGAAGACACTGCGGAAGTTACCCAATAGCTTTTTCAGCAAGGCATTTTAAGAAGCGAGGCGAATTAGGAGGTTCGATTTTATTCTGTGATTATCACGTTGAATGGAAAGAGACGGTATGGAAGCCTGAATGGCCGGTCGATGACCCTTATTTTCAGGCGCCTTTCAGAAATGATTTGGACTGGTACCCATACCAGTAGAAAATATAAAAACAATTATTAACATATTTTGAAGGAGGTATTGATGATGGTGAAAAAAATGTTTATGATGATTATTGCTGTAACAATGTCCAGCTTAGCTGCAAGCGATTCAATACCAACACTGTCCATTTACGAGATTCAGCACACTGAAAATGAAGATGGCAGCGGTTATTACGACGGGCGGACAATTAACTGCACCGGCGGGATTGTAATTCATAAGTGGAGCAGAGGAAAGCAGAGAGTTATTTTATATGACCCGAACAATGCAGACGGCTGGGGCGGTATCCTCGCCAAAGGATTCGGCACCCCATTTGCCGATGCTAATGTCGGCAACTGGATTTCAATTCAAAACGTTTTAGTTGAGGACAGCGAATATACACAGGGCAATACCATTCTTTCAGTTGATGAATATTCGACTGTAACAATTGAATATGAAAATCTTCCTTTGCCTGAACCGCTTGTTGTGGATGTTAATGATGTTGCTGTGGTGTATGAGCCTGATTATGAAACCTGTTATGTCACGGACCACAGGGCTGAAAAATATGAGGGAATGTATATACAGGTTAGAAATGTTATGGTCGGCGATGTCAATGTCGGCTCACATATCGACAATTACTCGCTGGAAGATGAAAGCGATCCGAATATTTACTGCTGGGCATCGGATTATATGAATATTGACAAGCCTCCTGACCCGAATAAATATTTGCCAATTGTTCAATCGGGGCAACATTTTTGCTCTGTCAGCGGCATACTCGAACAATATACAAAAATCGATGACGGCTGGGACTATTATCAGATTTTGACAACTACAATAGATGATTTGCAGATAGAACAGGAAGGAGACCTCGACGGAGATTGCGACGTTGACTTTGACGATTTTGCAATATTGTCACGCAACTGGCTTATAGGAACAAAATAATTTTACAGGCTGGTAATTGCAAAGGGATAGAAATGTCATATAATATCAAAGCAACAAGAATTAGATATTGTTTAAGGAGAACATTATGAAAAAGGATTATATCCTTGGGGTATTGTTCTTTAGCGGGTTGTGGGGACTTTCAGAAGCTGTTTTGGGCGGTGTTTTGTATCATGCGGAAGTTCCTTTTGCTTCGATTCCTTTGACGCTGGTCGCATTCTGTATCCTGGCAATATCGAGGAGCTACTTGCCGCAGAAAGGAACTGCAACTTTGATAGGCCTTTGCGCGATGCTGTTTAAGTTCTTTAATTCACCTTTATTCGCCTGCCATTTTCTCGGAATAGCGATGGTCGGTGTCAGTTTTGATTTATTCTTTTCCATTCTGAATATAAAGAAAAAAGCGATAGCTGCCTTTGCAGCGGCTTTTGTAAATTACGCTGCCTTTGCCGTTCTGATGACTTTTATTATCAGATACGGCCCTTACTGGACAGAGTCATTGAGTAAGTTTTACGGCCATATTCTGAGCGGATTTGCGGCAGCTATCGGATGTGCAATTATCGTTCCGATTATGTTAAGAACGGGTCAGTCTCTCAAGTTAAAACTTGATAAGCCGTTCAGTTTCAAATGGAAAGCTGCGCAGGGTTCGATTTCAATTGCGACAGCCGGCTTGTGGATTTTCAGCCTGGTTATTTTCTCGTACACTCTGATTGCAGGCCGATGAAATAATGGAAGTTAAAAAATGCAGGCTTGTTCTACTGACAGGTAAAAAGCACAGCGGCAAAACGACATTTGTGCAGAGTCTTGTAGAGAAATTAAAAAAAGAAAATTTCAGGATTGCAGGTTTTACGGCGACTTCTATTTATGAAGGCACTTTTTTATTGGGTTTCGACCTGGTCGATATACAAAGCGGCCGAGGAGGAAAATTTGCCCGGCGAAAATACGCTGCGGATGCCTTTGTGTTCAGCGAAGAAGGCTACCAGTTCGGCAGGACAATTTTGGAAAGCGAAGAGACACGAAATGCGGATTTGATTATTATCGACGAGTTCGGCCCGATGGAATTGGAAGGCGGCTGCTGGCGCAAAAATATAGATTTGCTGCTCGAAAATAAAAACTGTTTGCTGCTGGTCGTCAGAGAAGAATTAGTTAAAACAGTTAAACAACTATACCCCGGCCTGGTCTGCCGAGTATTTTCCGCAGAAGAAGAATCTTTCGACGCAATAATAACACTACTAAATAAACAGAGAGACAAATGTGGATAACGAAAAAATTTACGGTGAAATAAAAAAGCGGTCAAAGGACGGCCAAATCAGCTGTAAGCAGTGCTTTGAAGTTGCACAGCTCTGCGAAGTCAGCCTCAAAGAGGTAGGCAGAATGTGCAATGAGAAGAAAATAAAGATACGTTTTTGCCAGCTTGGGTGCTTCGAATAAAATGATAAAAATAGATTCAATGCTTCTTGTCGGCTCAACAACAAAAGGTGCCGGCAAAACAAGATTGGCCTGCGATATTATACGGTTATTTTGTAAAACAGAAGATATCACGGCAATTAAAATCACACCTACAGAGGAACCTTTCCTATCACAGGATGACTTTTTACTAACTGAGGAAAAAAGCACAATTGCAGATACGGATAGCTCAAGATTTCTAAAGGCCGGTGCAAAGAGAGCATTCTGGCTTAAGGTTAAAAAGGATTCTTTGCAGAAAGGTTTTGATGCCCTGTTGAAGGTAATCGGTCCGGATTCGATTATCGTATGTGAATCAACCTCTTTAAGAAAAATCGTTGAGCCGGGATTGTTTCTTATTGTTAAGAGAAGTGAAGAAAGGAATCTAAAGCCTTCCGCCGCTGACGTTATCAAATCTGCCGACAGAATTGTTACCTTCGATGGTGAGAACTTTGATATTAATCTGGACGAGATAAAACTTGACGGCAGCAGATGGTCGTTAAGGAAGGGACATTCAAGTTAAAACTTTATTGTCTGCCAGCAGTCTTCCAACAAGTCGAAGCAGTGAAGTTTACTCTCCCTTTTTTTGTATTTACCGATAAGTACTTTTACACCTTCAGCGGCCATAATACCTGCCGTGACTGCGACGGTATAAACAGGTGTGCCGAGCCTTTTTTCCATACCCTGCGTCTGGTCCTTATAAATTTTATCCAGTGTATCACTTTCAGGCCAGATGACACCTACTTCTCCGTACCAGCCGGCAACGGCACCGTGAATCAGAGGCTTATTCAATTCAGAGCATTTATGAGCAAGTCTTAATCTATCCTCGATATTATCAAGACAATCGAAAACAATGTCAGTTTTCTGCCATATTTGTTCCGGCAATTCATTGAATCTGGAATCGAAACCGAAGAACTCTACCGCACGGTTTATTTTCTCAATTCTTTTTTTTGTTTCGATAGTCTTTTTGCCGCCAAGATTTTCCAGATTTGAGTTTAACTGTCGGTTGAGATTAGTCTGTTCGAAGGTATCGAAATCCACTGCTGTTATGAGACCAGCGCCCAATCTGGCAAGCTGTTCGCAGACGAAACTGCCGAGACCACCGAGTCCTACAACCAGAGAAGAGCTTTCGAGCAGTTTCTTTTGCCCATCAATTCCAAGGCTGCCGATATTCCGCTGATAACGAGCGGGGATTATTGCCCTATCGAGGGCAAAGAATTCAATCTTTTTTATAGAAAGAGAAACAGCCGCCGAAATTTTTTCAGCGGCTGTCAGCGATAAAATTTCTAAATTTATCTTTTCAAAGGCTTTTTGTAAAACCTGTTTTTCCTTTTCTGTTAACACAATTCATTGCTCATTTAAAAAGTCTTCAAGGTTTTAATCTTCCTGCTCTTCGTCTTCTTCTGGTTCTATATTCCAATCCGGCGTTTCCTCGCCCAAAAGATGTCTGACAAAGAAATCCCGTCTTTTTCTTTCGCCGAAACGTCCGCCGCCTGAATGCCCCATTCCCGGAACCACAATCAACTCAAATTCCTTATTTGCCTTTATAAGGGCATTGACAACCTGCATAGTCGAAGAGGGGTCTACGTTTTTATCCATCTCTCCGACAATCAGCATTAATTTGCCCTGCAGCTTGTCTGCGTTAGTGACATTCGACTGCTCTTCATAATGCGGCCCGACCGGATAGCCCATCCAGAGCTCATTCCACCAGAGCTTGTCGACACGGTTATCGTGACAGCCGCAGGAAGAGACGGCAACTTTATAAAATTCGGGATGGAACAATACTGCACCTGTTGCACTTTGTCCGCCTGCGCTTGTGCCGTAAACACCCACCCTGCTGATATCCATACACGGGTATTTTTCAGCAGTCTTTTTCATCCATTTGATTCTGTCCGGCAGCCCGGCATCGCCGAGATTGTGCCAGCAGAAATGATGAAAATCCCTGCACCGATTGCTTGTCCCCATACCATCAATCTGCACAATGATAAAACCAAACTCAGCCAGAGGCATCTGCCTGCTAAAATCACTCCACCTTTTAGCAACAAACGAACCCTGAGGCCCGGCGTAAATATCCTCTATAACAGGATAACTTTTATTCGGGTCAAAATTTGTAGGCCGATAAATAACGCCCCATATTTCAAACCTGTCATCACGGCTCATCGCTACAAACGGCTCAGGTGTCTGAAAACCTGCAGCAAATAAATCGTTAGCATCCGCCTTTTCAAGCTCCATAATAAGCGAGCCGTCACAGGATTTTCTCAACTCGTGAACCGGCGGCATATCAACGCGTGAATACGTATCAATATAATATTTCCTGTCCGGAGAATACCGGATAGAGTGCGTGCCGTTGCCTTCAGTCAGTGCAACCAGACCCGTCCCGTCAAAGTTTACCCTGAAATAATGCATAAAGTACGGGTCCTGACAATCATAATAACCGCTGGTAGAGAACGATATCTGCCTGTTTTCAGCATCAAGGTTCTCAGTTCTGCGCCACAGCCAGTTTCCTTTTGTTATCTGGTTCTCAAGCTGGCCTGTCTGCATATCATACAGATACAAATGGTTCCAGCCGTCACGTTCGGACGCCCAGATAATCTCATTCGTATCGTCCAGATACTCAAGATATTTCTTGTGCGCGTAATCGACAAATGTGTCACTCTGCTCATCAATTATAACCGTCGCTTCACCGGTTTCAGCATCGACTTTTATGACCCTGACCACCTGATGTCCCCTTTGATTGTAATAAAAATAAAAACTTTTACTGTCCGGCGTCCAGTGCCAGTCTTCCGTCCTGTAAAAGGGATTCGGGAAAAACTTATCATCAATTTTTATCTGTTTTTTCCCGTCGATGAGGAAAAGACAGGGCTTACTGATAGTAATCGCATCGCCGGGCTTTTCGTATTCCATTTCCTCGTATTTCGGCTGAACCTGGTCTGTGGGGGAAGATTGCACATAATGCACTATCCATTTGGGCTTGGGTTTGACAATATTAGTAATAAGCTTTTTCGAATCGGGTGACCAGGAAACTCGCCGTGAATAGTTATAATCCTTATTGCCGTCATCTGTTAACCGATAAATCTCGTCGGTCAGCGTTGAGCGTATATACAAATCATAATCCTTAACAAAAGCCTCCCATTGCTCATCAGGCGATTTGATACCTTCATTAGCGTCCGGGCGTGGCCTTTCTCCAGTAAATCCTCTTCTTCGGCCTCGAAAGCCCCTACGAGCTGGTCTTCTTTCTTCGGGTACTCCCGTTTTGATTTTCTTTAATTCGTACAAGTCCAAACATACCTGCCAGATAGTATCGCCTACCTGGAACTCCATCGCATTTGCATCATCGACAAACTTAATTGAATGGAAAGGTAACTTGTCTGCAGTATATTCGGTACCGATTTCCCCGGATAGTACCTTTGCCAGCCTGCAATGGTCAAAGGCCTTTTGCTTTTCGCCCTGCTCTGCATCAACCAGGATAAACTCCTTCGTATCATCCCGCAGGTCGTTCCTATACCAGAATCGCGGTTCATCTTCGATCCAGTTCGGGTCAATAGAGCCCTTATAAACAAGACCTTGAAATTTCCTTCTTAGTCTGTCAGCTTCTCTGTAGTCTTCACGGGTAGCTGCCGCTGCCTGTGAGAGACAAAGGCCTAACAATAATGAGACAAGAAGAACGGCACAAAAACTTTTTTTTACATTCATCACTTTCCCCTTTCAGAAATAATTAAAAATTTATCATCCTCCGCCCGCAGCAGGCGGAAAGATAAAAACAGTATCATCTTCGGATAATACCGTGTTGATATCGGATTGCCTGCCGTTAACAGCGATTAATCTAACCTGTTTTTCAGGCAGGCCCAGCTCTTTGACAATGTCCAACACTGTGCCTCCATCTTTTATCTCAGTTTTTCCGTCATCTTCCTCTTCTGAATATTCGGCGAAAATCGACATCAGCTTAACGTTCACCTTCATAAGCACAAACCTCCAATCAGGCTAATGCCAGGCGAGCCAAAGTTTGCCTGGTAGGTTCGCCGTTATTATCCCAGCCCCTCAGCTGGTAATAATCCTCCATCAATTCCTTAAACGGTATGACCTTTCCTGCACGGAAGCCTTGCTTTGCGGAATTATACATTTTTTTAGGTATCTGGTCTGTCTTACCATCATATCCATCACGAATGTTCAAGAGTCTCTGGAGATTAAAGATACGCTCTCCAGCAAGCATTAAATCTTTAGCGGAATAGTCCCAGCCGGTAATCGCATTGAATAGTTTTGCCAGGTCGGTTAACGACCAGCTCCCTCCATCGACCATAAACATACAAAGAACAAGCGAGTTGACCAGGCCGCCAAGGTCCTGACATTTAGCAGCGACAAGACTCTGGTTTTCTCTTTCGAAAAATTTAACGCAGCCCTGGTTTACTCCGACTTCGGGCATAAAGAAACCGCCCATCTCGACATCCTCGCAGGGACCTCTGAAGTGACAGGCCCCGCGAGTCCCCGTCGCATAGGTCGGTGCAAGCGAAATACAGGAGCGTGCATCGTGAGCAGGAAAATCAAGTCCCTTGCAATGGACTACTCTTTCGACAGCTTCAGGCCCAATCTTTTCAGCAGCTTTTAATGTGCCTTCCGCAAAAAGTGCTCCGAAACCTTCCTTTTCCCCGATAAGCTCGCATAATTTAAGAAACACTTCTGTATCACCGAACTTTATCTCTATCCCGCCGGTATCTTTTTTCGTTATAAGGCCCTGCTCGTAGCAATCCATAGCAAAGCCGACCATCGCCCCGAGTGAAATGGTATCCACGCCGAGACGGTTCGCAATATCGTTGCCGATTGCCACGACCTTCGGGTCGCCAATCATAAGATTCGTGCCCATCATACCGAGCGTTTCATATTCGGGTCCCACACCCTCATAGGTATACTCGGCAGGCTCGGTAATCTTGATTTTACGGTGACATCCGATGGGGCAGTAACTACAAGGCCAGGGCTTTGCATCAAGTACTTTTGTGTAATTCGGCGCACCAAGAGTCTTTGCACCTTCCGGCCAGACGTCACCATCCCAGTACTTAATCGGCATATCGCCGAGACCTTCTGCTGTTTCGCACAGAATCGGCGTGCCGTGTTCTCTAAAACCGTTTTCTTTTACGTTTTTATTTATCAGGAGCTGGTATTCTTTGATAAGATGTTTTGTTTTCTCCGGGTCAGCGACCGGCACTTTCTTTGTGCCCTTAACTGCAACAGCCTTTAAGTTTTTGCCTCCCATAACCGCGCCGAGGCCTGCCCTGCCTGCAAAGCTGTGCTTGTCCATAGCAACGCAGGCAATTGCAACCTTACGCTCCCCTGCCGGTCCTATGCACGCAATGGCAACTTTTTTATCGCCAAGTTCGGCTTTTATTGTATCGTCGGTTTGATAAGTGTTTTTGCCCCATAAAGATGATGCGTCTTTTATTTCAACGTTATCATTATTTATATAGATATAAACCGGCTTGTCCGCTTTGCCTTTGATAACCAGAGCATCGAAACCACAGTCCTTGAAATTCGGTCCCCAGTCCGCTCCTCCTGCGGTGTCGGCAAAGGTTCCCGTGATTGGTGAATTGCTTATGATGCTGAATTTAGCTCCTCCGGCAACAGCCGGTCCCTGAAAAGGCCCGGTTGCGAAGATAAGAAGGTTCTTCGGGTCATACGCATCAGTTTTTCCGGTTAGCTCTTTCTGAAGAATCCAGGCACCGAGACCTGCACCTCCAATAATTTTTTTTAGAACATTCTCCTTTATGTCCCCGACTTTTGTTGTTCTATTTGTTAAATCCACCCATAAAATTTTTTGCCAGTATCCATTCTTCATCTATTTGTTCCTTCTTTTTTTCTCCCTCATTAGTTAATTTTAATATGATAGCCTATTTTAGCCTTAAAATCAACCTTTATATGTTGACAAAAAAAGAAAAATGTTTTATAATACTGATTTATATATCAGGTCACATAAAGCTCTGCCGAGGGGATGTTAAATCGCCTCCTTAATCAGGGCACTAACGAATGGAGGCGGTAAATACAATATAAGAAAGTAACAGGTAACTACTATCTATATCAGGATACCTTTAAGTATTAATTTTTAGAATTTTGAAGAAATGGTAAACAGAATATTACTGCTTTGCGTTTTAAGTCTTAATTTTTTTTCTATCGCACATGCCGAATATGTAGCGAAAAACGTTGAACTAGTTCAACTGACAAATGATGGAAAGAGCCGTGCAATTTCATGGTCTTACCACGGTGACACAATCGCCTGCATCAGGGAAGAGACAAACACTCTCAGCCAATTAAAGATTATCGATGCCGACGGTTCAAATGCAGAATTAATCAGCCCTGTCGGGAATCCAATGTTTGGCGAGTGGAACTGGAAAGGCGATAAAATTGCCTACGAATTTACGAACACACCCGATAGTGAAAGTCAGGGAGCAATTTATATTTATGATATAAAATCCGGCCAGACAAATTGCATATCCGCTCCCTACAAAGAGAAGGACCTTGACCCTGACGACGGTCCTTTCTGGTCGGCAGATAACCGATATGTTGCCTACACTGCTCGTATTGGCCCATCCGGCACTCGAACCGTTTGGGTATATGACACCTTGACAAACAAAGACATACGACTGCTTGCCGAAAGAGGCCAGTCCCAGTCACAGCAATGGAGCAGAACTCTGCCAAACAGACTGTGCATGCAGCTTGAAAGCAGCGGAGGCTGGGATATTGTAACGGTCAATCCTGACGGAAGCGGATTAGTCCAGTTAACCGATATAGGCGCCCAAATCCTCGATACAGACCCGCCCCAATGGTCTCCGGCTGGTGACTGGATTGCTTTTACCTATGATAAAGATATGACCCAAACTGAAAGAGAGCGACATCTTTCTGACTGCTTCATTACCCACCCCGATGGAAGCGAGCTTCGCAATCTTACTAACGCAACAACACCTGTTAGTGAAAAACAGCTCGGACTTGGTGAAATTGTCTGGTCATGGGATGGACGCTGGATTCTATGTGAAGGCGACCGCTTTGATGCTCAGGGAAACGAAATACAGACCCTTTATCTAATCGACCCTAAAAAATCGACGTATGAAATTCTTCGTACATCAAAACCCCGTGAAGGAAAGATAGAGTTTTTTATGTCTGTAAAATGGTCCTATGACAGCTCTAAAATTGCCCTTCTAACTACCAGATATACAGTTCGAAACTGGGGCACGGATGAACAATTTGAAAAAAGACAAAGCGTTTTGAGCCTGCTCGATATCAATACAAGAGTCTTAACAGACCTGCTTATCTTCGATGACGAACAGGACCGTAAAACTTTATCAGGTAACTACAACAGAGACGAGGGTATTGAAGACATCTGGTGGTCGGCGGATAATCGGTCGATTGTTCTGACAATCGCAGACATCGTCAGCCAGGCAGATGAAATTTATCGGCCGGACGTGTATCGGCTGGACCTGGGTGACGAATTCATCGGTCCAAAAGCCTCGGAAAATATCGGCCCGCCTATGAGCCGAAGTCCTGATATCATACAAACAGCTATAGAAGAAAAAGTAACTATCCCGGAACAGGCAAGGCCGCCACAGGCCGAGCAGCAACAGCAAGAAACATCGGGTTTGGTTACGGAAACAATTCATCCGATGCATATGACTGTTGACGAGGTAATGGAATCCCTGCCGACGAAGTACGCTCAGTATTTGACGCAAAATAATTCCCGAAACTTACTGTTATTTAAGGGCCCGCCCGAAGTGCTTGCGGAATTTTGCAGCGACTTAAAACGAATAGACACTATAGCCCCGCAGATTCTGGTCGATTTGCTGGCGGTTGAATTAACCGATGAAGCGAATCGCAGTCTCGGCCTGGACTGGACTTATGCAAAAGGACGTATTGCCATTTTCCAGCCTGCCGGAAAATCCATATCAGATATAACCACGGATGCAACTCTTGCCGGGATAGAGACGATCGCCGGAGCAGGACAGATATTTTATCAGGGCGTTGGAACACTGCCCCGTGAGTTCTTTATCCGGCTCAATACCTTTGTGCAGGACGGCAGGGGCACCATCCTGGCCAATCCGAGAACCGTCGCTATGAGCGGAAAAGAATCTATGATTCAAATAAGAAAGACTCTGAACTATTTCTTTAACGAAGGCTTCGACGTATCCGGAAGGCCGATAGTTAAAAAAAGTGACATATCAGCCGACACTCAGGGACGTATAATTCCGACTCTTTTAGCTGATGGAAGAATCAATCTGGTCGTTGACGTAAAGGTCGGCAGCTTCACATTTACACCTGAGGGCGGCCTGCCCGAACAGATAAACAGAGAATCTTCCACACAGGTAACCGTACAGGAAGGTGAAACTCTTATAATCGGCGGCCTGAGACAGCAGGAAATTAGCACTGTCACCACTAAAGTCCCCCTTCTGAGTGACCTGCCGCTTTTGGGAGGATTATTCAAAAGAGAAGAAAGCGAAGTCCGCCACAGCGTTCTGACACTCTTTATCACACCTCAGGTCTTAAGCGAACAGCAGCCGAATCCCGAATGGCCGACAATTGATATTGAGGATATTAACTCGCCGTCGGTTAGCGAAGTTATCACAAAAATAAAAACCAAGTAGCTGAAATTAAGCTATTAATATTGTTAAAAATCTCAAATTTCTGTTTTTCATAGGCTGGCGATATTGAGCTGTTTTGCTGCGGCTACCTCGTCTGGTCTGCTGACCAGCGTTGTCACCGGAGCTGCCTTGACTTTTTCCGGCTCGGTTTCGGCCAGCTTCGCAATCTCAATCATAGCCTCTATAAAAGCGTCGAGCGTCTCCTTGCTCTCGGTCTCGGTCGGCTCAATCATTATCGCTTCACTGACTATTATAGGAAAATATATAGTCGGCGGGTGAAAGCCCCTGTCGATAAGGGCCTTTGCAATATCAACCGTATGTACATCATTATCAAGCATCTTCTTTGTGGGCTTAAAGACACACTCGTGCTTACATAAACAATCGAAGGCGATGTCATAATATGGTTTTAATTTTTCTCTTATATAATTGGCATTAAGGACTGCGTTCTCCGCAACTCTTGCAAGACCTCGGCTGCCCAGCATCAGCATATATACATAGGCCTTTAAGACCACAGCGAAGTTTCCATAGAAAGGTGCAATGTTGCCGATAGATTTTGGTCTTTCAAAGTCAAGCGCGTAAGTGCCATCATCTTTTTTTACAACGATGGGGACAGGCAGAAAATCGAGCAGCTTTTTGGTAACGCCTACCGGCCCGGCACCGGGTCCGCCTCCGCCGTGCGGCGTGGCGAACGTCTTGTGCAGATTAAGATGAACGATGTCAAAACCAAAGTCACCCGGCCTGGCTTTGCCGATTATAGCATTCAGATTCGCACCGTCATAATAAGCTATCCCATCGACACTATGGATTA
>CAZMQF010000033.1:0-18551 GCA_964568365.1 uncultured Pirellulales bacterium | reverse complement strand
CTGATAAAGTCCAGTTTTATGAAAGGCCTTATCTAAAGCTTTCTCAGCCGCAGATAAAAGAAAAGTCTGATGTTAAAATCGAAGTTACCATCTCTCTCGATAGATATGTCCTTATGGATATCCCTGTTTGCCATTTATCCAAAAAGGGTGAATCTGATTACACCGCTCTTATGAAACTTGCCAAAGATAATTTTGCAGTCCTGATTGATTATTGGGCGGTGGATTGGGACTATGATGGATGCACCTTCAAGAGTCAATGGCAGGCATTTCGTGGAAATGGACGAAAAGCTAAGACTGTTGTTACCACCGCCACAGAAGTATTGGAAAAAAAGAATAATTGCACTATTGCTGTTCGTGTCGTTGATATCTTCGGCAACGATGCTGCAGCAACTATTAAAATTTAGGTTAAAGTATGGCCAAAAAAGACAGCGAAGCTTTCTCCCAGATGTACTTATCCCAAGCCCTCGAAGGCGAAGTTAAGGGATGGGTTGACCAAGGGTATAACGGTGTTACACAAACCACTCTCGAGCTGCTTCATTACTGGTTCAACCGCGACCAGGATACATCGGAACAATTCTATCCTTGCCAGCGAAGAGCCATCGAAACTGTTATTTATTGTTGCGAAATATTAAATCCGAAAACCTTGGAAGAGCTTTTTGAGAAAGTAGCTCCGGAAGCTCTTTACCAACATCTGCCGTTAAAAAATGAAGTAGAAAATATTCGTTTCCCTAAATATGCCGTCAAAATGGCGACAGGCTCAGGAAAAACCTGGGTACTGGCTGCTTTACTTATCTGGCAATATTTCAATAAAATAAATGAGGAAATCGGCCATTATTCCTATCGCTTTTTGGTTGTTACTCCCGGCCATGAAGTTCTGAATAGAATTCTGGACTCCTTCAAAGGAAAACGTGACCCAAAAACTCAAAACCGCGACCCGCAAAAATCTGATTATAAACGCTCATTATTTGTTCCGGATGGCGCTCGTTGGAGAGACCGTTTTCATCTTGAAATTCTTGAACCTTCCGACGTCCAGTCAAATTCCACTCCGCCTGACGGTCCTTTTGTATATATAACCAACTGGCAGCAGTTCCGCCTCAAATCAACAGCACAGAATTTATGGGCTCAATTTACAGGAGAAGATGTTGAAGAACAGCCACGAGGTGAAATTATACTCGATTTTCTTTGTGAATATCCTGACCTGATAATAATGAACGACGAGGCCCATCATGTTCACGGCCAAAAAACAACTAAAGGTGATGAATTGGTCTGGCGTCAATTTATGAATTGCCTCTATGACCGTCTCAAAGAACAACATGAAGAGGAGTTCGGCCCGTTCGTTCAGATTGATTTTTCAGCAACGCCGTTTTATGGCAGTAGGGAGAAAAAGGAATATTTTCCGCATATTGTTTACGATTATCCGCTTATAAATGCAATGCACGAGATGTTAGTCAAGCAACTGTTCCTCGAGGAGCGCCAGTCTGTTGCGGGAGAAACCTTGGAAGAGCTTGACTTCAGGGCCGAACGTCTTGAACCCGAAGGCAGCCATCGCAGGGGCGAGATAGCCGGACTATCTGCAGGTCAAAAAATTCTCCTCGAAATAGGCCGGTCAAAACTTGAACAGCTTTCTTCTGAATTTAAAAATAAATCCCTTGATAAAAAACCTGTTTTGTTTGTTCTTTGTGAGGATACAAGAGTCGCTGACCTTGTCAAAGAACACTTTGCTGCATTAACTGATGAAAATGCAAATTTCTACGATGATTCTCAGGTATTAGTTATTCATTCAGACCTAAAGTCATCGGACCTTGATCAGGCTAGAAAGTATCTTGATAAAATCGATATTAACGATGATCCCTTGAGAGTTGTCGTATCTGTTTTAATGCTTCGCGAAGGCTTTGATAAAAATAATATCGCTGTGATTGTTGTTCTCAGGGCGACGGAGGCTGACCTTTTGCTCGAGCAGATAGTCGGCCGTGGTCTAAGGTTAATGTTCCCGAAATATGATTATCCCGAATTGCAGGATTCAAAAAAGCAGGCTTATGATGAAATTCGCCTTAATAAATCACCCTCAAATTCTTTTGATTTTCTGTTTGTCGTTGAGCATCCAAGATTTCGCGCCTTTTATGAAAGTCTAAAGCAGGAAGGTTATATCATTGGCTCAGGCGATACAAGTACCACTACTTCGACTGGGGATATAATCCCTGTTGACGCTGTTCCGGAAAGAATGCCTTATTTTGACATTTATTGGCCTATTCAAATATACGACGAAGGTCGTCTTCCTGAGCTTTCACAATTAGATGTTAGTACTCTCCCAAAATACCCAGCCCAATTTGATAAATTAAAACAATTTTTATCAAAGCTTGTTATTCAGGAAACCCATGTTGAAACGGGTAAGAAAACAAAATCTTGGAAGTTAGATAACGAATATTTCGATTATAGTTTTTTCTTAATGCAGGCTTCAAAAGCTGTTGCCACAAAAGGGAAAAGCTCTATTCTTACTGCCAAACGCGCTGATATAGCCGGATTGATTGATATATATGTTTCTGATTTCTGTTTTGGTAAAAAAATTGATTTTAATAAACCGGAAAACTATTGTGTTCTAAATTATCCTGACGTTTTCGATCATATTGTTAACTCTGTCCGTAAGGAAATAATTCGTCTAATCGAAGGTTATAAATACGAACCAAAAGGAATTTGGTCTTCATTATCAGAAGTACCGCGAATAATGGTAAGAGAAAGTAAATCTATTGAAACAGACAAAAGTATCTACCCTCGTTTAGGGTATCAACCTACAGGGGGTGGTTTCGAGAGAGATTTTATGCTTAATGTTCTTAACATATCTTCTGAGGTTATTGCTTTTTGTAAGCTTGACAGAAGGCATAAGCTCAAAATTCAATATCGCGATGAAACTGGAATTCTCAGAACTTACGAAATTGATTTTATAATTAAAACATCTGATAAGATGTATCTTTTGGAAACCAAAGCTTCCAAGGACATTGATAATCCTAACACGGCTGTTAAAGCACGTGCTGCAGTTGCATGGTGCGATCAGGCTTTGATTGTAAGTCCATGTTCCGATTATAAACAACCACAAGCTTGGGAATATCTATTGCTTTCCGAAAAATTGTTTGAAAATAATCAAGGTTTGGGATTTAAGGCTCTAATTCCGCTTTGTCAGGCTCTTAGAGATACTATAATTGCTCAACAAGAAAATAAATTATTTCTTTGATATCTAATAAATTCCTTCTATTTTTTGTGGTAAAAAAATTTAATTTAACTTGAATATATCGCCTTAATTTGGTATAATGCTAATAACTGGGGGAGGCCCCATTCCGGGGCTGCGGAGTCCCGCAAGCATCGGCCAGCAGGCCAAGTCGCAATTTATTCATAAGTTGTTATTTACTAAGGTCTTACTAATGTTTTATTGCAAATTAACCAATCAACAAATTCTCTAATTAACTAACTTACTAAGGACTTACCAATGTCCAGGACGTATATTCAATCCGCAATCCACAATCCGCAATCCGCAATACGATACGCTCATCCAGCATCCAGAATCATGTATCAAGTATCGAAAACCTGTAAATCCTCTCAAAACCCCGCGCGCAATAAAAACTTTATTATGCAAAACAAAGCCAATTTTAAAAACGCTCAAATTAACACAAGTACTTGCAATATAATTAGTTATGGCAATTTTCTCACCTTTTTCCGCCCAAAAAACAAAGCCAAACAAACCCAAAACGAACCCAATTTTAGCCCAAAATTGGCTTTGTTTTTCCCAAAATTGGCTTCGTTTCACAATAGAATCTTCGCATTTGCGAACAATCTTAATCTGTGTCAATCAGCGAAATCAGCGATTAAAATTGAGTCTGTAAAAAAAGCCCCGCTTTTTAAGCAGGGCTTTCACAAAAATATGATTAACGACAGGCAACGCACCTGTCTGCTAGTTCCTTCAATCTTGCGGTATCGGAAGTGTTCTATAGAAAGTTCGGCTCTGACTTTTCACCAACAGCAGCACATTACTTCCCTTTTCAGCCTTTTCTATTTGCTCTTTGAAATCTTCGGTGTCTTTGACCTTTTTCTGATTGACCTCCATAATCAGCATACCGGCTTCGAGACCCTTGCGTTCTGCCTCTGAGCCCGACTCAACATTTGTTACCAAGACACCCTCAAGTCCTTCATAGCCGAGGCGTTCGGCTATATTATTTGTTAAATCCTGAACTGACAGGCCCAATTTTTCCAGCCTGTCGGGCTGTTTCTCTTCAGCAGCGATTTCGCCCTGTGCCGGCCGCTCCTCAAGCTCGGCTGTCAAGGTTTTGCGCTTGCCGTCACGCAAAACCACAATCTTAACCTCCGTGCCGGGTTTTATCGCCGCTATTTTATTACTCAAATCCGTGGCACCGTTTATCGATTTGCCGTCCAGCTCGATAACAACGTCTCCCGATTTCATTCCAGCCTTGTCGGCGGCACTGCCTTCTTTAACTTCGGGTATAATTACGCCTTTCACATCCTTGAGGCCCAAAGATTCGGCCATTTCAGGACTCAGATCCTGAGGAACCACGCCGAGATAACCCCGAGTTACCTTCCCTTCCTTAATAAGCTGCTTGTATATGCTTTTGGCCATATTGATAGGTATGGCAAAACCGATACCCATATTGCCGCCGCTTCTGCTCACAATAGCCGAATTAATCCCAACCACCCTGGCATCGAGATTTATCAGTGGCCCGCCCGAATTGCCGGGATTAATGGCCGCATCGGTCTGGATAAAATCCTCGTAAGTTGCCAGCCCGACATTGCTTCTGCCCTTTGCACTGACTATGCCGGCAGTAACCGTATGGCTCAGGCCGAAAGGATTGCCTATCGCCAGCACCCACTCGCCGACCTCGAGCGCATCGGAATCAGCAAGCTCAAGAAACGGCAGATTTTTCTTATCGACTTTTATCACAGCTATGTCGGAATCAGGGTCGGTTCCAATAACCTTCGCTTCTATCTCCGAGTCCTCACCTATCTTGACAAAGACCTTCTTGGTCTCTCCCACAAGATGATTATTGGTAAGAATATATCCGTCGGCCGAGATAATAAAGCCTGAACCCTGTACAGGCCTGATTACTTCCCTGTTTTGCTGCCTTTGCTGGCCTCGCGGAAACTGCCGGCGGAAGAACCTGTCGAAAAAATCGTTGCCGAAGGGGTCGGATTCGTCGCCGAAAGGCCAGTCCGGCACTACGTAGTAAGGCTGAGTATAGACCTTCTCAGCCCTTATGCTGACCACAGCCGGCGAGGCCTTTTCCGAGATTCCGGCAAAGGCCTTGCCTATCTGCCGAAGCGCTGCGATGCTGTCGGTATCCTGCGCAAGGGCTGATAACGGGGCTATAGTGAAGAAAAATATAAGAATTGAAGAAAAGAGAAGAAAGGAAGGTTTATTTTTTTTCAAACAAGCTTTTTTCATTCTGACCTCCAGGTTAATAAAAACATCTGCAGCGTAATTAATCGGCCGTAAAAGGTTAAAAACTAAAGTTCATAATTATACGTATTTGACGGGCTGCAGGTTCTATAAGTTCCGCTAATTTTTACAATTAAGCGGGTTTTTGCTTTGAAAAAACAGGCTGAGCTGCCAATTATAAGTATTATATCAAAATGCAGGAAAGTGAAACCGCTCTGTTTGAAACTAAAGGCCGGTTCCATCGAGCCAGTTTAAGGTGAGTTCGAGAATATCGTCCGTATCGACACGGCCGTCGCCTGTAAGGTCCGCTCCGCCGCAATCGTCACATACTGAATCCAGCCAACGCAGGGCGACTTTTGCAAAATCTTTCAAATCCGTATCACCGTCGCCGTCGACGTCGGTGAGATAATAAGGAGAGACATAAGAATACGTAGATATGGTATAATACGGTGGAGTACAACACGATATTTGTACGTGAAAAGCTCCAATATCTAATGTTTTGAGCTCGTCGAGAATTTCCTGTGAGATTCCCGGCTCAAGCTGAGGAATGAACATATATTCGTCAGACCAGTTGTGATATGTATCAAGGTGATATTGTGAGAAGATGCTTTGAAGGAAAATCGGGTTTTGAGTGTATTCGAAGATATCTGTATGGTCGAAACGTCCCATAGACCATTGTAAACCGAAGAGGTCACTCTCGTAATAGTAAGAGTCTATAGAGTGTTGTCCATCTGTGAAGTATGAATTCCAGAGAAAGCCGGTGTAACATTTTTTGATAGGAGTACTGATACCATTATAAATCAAATCCAGTTCGTCGTGCTTGTTATCTAATAGAATATCTTCGAGTGTTACTATCGGGCTTTGAAATATTGATACTGAAGTGGGAATGTTTTTTATTGTTAGTGTATAAGTGCGTGGATTTAACAGGTGGTGCATTATGAAGGTTTCTGTGGCGGTACCTGCAGAAAATGTATGAGAATGGAAGGGCAGCTCTTCGAATTTTCCTTCAATCTTACGGTTACGTACATTATCTACGTACTCAATAATAACTTTATCGAGGAATGTTTTCTGGAGGTTTTGAGAGGTTAGCCACATATTTTTTGTTTCGATTGTCCATCTTGTTTTACGTGACGTAATTAAATGAACTATATATTCAGGGACGCAAAGAGTCAGTGGTTCATTAATCAGTAAAGGAGTATTTTCAGTCGGGGGCTGTTCGGATAGGGGCAATTGTCGGATTTGTTTTACAATCATACCGCCTGCAGGGACAGCGGCCCCGCCCGCAGCCACCTTTTTGTATTCAAAGTCAAGGATATATTCAGTTTTGCCGGTTACCTGCTGAAATTGATTAGCAGCAGTGACAAGCAGTTCTGACAAATCGTTATAGTCGCCCTGAAAATCAAGAACGGTCTGGCCTAAAATTACAAGATTGGATGACTGAATTACAGCAGCATTAATATCATTCGGGGATGTGTAAATAATATCCACTACTTCGGGTATGGAACCATCCTGTGGATTTGCAACTGACACAGCCCCTTTCTGTGTAACGAGTCTGATATAAAAGTTCGGGTCGGATTCAGTTTTTTCGAGAGTGGCGACGCCATTAGCCAGCTCAAATTCATCGGGAAATGAATGATGAACCAATAGTGCCATACCGACTTCGGCTTCGTTTACATCGTGACGCAGTCTTTCAAGTAAGGCATTCTCATTATAAAAGCTGGCGAAGACCTTACGTATTGCCCTAAAGATGCCTCTTTCATTATTATCAGATGCATCGCAGGCGCAGGGGCCGAGGTCGTCGTGGTCGAGGTCATCTGCGAGGCAGCCGCTATAGCTATCATACAGGCCGGCACCGGTGAACTGCTCGGAATCTTCGACATTTGTGGAGCTTCGGAAACGTATTTTTTCAAATGAGTCGAATTCGCAATCAATGATACAATCGATAACGTCATTCTCAAGCTGCGGATTTAATGTTGTGATATAGGGATTTGTAAACATACTGCGAATGGCAGCAAGGTCAACTGAAATCGCTTCCATATCTGCCGGTGGATATGTTGTGTATTTCGACAGGCGGTATTCGATTTCTTCGCGAAGAGTGTTTTGGGTTATGGTAACTGGAATCTGGTATTTTGTCGGGTCATTGATGTCATCCGTAAGGTATATTCCGTTAAGAACAATATTGGAATCGGAGGCGTTGTAGAGTTCAATCCAGTCGGGATACTCACCGAGTTCGTTGGGGTCCTGAATGGTTGTTTCGTTGTCAGCCATAAATTCGTTTATAACCAGTGAATTTCCTTCGGTTGAGGGGGAATTTGCCCAGCCGGGAGTCGGGCTTGTAAAGAACTGCCAGGTTTCGCCGCCGTCAATGGTTCTGCCGTAAGAGATATCATCGGCCTGGGGCCCAAAGGAAAGACCATCGATAAATGTAGTACCATCAATATCGAAGATTGCTATATCTTCACCGTCTGCGCTTAATTTAAAAGTGGCGTGTGTCGGCCCCTGTTCAGGGTCGCCATCTGCCCAGAATAGGATATGTTCGCCGGCGGCTAATGTTATTTGCGTCACAGGCGTTATCGGCTGGTCGAGAAATTGATTCCAAAGGTCGAACGAGAAAGCTACAGCGTCGGGGCAATTCGGGTCGATTGATTGTCTCAGGATACCATAATTAGCGGCTTTGCCGCCGAAATACCGGATATCAGAAGGCGACAAGCTGTTTGTATCTGCACAGTATGAGCCGTAAGTGCTGACAGGTTGAATGTTTAATTCGGGCGGTGTTTTCATTGCGAGGATTTGCTGTTTTTCCTGTTCTGTCAGGATATCTTCCACATCCTTTATACCGACGTTACCGCTCTGGCCGGCAGACAGGAATATAGTTCTTCCGATAAGCGATTGAGCCTGGTCAATATCCTGCTGGTCAGCGAGATAAGCGAAGGGTACGGCGAAGGTCTGGGCAAGTATTGCGACGTGAGAGTTAGGCGTTGAAGGACTCAGAGTTAAGATGCCGGCTACAAATGGGATTTCAGCCGGGACGCCGTCCGTTATCAAAATATCAGTTGGCAGAAGGTCACCATTTTGATACGCAGCATTAATCTGGTCACCGGTAACAAATTTCAACCTTCCCAGTGCCCAGCCCTGTGAATAGCAGACGTTGCCCTGCGACCAGCGAGCAGGTGAACTTACGATTACGCCCTGAGACGCCAGCCAGTCTTGATTATCTTCAGCGGTCGGGAGCTGTTCGTAAGCTGGAAAGTACAATGCGTTGACATCAGGTTCAGAGAGAACGGTCGATTTGACGAGGTTGAACATATGAACAATTTCCTGTGGTGTGTAAGGAACATATCGAACGAACTGAATGCCGTATTCATTGAAGTCGGGCAGCGGGTCGCCTGACAGCGGCGGCAGAATGACGGCTCCGAGTATTGCCTGCTGGCCGGATTCGTAAAGAGCAAGGTCGTAAAATTCGGTTAAACTCAAGCCGATAAAAGGGTCGAGCAACTCGGTGGCGAATTCGTAATGGAAAGAATATTGGTTGCAGTCCTGATAATAGACAAGATTGGGATCGTAACCACCAAGGCGCAGCATAGTGAACTTCACCCAGGCAGGTTCATTTTCGCAAGGCCCGCCAGCCTGGAACAAGTCATTAGGAAAGGCAATCTGGTTTTTCCAGTATGGTGAAGGTGTAATGTCATCAGCTAATGCAAGCGGTGTCACCAATAAAGTTAATGAAAGCGTTAGCAATGATAAACAGAATTTATTTCTGTAGGTTACCATTATTAATTTAGTTTTCTCATACCACCGGCCTGGAATATTTACGAAAGAGTGCCTCCAATTTATCATTTAAAAGATATTATACCATAAAGCTGTAATTTATAAAAGTAAGATTCTGCTTTTTTCAGGTATTTTTGTCGTTTCTTTATTTTTTAGTAGGGAAATATTTGTGTTCGAGTAACCGGTCAGTTACAGGCGGGCCGCTATGTATTGTTAACTTTGTAGATTTTGCAAATTTCGCTTAATACTGGCTGCAATCGGGCAGCAATTTACAGGCTGATTTGTATGAGGATGGTGTTATCAACTATGACGACCTGCTGGAATTTGTTAATGTCTGGCTGTGCATTTGTCCGTATGACTGGCCATTAAAATAGAACCGCAAGTTTTTTATCTTAGAACAGCATCTTGTTTGATGGGAGAGGGGATTTTTTGCCATTTTCCAGAACAATTTCGAATAGTTTCTTAATTTTTTATTTAATATTCTTGATTGAGCCTGAAAACGTGTACAATCATATCTTAATTTAAGAAAGACAGGAGGTAGCGTGTATGAGATTCAATTCCTCCTCGGCAGTAACGGACTATCAGCAGCGCTATTTCTGCGCGCAAAATTAACTATATATATTTTTGAAAGGGTAGAAAAATGAAAAGAACAAATATTTTGACAATTTTAATTCTGGCTTCAGGCCTGCTGGTCTGTTTGCCAAAAGTCGGCACTTCAGAGACAATGGGCACAGCCTTTACTTATCAGGGCAGGCTCATAGATGTCAATGAGTTAGCTGATGGACTGTATGATTTTCAGTTCAAGCTCTTTGATAGTGCTGGAGGAGTCGGTCAAGTGGGCGGTGATGTTGATATGCCTGATATAGATGTTATAGATGGTTATTTTACTGCTGAACTGGATTTTGGCGGAGGTATATTTGATGGAAGTAGAAGGTGGTTGGAAATTGGCGTACGGCCTGGTGAGCTTGAGGACCCTAACGCATACACCACCTTAAGCCCACGTCAGGAAGTTACGCCCAACCCTTATGCAATTTATGCAAAAAACGCGGGCGGTGATAATGACTGGATGGTCTCCGGGAATGATATGTATTCAATCCCAACAGGCAATGTCGGCATCGGGAACACGAGTCCTGATGAAGAGCTTGTAGTAGGAACTTCTCTCGGGTCGGGTTGGGCAATTCCTGCAGTGACAGTTGGAGGTACCAGTGGAGGAGTTTTCCAATGCGGCAATCCTACCTACAAGTTATCTATGGAGCATGGCAGCATTTGGAAAAGGGCTCGAATCGTTAGCTCCGATGATACAGGCTTTGGTAAAGGGGATATAGAATTCAGGTGCGGCAATGTCGGCATCGGGACGACGAGTCCATCTTCTAAACTTCATATAGAAGATGATACAGAAGGTAGTTTAGCTCTAACGATACATAATTTAGATAATTCGGGTAGCGAGCGTATTCTTTTTGGCACAGGCAGTGGAAGTGATGCAGGAATAATTGTATGGGGTTCGACCAACGCAACTAATCCAGGTAAATGGCGATTTTTCAATAACAAAACCTCCGGCCACTATGATTGGGTCACAAATGGTTCGGTAAGAATGACGCTTACCAGTGACGGCAGCCTCGGCATCGGGACGACGGCGCCGAATTACAAACTTGAAGTTAACGGTACGATGGCAATCTCGGCAGATACATTAAGCAAATTACGTGTAGGAAGGTATAGTGCTGGCTCTCCAAACTCTTATATAAGTGCTTATGGGGACGCAGACCAAATGCGCTTACAGATCGGTGACTCCACAAAAATGGTCATAGCCAGCAACGGCAGGGTCGGCATCGGGACGACGAGTCCGGCGGAGAAACTCACAGTTCGCGGGAATCTCCTGATAGAGAGCTCCGACGGCACAGACATTGTGGAGCTTGGTGAAGGCCTTGACTACGCCGAGGGGTTTGACGTTTCGGATAAAAGCAAGATAGCGTCAGGCTCGGTACTGATAATAGACTCGGAAAATCCGGGTAAATTAGCCCTGAGCAATAAGCCCTACGACATTAAGGTTGCCGGGATTGTGGCCGGGGCGAAAGGTATGGGCTCCGGTGTACGTCTCGGGGCAGAGCAGTTTGACTATGACGTAGCGCTGGCAGGTCGGGTTTACTGCAATGTGGATGCTACAGAAGCCGCTGTTCAGCCGGGAGATTTGCTGACGACTTCGGCCACATGCGGCTATGCTATGAAAGCTGCCAATTACACTCGCGCTCAGGGCGCAATTTTAGGAAAGGCTATGGAGAAATTAGAAAAAGGCAAAAAAGGGCAGATATTAGTGCTGGTAACATTACAGTAAAAGGAGCACAAAATGAGAAAGAAAATGCTAATAACGACGTTTATTATCGCAGGCATTGTCGTAACCGGCCTGATTCGGTCTGTCCGGGCAGAGACGGTGCTCCCAACTGAGATGGTAACTGCAAGTCAGGATACGCTACTTAGGAAACTTGAAGAAAGCGATAGGGTATTTGAGAAGCTACAAATCGAAAAAATTGTTTCTTACTTTCATCAGAGAGAGATTGGTGAGGCGATTGTAGAAAAAGACTTCATCCGGTATCAATTTAACACAGAAACCGGCGAACTCATTGAGGAGAAGAAACAATGGCGAAGTGGTTTGCCTGAACAGGTAACAGAAGTAATTAGCCGGGAGCAGGCAGAAGCTATGGTTGAAGGTGTTGTGCAATTTACCAGGCTATACATCATATCTGGGGAGTCTGATGTTTTCCCTATTGAACCGACACCTAACAATCCGTGCTGGATAGTCCGGAGCGTCGACGGCGCAAAAATGCTGGTAACCGTTATTGATGCAATGACCGGCGAGAAACTGGGCTACGGCATTCCCCCACCGTATGAAGGCTTATCCATCAACGGACCTGACCACGACCCCGACTGCGCAGGCTGCATTTGGCCTGCATGGGCCGAAAACGCCCGCCACTGGTTTGAAGATGAGATGGGTTATAGTACGCAGAAGTTATGCAACGCCACCCAGGCCCAGATCCAGAGCCATGTGCAGTCCAACTCCACCGCTATGTTTTATGAGCTGGACCACGGGGGCTCCACATCGTTTAAGAACACCTGCGATGATAATACCTATGCCTCGGAAATCGAGACCTGGATTGCCAATTACGCCAGTATGCCCTTTGCCTTTATCGGCAGTTGTGCTGGACTGTGCGACACGGGTGACAATACCTTCTCTTATGAGTTTCGCAAAGGCTCAAACATAGATGCCGTAACGGTCGGTTATTGCGGCATGTCGGAAGCCAAATGTGACACGTGCTGGGATTACTCCATAGCCTGGCAAACGGCGCTGTTCGACTATATGGACAAGGGCTATACCGCCCAGGAAGCTTTTGACCATGCCATGCTCTCGTATCCCACCTGCGCCGGCACAAATAACTGCATGCGCATCGCCGGCGATACCTCTATGCACTTTAGCCCCACCAAGGTAATTCGTGCCCGGTGTGGTTCGTATTCCGGTACGTGGACCTATAACAGCAGCAGAGCGGATTACATACAGTGTGACATCACCGCTATCGGAGGCGGGCTTACAATCAATCCCGACGTGGACCTGATATTCCTGAATGACTCCAAGATTACCGGCAGTTCAACGATATCTGCTAATGGCTCAACCGGCCAGATACGCTTCGTCTCCGAAAATGACACCACCAAGGGAATGGAGTTTACAGGTCAGCTTCGGGTACAGAACGGAGGACAGATAAAAATATATGAATAACGACTGGAATCGCGCAGGCTGAATTGTCATCGCGGGAGCGGATTCCACTAATGACCGGCTGGTAATGAATAAAAACGAGACGGTTAAACAGGAGAAATGAATTGATTCACGAAGCCTGAACATAATGGAACCATAAGAGAAGCAGGAGATAATAATGAAGAAGATAAGAATAAAAACAGGCATGCCTCGTTCAGCTGTCTGGCTAATGCTGTTGGTGATATCGGCCGCCCCGATTGTTAGCGGCGAAAGTACCTACGTCCTGGATTGGTTTACGATTGATGGCGGGGGTGGGCAAAGCAGCGGCGGACAATTCGTATTGACAGGTACGATTGGTCAGCCGGATGCTGGATACCTCGGCGGCGATAACTATGAACTGCTCGGCGGTTTCTGGGTCGGCGGGCCGTTATGTATAGTTGATTTCGAACACTTTGCGAGGTTTGCAATCTACTGGATGCAATCGGGCAGCGATTTGCCGGCTGATTTGTATGAAGACAGCTTTGTTGACTATGACGACCTGCTTGAATTTGCCAATGTCTGGCTGTGCATCTGCCCGTACGAATGGCCGTTGAAATAAAATTCGCTTTTCGCTCTTTGGATTTTTTGACGGTTTAGTGTTTAAAGTGACCGGGCTTTCCACTATATTGTTAAGCGCTCTGCAGGTTGATTTTTTGATATAGTGGAAAGTCTGTTTTTATGGAATTGCTTGTTTTTCTCGCTAAGGTGATAATAATTTCACTTTCGGGGGTGATGGCGCCCGGTCCGGTGACAGCTACGACTATTGCAATAGGCTCTCGAAACCGTTTCGCAGGGACACTTGTATCCATCGGGCACGGCATAGTCGAACTTCCGCTTATAATCCTAATCACTCTCGGGATGGGGAAAATTTTTCAGCTCGATTCTGCAAAGATTGTAATCGGCTTAGCCGGTGGTGCAATGCTGTTATTTATGGCAGTTCAGATGCTCAGGAGTATAAAAAAACACGAAAACAACATCGAGCAGACCAAAAAAGATAAACCTATTCTTGCAGGGATTGTTCTTACGGCCGGCAATCCTTATTTTCTCGTATGGTGGGCGACGGTAGGCTTAAAACTTGCGACCGATGCGAAGGGTCTCGGTATATGGGCGTTCGCGGCTTTTGCATTAGTGCACTGGCTGTGTGATTTAACCTGGTGCCAGGCCCTGTCGTGGGCGAGCTTTAAGGGGACAAGGCTGCTCGGCTCAAGCAGTCAAAAAATAGTACTTGCAATCTGTTCGGGAGCGATGTTTTTGTTCGGCATTAAATTCGCCTATGATGCAGCCCGGCTCTGGCTGCAATAATGACTTCGGAGCCGTCTAAATTTCACCTATGATTTGTTTGACGTTGTATTGTGCGAGACTGTTTCTCTGAGCGGCTGCAAGCTGTGATATGAGCGCAGGCTGCTCCAGAGACGGCGAACTAAAAATGACAGAAGCAACGGCATCGGCTATATCCGAAAGCTTTATGTTTTCAGGGTCCTTTGCGGGTACAAAACCGGTTTTTGGCTCGGAGCTTTTTATCAGGATGCCGCCTGCAACGAGGCGGTTCAAGATTTTATCACAGAACTCGGCGGGGATGTTCAGCCTGCTTGAGATGACCTGCCCTTCGACGGGAGCGTTATTTTTCTCGAAGGCGTCGGCGATTTCTCTGACTATGTTAATAATAACAAATTCATCAGCGATAAAGTAATCTTCCGCTCCTTTAGCGGCGGCGATTTCGGCAGCATCGAGAGACTGCAGGTGCTGAGTTGTGAAGGTAAGCTGCAGGCCGAAAAGAACAATCAGCCAGGTTATGTAAATCCACAATACTGTTATCGGTATCAGTGCTAATACTCCGTAAACAGTGTTGTAGAGCTTTAATTCGGTGACGCAATAACCGAATGAATTTTTTGCTATAACCCAGACGATTGCCGCAAGTGCTGCACCCCAGATGGCCGGCCTGGCTTTGACTTTCGTATTCGGAAGAATGAAATACAAAAGGAATAAAGCGATAGTTGTAATAAGAAAAGATAGAACGGTTGGCGTGACAATTGTGAAGGTTCTGAGAAATTGTCCGAGATAGGAATATCTTGTTGTCATATAAATTCCAAGGGCGATTAACAGCGGCCCCAAGGTTAAAAGAGCCCAGTAATTGATTGTTCGCTGGAGGAATCCCCTGATTTTCCCGATGTGCCATATCCGGTTAAAAGCCTTCTCTATCGTGGAAAGAAGCGCCAGAGCCGCCCATATCACTATAACAATACTGAATAGTTTCACCGCACCGGTGTTTGTGCCCACGAAGAAGCCGGAAATGAGCTTATCGAGATGGTCGGTAAGGCTTTCTGTCTTGGTATCGCCATACAAGTAGTAATCGTAGGGGTCGAAACTCTCAAAGCTGGTAAAATTGAACTGGTCATACACGAAGTTTTTCATCTTGTCGCCGAATTCCGAATAAGCCGGTAACGACTGGAAGATTAGCAGCGTAACGATTGCCAGAGGGACAAGGCCGAAGACTGTGTGATATGAAAGCGCAGCGGCCTGCTGACCTGCGCGGTTTTTCCTCAGCAGCCTTGCGCAATATGTCCACATCTTAATTTGAAAGAGGGCAAAACGGCCTGCCCTGCCGAGACTAAGACTCGATGTGGATATAGGTGTTAATAATAGTTTTCTCAATTTGTTAAGCATTTCCATCGTTTTGCCTTTCAGATTTTTATAACTTTTTCTTAAGCAGCTCTTCTAATTGGTCTTTTATTATATCCTCTACAGTGTCCCTTAGCTGGAGCTCAAGAAACTTTTCGACATCAAGCTCAGGATTGTCAATGGTTCCTTTAATAGGAAGGGTGATTCTTTTTGCACCCGTTTGTTTATCAATCCTTACGGTTGTTCCCTCCAGAGTATAAGGCAAAGTTACCTGCATATCCAGAGTTCTGTCCAGGCCGATAGTGCCCCTGAAATTGACGGGATTATCGCCTACATCGACCTGCATATCGTCATAATGCACAAAACCGTTTTTGAGAGTGAACTTTGTCGGCCTGACAGTGATAGTCTGGCCGGGCAACGGTTTACCTAACAGAGAATACAACTGGCCGAGAAGCCCTTTTTGCGAGGTTTGCAGTTTGAGCTGTTCCACCGAGAATGTTCCGGCAATATCGATATCTTTATTATCTCCTGCGTTTATTGGAACAATGAGCGTTTCGCATTGCAGATTTGTTTTACCTGTGACATTAAAAGAGTCTGCAAAAATCGGGTTGAAATACGGCAGATATTTTTTTGCGATTTCATCGTTGATTTCAAAGTTTTCGATTATTTTCATCGGGCCTGTTGTTTTAAGAAGGACCGGCTTTGTTTTTAAATCAGCCTGCGCGGCAAAATTTAATTTGCCGTTATTTGCGATAGTAGTAATTGGTTCGATTTTCAGCAGGCCTTTTTCGATTTCGATTTTCGGCTCTGTCTTTCCCAGATTGATTCCGGTATATCGGAGTTTTTCAAAACCTGAATTGATATTGGCGTTCAAGTTCGCAAAAAGTAAATCCGGTTTGTCGGCAGGATATTGTGATGAAAATTCAATTGAGTCTTTCCTTTGACCTTCAATTGTCAGGTCTTTCGGAAGGTAAGCTGCTGTGATTGTGCTTAGCGATGACCAGTTATATTCTAAATCAGCCTGTCCTTTTACATTTCTTGTATTACCATCCAGACTTGACTCATAACCACCTTTGATATTTATCAGACCGGTCAATCCGGCATTGACTGCATACGTCTTTTCTTTAAGATTGAATTTGCCATTCGCAACAAGTAGAGCCTCATTCTGAACGAAGTCTTTTCGTCCGGGATAGCCGACTACTATATTTTTAATTTTTGTATTATCTGTTTTGATTTCGTAATCGTCGTTTTTGCGGGTTATCAGGATATCCGACTGAGCAATTCCAGCCAGTTTCGTTTCTTCGGGTAAAGAAGTAAACATTACTGCGAAAGGCCTGAGCTTTTGAAGGTCAAGTGACTCGGCAGAGATGTTTATTTGCGACTGCTTCTTTGATTCTTTATTTATGACAATGACTGAATCTTTTATGTTTATTTTGCCGAGAGCAGCAGTAGTATTTAGTTTGCTGATTGCCAGGATGCCGTCATTTTTCCTATATTCCAAATCAAAGACAATATCTGCTTCAGGCTCGATTGCAGTTGTCTTCTTTGAGGTGAGGCCGAATTGTGTAACCTGTGAAGAACCTGCAAAACCAATTTTGTCTTTATCAATGGTTACTTTCCCCTGTTCGCTGACTACACCCGCTATTTTATAACCTTTGAAATCGAAGAATTGTCCAAGCTCTGCTTGAAGTTTAGATAAATCTGCATCGGCTGATAAGTTGAGCTGTTTATCTGTTCCGCTGCAATTGAGCTTCGCGAAAGCAGCCGATACATCCAGGTTATCAAGTCTTATCATCTGGTCATCAGCAGTAACATTGGCGGCTATCGCCACGGGCTGAGACAGGGACACATTTTTTCCATCGACTATTCCTGCCAGGCCGACAAGATTTGCCTGTCCTTCAATACCCCTTTTGTCCTGTCGTGTCGATGTTTTGACATTACCTTTCAGCGAGCCGGAAGTTATTTGCATTCCTTCTTTGATACCGAAAGTGGCGGGCATTTGTGAAAGGACGGCTCCTACCTGACAATCGAAATCCGCCTGAAGGTCCGAGTCGGAATTGAGAAACTCTTCAAGAGAGGCGAATGTTGTCGGGACAGTTCCCGTTACCTGTGCTTTTAACCAATCGGCATCGATGTCACAGTTTTCGATATTTATCATTTCCCGCTGTCGGGCGAGTTTTACATTTACATCCAAAGTATTGGTCTGTATCCTGTCGCCCTTAAGTATTGGCCCTGCTACGTCGAAGTTGTCAGCCTTGATGGAACCACTAAATTTTTCAACTCGACCGTCTTTGATTTCAGTGTAGAGCTTTGCCGATGTTGTGCCTTTTGCCTGGACATCCACACCTGCCAGGGCAAAAAACGGGCCCAAGGATTCGATATCCAGGTCATTAAACTCAACAGTAACGCTCCCTTTTGCTCCTTCTAAAGACCAGCCGGTCTGTTTTTTGGGGGTGAGCTGGCCCTGAGCGCTGACTTTTGATTGTTTATCCTGATTTGACAAACTCAGATTTATATCGAAGCTTGTCTGTTTGCCTGCAGGCTTAAGGTCCAGCTTTGAGTTTATACTGTCGAGCTCTGTTTTTTGTCCTGATTGGTCGGTTACTTTGAGGCTGCCGTTATTGACGGCCAGGTCGATTTCTTTTACGGGCAGGATAACTTTTTTACGGTCTGCGTTTCCTTGCACATCTGCTTTGGTTTTTTCAGTAAAAGGTTTTTTAAGATTTATATCGACGTCCGGCTCATCAATAAGCGTCCTGCCGAATGAAGGTGCGGCTGAGAGTAAAGAAAAATAATGCGGCCTTGTCTGAATTTTTTTAACATTAACCAGAAAGCGGCCTGTGCCGTCAATGAATTTGAGCTCTTTTATACCGATGCCCCGTCGCCAGCTCATCTCAAGCGAGGAAAAATCGAGCGTGCCGTCGATGGCGCCGTTGATTTTGGCAAGTA
>CAZMQF010000032.1:17559-18581 GCA_964568365.1 uncultured Pirellulales bacterium | reverse complement strand
AAAAGTGCGTCAGCACAACAAACAGAAACTTTGTCGGCAGAATGGGCCATCCAAAAAGCGAAGTTTACCTCGCCAGCCCCGCAACCGCTGCAACAGCCGCTATCGAAGGAAAATTAACAGACCCGAGAAAATATATATTGAAATCCTAATATCTAAATTCTAAATTCTAAACAAACTACAATGACAGAAAAACAAAATTCAAAACGATATGACCTGGAAGAAAGGACATTGCTGTTCGCGCAGAGGGTCAGAGCGTTTGTGAAAAAGCTGACAAAAACTTTGGCTAACATAGAGGATATAAAGCAATTGGTCAAAGCGTCGGGTTCAATCGGAGCAAACTATATAGAGGCAAATGAAGCACTAAGCAAGAAAGACTTTATTATGCGGGCCAAGATATGCCGCAAGGAAGCAAAAGAAAGCCGGTATTGGCTCAGACTGGTCGACACCGGCGGAAATAAACAGCTTGATAGGGAAAGGAAAGAACTGGAAGATGAAGCCAGCGAGCTTACGCATATTTTCGGCTCGATTGTAACTAAAAGTAAATAATGTTTTGAACATTTATTATTTGGATTTTGTGCTTGTTTAGTATTTAGAGATTAGAATTTAGGATTTGAGCGATAAGGATTTATTATGGCAAAAGCACATGTTTACAAAAGAGACCATATAAATACGGACGAAATAATTCCTGCTCGTTATCTGAATACCGATAACGAAGCTGAGCTCGCAAAACATTGTTTGGAAAATTTAGACGCTGATTTTATCAATAAGGTCAAGGCTGGTGACGTAATTGTCGCCAGCGACGATTTCGGCTGCGGCTCATCCCGTGAGCACGCAGTCTGGGCTATAAGAGGCGCAGGCATCCAAACTGTAATTGCAAAAAGCTTCGCACGAATCTTCTACCGCAACGCAATCAATAACGGCTTTTATCTGATTGAGTCAGCGGATGCAATCGATAAAATCAGCAACGGCGACGAGCTGGAAGTTGATTTTAAAAATGGACTTGTAAAAAACAAAAATACTGC
>CAZMQF010000032.1:0-17549 GCA_964568365.1 uncultured Pirellulales bacterium | reverse complement strand
TGCTATTACTATAAAATTTAATCCGCTCCCCCGTTTCGCACTTGAAATCATAAATGCCGGCGGACTGCTCGAACATATAAAAAAGAAAATAAAATAACCTCTACGACAAGGAGAACTAAAGTGGCAAAAAGTTACAAAATCGCAGTAATCGGCGGTGATGGAACCGGACCTGAAGTTGCTGTTGAGGCTGTTAAGGTATTAAAAACCGCCGCTGACAAATTTAATTTCAAAGTTGAGCTGACCGACTTCGATTTCGGCGGAGAAAGGTACAAGAGAACCGGCGAGACACTGCCAGATAGCGCAGTCGATGAGCTTCGCAAATTCGATGCGATTCTATTAGGCGCTATCGGCCATCCGGATGTAAAACCCGGTATCCTCGAGAAGGGAATCCTGCTCAAGGCCCGTTTCGAGCTCGACCAGTATATAAATCTAAGGCCGGTAAAACTCTATCCCGGCGTCGATTGTCCATTAAAGGATAAAGGCCCAGAACACATCGATTACACCGTCATCCGCGAAAACACAGGTGACCTCTACACCGGCGCAGGTGGCTTCAGTATGAAAGGAACGCCGAACGAGGTAGCAATACAAACCTCGGTTTATAACCGTTTTCAGGTCGACCGCTGCCTGCGGTATGCATTCGAGTACACAAAAAAACACGGCAAAAAAGCTCGCGGCCTAAGCAATGAAAATACCCTCGGCCTTGTCGGAAAAACAAATGTGCTGACTTTTGTTTACGACCTCTGGGAAAGAGCATTCCACGAAATGGGACAAAAAGATTACCCCGATATCAGAAGGGACTATTATCACGTCGATGCCTGCTGTATGTGGATGGTCAAAAATCCCGAATGGTTCGATGTGCTGGTGACAGGCAATATGTTCGGTGACATAATAACCGACCTCGGCGCAATAACTCAGGGCGGTATGGGTATCGCCGCAGGCGGAAATATCAACCCGGAAGGTGTCAGTATGTTCGAGCCCATCGGCGGCTCCGCCCCGAAATATACCGGCAAGGGCGTAATCAATCCTCTCGCTGCTATTTGTGCTATGCAAATGATGCTCGAGACGCTCGGCGAGGACGAAGCTGCGAAAAAGATTGAGACAGCGGTCAAATTTGTAACAGGCAATAAGCTCAAATCCCTTGCCGCAGGAAAAATGGGATATTCAACAACCGAAGTAGGAGATATGGTCGCAAAGAAAGTTGCAGAATAAAAACTTAATCCTTGATTTTTATATAAGAAAGTCAGTGAAATCCGAAGCACGAAATCCGAAATACAAAACTGAGGCAAATGAGCGAAAATCAAAGCCCAAAACAATATGACCTCGAAGAACGAACTTTTCGATTCGCTCAGAGAGTCAGAGAATTTGTGAAGAAGCTGCCGAAAACTTTGGCGAATATTGAGGATTCCAGGCAACTTGTAAATGCGTCAGGTTCGGTCGGAGCAAACTATATTGAAGCCAATGAGGCATTGAGTAAGAAAGATTTTATAATGCGCATAAAGATATGTCGTAAGGAAACCAAAGAGAGAAGATACTGGCTCAGACTGGTGGATACGAAGGGTGATTCCAAGCTTGAACTTGAGCGAGGGGAACTAAAACAGGAGGCAACCGAACTAATGAACATATTTGGCTCAATACTACGCAAGAGTAAGTAACGTTTTTTTGAACATTTAATATTTGGATTTTTTTTATTGTTTAGAATTTCGATATTCGAATTTCGGATTTCTTCGAGATATGCCAGCTAATTTAACACCGGAATATTTCAAGGCTGAAAAGTGGTACCGCGAGGCGGCCACTTACGAGGAAAAAATCCTCGCTCTCGAGCGTATGCTCGCCGTTATGCCCAAGCACAAGGGCACCGACCACCTAAAGGCCGACCTGCGAAGAAAACTATCAAAACTCAAAGAAGCCGCCACCCAAAAAACAGTCAAAGCAAAAACTACAGACATCTTCTACATCCCCAAAACAGGTGCCGCCCAGATTTCCCTGATAGGGACACCAAACTGCGGAAAAAGCTCAATTGTCGCAAGCCTGACCAATGCCAAAGTCAATGTCGCGGACTTCCCGTTCGCCACAAACGCTCCCGTCCCCGGAATGGTCCGCTTCGAGGACATCCAGATTCAGCTCATCGACACCCCCCCTGTCACCGCAGATTTCGTCACGCCAGGCCAGGTCGGAGTTTACAGAAACTGCGACCTCATCGCAATCGTCATCGACCTGTCAGAAAACATCGAACAACAGCTGAACATCCTGCTCGATTTTCTCGAATCAAGAAATCTGCTCATTGATGAAGATACGCCCGCAGCTGATTCAGCCGGAAACCGCCTGGGCAAACCTGCTTTTTATCTCTGCACAAAAGCTGACATCGCAAAATCGAACGCCCTCGAAAACCTAAAAAAAATCTCCAAACACAGCTTACCTGTTATTGTCACCTCAACAAAAACACTCGAAGGCATCGATACACTTGCTCAAGAGCTCTTCAAACTCTCGAATATCATTCGCGTTTATACCAAACCGCCCGGCAAAAAAGCGGATTTAACCGAGCCTTTCACTCTGCCGGCAGGCTCTACCGTTATGGACCTCGCCAACGCCATTCACCGTGAGCTCGCAGAAAAATTCAGCTCAGCAAGAATATGGGGGACAGGTGTTTACGACGGCCAAAACGCTCCGAAAGACCACGTCCTGAATGACAAAGATATTCTCGAATTACATTTCACATAAAATTCGGTTATACTTATCATTATAAAATCGGCGAGCATATTTTTTATTAATTTTCAGTGCCGTCGAACAAATATGTTAAGCTTATATAAATATTAACCGTCCTGACAGCAGGTATCTGGATTCTTTTCTGGCTCAAATCAGCAAAAAAAAATGAACAAAAACTTCCGATGTGCCGAATGTGCAACAGAAGTTTATAAATTAACTGAAAGTGTCTTTTGACTTTATCCGTCATTCCTGCGAAGCTTATCCCCGCGAAAGCGGTCAGCAGGAATTCATAAAGTTACATCAAAGGAGTAAACACTATGGAATGCAACAAGCAAAAGAATCTGAAAAATTGTAACTGTTCTTATCCCGGCTGCAGCAAAAAAGGCCTCTGCTGCGAATGTATGCAGTATCACTTGTCTGCAAAAGAGCTTCCAGCCTGCTGCTTCCCCGATGAAGTTGAAAAAACATACGACCGCAGTTTCAAAGCCTTTGCTAAAGCCTGGGGATTGTAAAAAGCAGCTGTAAGACAGTAGTTGTGTTTATTTTTATTTACGAGAGTGTTGATTTTTATAAACGGATGATGAAAAAGCACTGATAGCTATTTTTTAAGTCCTATATAAGTAAACTTAAATCGATTATAAAGCAGCTGTGTTGCCAAAAAGCAACGTGGTGTTAAAATACGTCGTCCGCATCATTTTAGAGCTTCAATTATACATATAAATATAAATATTTGATTTTAAGGCTGTTAAGTAACTTTGTCAGAAAGTTTTGACAGCGCAACCTCCTGTTGGCATATCTTTTGCACATCTTCTTATTTCGGCTCTTTGGTCAATGATATTGGGCGGACTTCCAAAAAGTACCTAATTTGGAGGAGGATGATGCCGCCCGATTTCAGGAACAAACAGAGCCGGCTCGCCGGCTCTGTTGGGGAAAAATACGGGGTCGTTTCGGAGGAGAGCGACTCCGTTTTTACTGCTATTTTAGCTCCTCTAACTGGGGCCTTTTCGCGTATTACCTTCTAACTGTGTGTATCGTCTGTCAGTGTTGACTTTTAACTATTCAACAGAATATCAAGGGGGTATAATCCTTTTCGTTATGGAACGGGCTGCCTACAGAATTATTGATGCCAATTTCAACAGGGCAAGGGAAGCGGCTCGCCTCATCGAAGAGTACTGCAGATTTTATTTGAATTCCAGCCCTTTAACTGCGAGGGCGAAGCAGCTTCGTCATCAGCTTTGCGCCGCCGTCGGCCGTTTGGATGCAATTGGCCTCGTTTCGAGCAGGGACACAGCCGGCGATGTTGGCATCGGCCAGGTGGTGGATAAGCAGCTTCGAAAAGCTGACTTAAAAGATAGTTTCACCGCCGCCTGCAGACGGCTTGCAGAAGCCCTGCGAGTATTAGCCGAGACAATTTCACCGATTGATTCGGCAGTAGCAGCAGTAATCGAGAACTTGCGGTACAGCTCTTACACCCTTGAGAAAGATATAGTCTTGTTCGGCGATGCAGCAGAAAAGTTTGGAAAGATTCGATTGTACGTTGTTATTACAAGCAATTTGCCTGCTGAGGTTTTCTCAATAGCCCAGAGTTGCGTAGCCGGCGGCGCCGATTGCATTCAGCTTAGAGCAAAATCTACTGAGGATGACAAACTCTATGCGATGGCTGTCGAGTTTGTCAAAATCTGCAACAGCGGCGGTGTCCTCAGCATCGTAAACGACAGGGCCGATGTCGCGGCAGCGGCAGGAGCTGATGGCGTTCATCTCGGCCAGAACGATTTGCCGCCTCACGCCGCACGAAAGCTTGCAGCCAGGCCTTTGATTATCGGCAAAAGCACACATTCGCCGCAGCAATTAAAAGCAGCGTGTGATGAAGGTGTTAATTACGTCAGTCTCGGCCCTGTACACTCGACCCCGACCAAGCCGACCGCAGAGGCGGTTGGTCTGGATTACGTTTCGCAGGGCATTAAAATACTCCAGCGAACCGGTATCGGCCACGTTGCCATTGGCGGGATAAACATCGAGAATGTCGAAGAAGTATTAAAGGCCGGTGCGAAAGCAATAGCGGTATGCAGGGCTGTTACTGCAGCCGAGAACCCAAAGACGGCGTGTCAGAGGTTAAAAGAGAAAATCGTCTCATTTGAGCAGAAATGATTTTTCAGCTTTAGTGTTCAAAGTTCGCTTTTACGCTTGTTGTTTTTTATTCTTTGTGATAAAAAAACAGATCAATAACAGAGCAGCACAGACAGATAAAAGGATTGGAATATGAAAGCGGGTATTTTGTTCAAAGGTTTGGGGATGGGAATTTTTGCTTTTACTTTACTTGTCATTTTGAACGGCTGCGGAAAGAAAAGGGCTGTTAGTGGAGCAGACGAAAGAATGAAACCGATACCTTTTACAGATGTTAAGATAAGCGATGACTTCTGGTCACGCCGGATAGAGACAAACAGAAAAGTTACCATACCTGCAGCGTTCAAAAAATGTGAAGAAACAGGCCGTATAGATAATTTCGCAATCGCGGGCGGCTTAAAAGAAGGCCAGCACAAAGGCGTGTATCCCTTTGATGATACGGATGTATATAAGATTATTGAGGGCGCAAGCTATTCCTTGAGCGTCCAGCCGGACCCCGCACTTGATAACTACGTTGACGGCCTTATCAAATTGATTGCTGCGGCGCAGGAGGATGACGGATACCTGTACACTGCGAGAACGAATAAATCAGAGACTTTGAAATGGCGGCTGGGAGACAAACGCTGGGTGAACCTGTCAGGACACAGTCACGAGCTTTACAATATGGGGCATTTGTACGAGGCGGCAGCGGCACATTTTTACGCCACGGGCAAGCGCAATCTGCTTGATGTTGCAATAAAAAATGCCGAGTTATTGTGCAAAGTTTTCGGGCCCGGCAAAAACGAAACAACTCCCGGACATCAGGAGATAGAGCTCGGCCTTGTCAAGCTTTACGAGGCAACGGGACAGGAAAAATATCTGCATCTTGCAAAGTTCTTTCTGGATAAACGCGGACCCGGCGGCGACGAGTATTCGCAGACGCATAAAAAAGTCGTTGACCAGGACGAGGCCGTAGGTCACGCCGTCCGGGCAGGCTATATGTATTCAGCAATGGCCGATGTAGCGGCATTGAACGGTGACAGAAATTATATAAGAGCGCTGGACCAGCTCTGGGACAACGTCGTCGGCAAAAAGCTCTATGTAACAGGTGGCTTGGGTTCGGACCCGTCGATAGAAGGATTCGGCCCCGACTACGACCTGCCGAATATGAGTGCATATTGTGAAACGTGTGCATCCATAGCAAACGTCTTTTGGAATCAGAGGATGTTTCTGCTGCACGCCGACGCCAAATATATTGATGTGCTTGAGCGGACGCTTTATAACGCATTAATTTCCGGTGTTTCGATGGATGGCAGGTTGTTTTTCTACCCTAATGCACTCGCGTCACGGGGACAGCACGCTCGAAGCGAATGGTTTGTCTGCGCCTGCTGTCCGGGTAATATTACTCGGTTTATGGCCTCACTGCCGGGCTATGTCTATGCGAAGCGAGGCGATGAGTTTTACGTCAATCTCTTCGTTACAAGCGAGACAACCGTTGAGCTTGGCGGCAGAAAAGTGCAGATAAAACAGCTGACAAACTACCCCTGGAATGGTGCGGTCAGGATTATGGTCGAGCCTGAAAAGTCAGCGAATTTTACAATGTGCCTTCGAATACCCTGCTGGTCGCGGAACAAACCGCTGCCGAGTAATTTGTACAGATTTATGCAGTACAATGATGAGCAGCTAATCCTTAAGGTTAACGGTGTCCCTGTTACTTTTGATATGGATAAGGGTTTTGCGCGTATTGCTCTTCGCTGGGAAAAGGGCGACGTAATTGAATTCACCCTGCCGATGCCCGTCAGGCGCCTGCTGGCAAATGAGAAAGTTGTAGAGGATAAAGGCCGCGTCGCACTGCAGCGCGGGCCTGTTGTTTACTGTGTGGAAGCGCCTGATGTAGAGGATGGCCGGGTCCTGAATTTGCTGCTGGAAGACCAGATAAAGCTTGAAGCTCAATTTCGGCCAAACCTTCTAAACGGCGTCGAAGTTATAAAAGGCATTGGCCAGGCTTACCGGCTGGAAAAAAGCGACAACGAGCAGACCATCGTTAAGGAAAAGAAAAATTTTCAGGCGATACCGTATTATGCCTGGTCACACAGAGGAAGCGCCGAGATGGCCGTATGGCTTGCCAGAGAAGAAAACGCCGTCGAGCCTGCAGGCATCCCCTCTATTGCCGAGACCAGTATAGTAAGCTCATCTGAAAAAGGAATAGGCATAGAGGCTGTCAATGACGGCCTTGTCCCGTTAAGCTCCTCTGACACATCGTTTCCTGTCTTTACCTTCCTGCCCAGGAAAGGCTCAACCGAGTGGCTGCAGTATGATTTTGGAAAGATTTACGAGCCGAGCATTGTCGAGGTTTACTGGCTCGAGGACGACGAAAATCACCTCCCTGAAAGCTGGAAGATTCAATACAGAAAAAACGGCGAATGGAAGGATGTCTGGACACCCCACGGTTTCAGCCTGGAAAAGGATAAATTTAACAGGGTGATTTTTGAAACGGTCAAAACTGATGCTCTTCGCCTCGAGCTGCAGATGCAGCAGGATTTTTCGGCAGGGATTTTTGAGTGGCGCCTGAAGTAAGAGCAGTTATCTAAATAGATTCTTAAAACAATT
Organism: uncultured Pirellulales bacterium; assembly: GCA_964568365.1. GTDB lineage: Bacteria > Planctomycetota > Phycisphaerae > Sedimentisphaerales > Anaerobacaceae > CAYLMG01. The sequence continues at coordinate 10,133 of CAZMQF010000032.1, read as the reverse complement.
TTTTCAAAAAAAGTTGGTGGGTTCCGATAATGAAAAAATCTCCGTTTACAATTTATTTGTTTGTCCTTTTTGTTCTTTCAGCATTGTGCTCCGCAGAGCAGACAATCTCGAATGAGAATTTCATCCTCATATTCGATGATGACGGCCTCAAAAGCCTCAAACGACCCAATGACGTCTATGACACAGATTTCATCCTCGACAGAAATAATATCGCCGATGTTTTTGTAAGCTACAAAACTAATGACAGCAATGACTACAAAAGTATTCATAAGGCAAAGCTCCAAAAGGTTCAGGAAAATAGAGCTTCATACGATGTCGGCATCCAAATCGATTCGTTTATTTCGCAGGCAAGGCCGAGTGCGTCCGTACGCAGCAGGGCTGTTTACACCTTGAATGACGGAGCCTACATAGAGGATTCGAGCAACAGGGCAAGCGGCTTTCTGGCTTGGAGAACCAGGGGACAAACAAAACAGTGGGCACAATACGATTTCCCAAAGCCAGTTACAGTCAGCGCGGTGGAAGTTTACTGGTTCGACGACCATAATATAGACGGCCCTTACCGTGTCCCGAAATCCTGGCGGCTTTTATACAAAACCGACGATGAGTTCAAAGAGGTTGAAAACCACGATGAGTACACCGTTGCGATAGACAAATTCAACCGAGTGACTTTCAAGCCGGTCAAAACCTCCGCACTTCGGCTGGAGCTCGAGCTTTACGAAGACTTTCTCGGCGGCATCCACGAATGGCGCGTCCAGAACGATGAAGACGAAAAGTTGCAGCGCCAAAGCCGCCGGCTGGCTGAACAATTAGCCAAAGAGCTGAAAGTAACATCGGCTTTCGAGCTGAAAGACGATGCCCTTCTGTGGACCGTGAAGATAAAAAATTTAACCGACAAACAGCTTGAAGTCGGTGCCGTCGGTCTGCCGTTGCGTTTTAATACACGCTACGTCTGGGACAAAAATACAACATATAACAAGAGGCTGATAAGACACAACTTCACTTCGGGCAACGGCTCATTTGTCTTCTGGATGCGGACCAATGCCGAACCGCCTTATCTTTTGATGACACCCGAACAAGATGCAAAATTCGAATATTTTGACACCGGCCCGGAAAGAAGAAGACTCTTCTGTCCCTATGTCCACTCGAAGGCAAGAGCAGAGCAGATGCGTCAGACAGGCGGCAACTGGCGCCAGGACAATACTTCCGCAACTCTGGCACCGAAAGGCAAAAACTCTGACGAGATAAGCTATACCTTCAGATTCCGCTGGGCCGACGGCTATGACGGCGTTCGGCAGAAGCTTTACGAACAAGGTAAATTCGATATTAACGTCGTCCCCGGAATGACCGTCCCCACCGACCTTTATGCACTCCTCGCCCTGCGGACAAAAAACAAAATCGACTCCATAAAGCCGGAGCATCCCGATAAAACAAAAATCGAATACCTCGGCGAAAAGAAAAAAGACATCCACGTTTACAAGCTGACTTTTTCAAAGCTCGGCGAAAATCTCATTACCGTAAATTATGATAAAGATAAAAAAATGGTACTCGAATTTTTCGCAACCGAGCCTTTGGAGACCCTGATAAAAAAACGCTCGGCTTTTCTCGTCAACAAACACCAGCATCGCGACCCTAATAAATGGTATAACGGCGTTTACAGCGACTGGGATATGAAAAACCTCATCCTGCGAAGCGCCGACGACCGCGACGGGCTGTCGAGCTGGCTGACAGATGCCTGCGACGATGCCGGCAACGCCCGCCCCGCTTTCATCGCCTCCAAAAACGTCTTCTTCCCAAATCAGGCCGAGATCGAAAGCGTCGATTACTATATCAAGCACTATCTCTGGGGCGGGATGCAATGCACAGAAGAAGAGCAATACCCTTACGCAATTTACGGAATTCCGAACTGGAAAGTAAACCGCGACAGCGCCGATGAGGGAATAAACGGAAAAAAACATATATGGAGAATCTATGATTATCCGCATATCGTACTGCTCTATTACAGAATGTACCAGATTGCCAAGTTCTATCCTGAGATAAAAACCGAATTGACAAAAGACCAGTACCTTACACGGTCATATAAAACCGCCACAGCCTATTTCACGGTACCTCTGGCTGTTCGACGCTGGTCGGCTTATGAAACGGGAACAATGAATGAGGTCATAATCAACGACCTCTTAAAAGCCCTCGACGATGAAGCTAAAACCGAAGAAGCCGCCGACCTTAGAAAGCACTGGGAGAAAAAGGTCGAGCATTTCATCAATGAAGACCCGTATCTTTTCGGCTCGGAGTTTCCTTTTGACTCGACAGGCTTTGAATCAACCGGCGCCTTTGCGAAATACGCCCGAAAAAATCTCAATAAAAAAGATTCAACGCTTAAAGTTAAAGCCGAGGACGTAAACGAATTTACTGAAAAGCAGCTCCGGCTTAATATCGCCTGCCGCGGCTGGCTCGAAACCGCTTATTATATGCTCGGCAGCGACTTTCGGGCCATGGGCAGTATGAGCTACTGCCTAAGCTATATGTCGCATATGGGTGGCTGGTCGATTGTTGATTATGCACTTTATTATGCCAAAGACCCTTTTCAATACTTACGTTTGGCTTATGCCTCCTATCTTAGTGCCTGGGCACTTATGAATTCGGGCACGCCGGAATCGAATTACGGCTACTGGTACCCCGGCCTGGAAAATGACGGTGGTGCAGGCGGCGGTTTTGAACCTGCCGGTTATGCCAGGGGCTGGCTCGGCAAATCCAACGCAAGGGGCTCCTGGTATTATAGCGCCGAGGAAGACGTCGGCTATAACGCAGCTGTAAGAACCTCTGCGGCTATTGTTGCCGATGACCCCATTTTCGGTTTATTTGCTTATGGCGGCCTGCTGACAAAGAAAAAAGACGCAATAGAAGTCATTCCGAGAGACGGCCTGCGCCAGCGCTTTCATATAATAAAAGGCGGTCAGCACCTTTCTATGCTTTTGGAGCGCGACGGCTTCGCAAAAGATAAGGCTGTGGTGGTAAGCGATTCGCTGGACAGGATAAGTTTCATCCTTGAGAACAGGGCCGCCTCGAATCATACAACGGATATACGCCTTTCAGGATTGGCCGCCGGTAAATACACAGTTAAGATGGACGGTAAGGTCATCGAGAACAAAACAATCGAAGATGGTGTGGAACTAATATTCAGACTGCCTGTTTCGGCTAATTCTAAAAGCTATAAGGTAGATATTGTTCGCGAAAAGGGCAGCTAAACCTCTTTACTGCCCTTGATGCCTCTTTTTGATGATAAAATAAGGTTTTTTTTGAGGTATTGAATATAGCGTTTTTTGGCCTTTGCGGAGGTATTTTTTTGACGATTCATAGCGAATTTTATGCCTGATTTTCAAATTATCCACGAAAGTTAAAATTTTATTACATCTGAGAACCACATTTTTATTACCACTCAGCTTTTCTCGGCCGAGTTGACCCCTTATAAAGCCAACCTTGTAAGCCGGCTCGCTACCTGAACGTAAGCCCTTTTATCACAGCTACTTATGTGTTTTTAACGAAAAATATTGAAATCGAAGAAAGATAATCGAAATAAGTAGACAAAGTTGCTCAAGAAAATATGTTTAGCTTTCTTAAGATAAATTAGGGAAACTGCTATTGGGTTTTCAACAGGTTATCCACAATGTTTGATAACTATCAAACTTATTGTCCCAAGCTTTCGTATGCCAAAGTATTAGTAAAAAAGCTGGCTGAAACCACGTAAGTCTTTGTCGTAAAAGGTCATAAATAGATATTGAGCTTTCAGCTTTCAGATTATACAATCTGAGCAAAACCAGGCAGGATTTCGCTTAATGCAGTCGAGTAAATTTTACAGCTATGATATAAAACGGTATTTCCTGAGTCTGAAAGGAGATTTATTTGAGAAGCGACCAAAAAAGGCTGAACGAGAAGCTCAAAAGCAGACAACGCTTTACCGTATTGGCTGAGCTGGCTGCCGGGCCGGGCTTCAATTTTACACCCATAGAAAAGTTCTTACAGGATTACAAGAAAGCTCCTGACCCTGCAATACCACCAGGATTTGATTTCGTCGCAATAACAAGTCCTCAAAATCCGTCAGGCGTAGCCAATATAGAGCCTTCGGAAGTGCTCCGGGAGCTGCAGAACAAAGATTTGCTCTGTGGGCTCGATTTTGTCCCGCATATCACCTGCAAAGACCAGAACAGCATCGCCATTCTAAGCTCTCTTATGGGATTCAAAAAGGCCGGTGCTGAAAGCGTTTTAGCACTTACAGGTGATAAACCGACAACTGCAAAGAAAATTTTTGAGCTTGACTCACCAGGCCTGCTCAACCTCATAAGGTATATGAATAACCAGCAGTACATCAAATGCAGGCCGGAGAATATTAACAACGTGTTTCAGTTTTACCCAGGTGCGGCAGTTTCTCCCTTCAAATATACCGAAGCCTCACAAATGCAGCAGTATTACAAAATGGAAAAGAAAATCAGATGCGGTGCAGACTTTTTCATAACACAGATGGGCTGGGACTGGAAAAAATCAGCAGACCTGTTCACGTACTTAAAGGAAAACAAAATCGATGTGCCCGTTATCGGCAACGTATATCTTTTGAGCACAACCACCGCCGCACCCAGATTGATGCACCATATAAAACTGATGGGCTGTTTCGTAAGTGATGAGCTGCTCTCCAGGTTATATGCGGAAACTCTCGACGACCACATAGAGCGGGCTGCCCAGCAGGTAGCGATGTATAAGGCCCTCGGGGCTGCCGGCGTCGATATCGGCGGTGTTCAAAGCTTCGATAGTTTCAGCCGCATCTTAAACAGGGCTGCACAGATAGGCGACGGCTGGGAGCAGTTTAAGGACAACCTTTACTGGCCGAAAAAAAACGGCTTCTATCTTTATGACGACACCGGCCGAAGAGTCCAGCTCAAAAAATATCGAAAAAAGTTCAGACACCGCGTCTTTAACTTTTTGCATCGTACGATTCTTGATAACCGTTACACCGGCTTTAGGTGTTTCAGGGCGGCGATGTCTGCCCTGGGAACAAAGAAAGGCTCAGGCTTCTTTTATAAATCATTTAATGCATCTGAGAAGGCCGTTAAGTACCTTATGTTCGAGTGCCAGGAATGCGGCGATTGCTACCTGCCTGAGAACTTTGGATATTGTACGATAGGCGAATGCGAAAAGGGACTTGATAACGTCCCCTGCGGAGATGCCACCGTTGACGGTTACTGCGGAAATAATCTCGAGCGGATTTGCGTCGGCGAGTCTGTATATGAGGCGGCCGCTGCAGAAAAAAATGGCATTGAGCGCCTGCGCGCAACGATAAACAAACCACGTAAGCCCGAGCTGGAACATACAGCTTCGGTTCTGAATTATCTGTTTGCCAGAGACCATACGATTAAGAATCCCATAATCTACATTGGCGAGGTCATTCACGCATCGATACCGAAGACCGGCAGGATAATGAAGCAGTTGGCTGAGCTTGGCCCTGACGCATATACAAAACAGTCCGGGCCGTTGAATTATATTCGCGCCCTGATTGAGTCCCAGGTTGAAGAAGGTGCCGACTATATCGAGGTTAATCTCGACGCCTTTGGTGAAGATGACCCGCAGTTCGCTGTCGATATGACAAAAGAATACGTCAAGCTGGTACGTAAATGGGGCAGAGGTATCCCCGTCTGCGTGGACAGCAGCAACGACGATGTCCTGCTCGCCGGCTTGAAGGAATGGTACAACACAGACGAATCTGTCGGCAAACCTCTTTTGAACTCCATCAAGGTCTATACGATGGATAAGATGTTTGCCCTGAAAAAGGATTATGATTTCGGTTTCATCGGATTATTGGTAAGCGAAGAAAAACCGACCGGCCCAGGCGGTTCGCACTCTATCGACGAGCTTTTCTCGTTTGCGAAGCGTCTTTTCGACTCGGCTGTCGATAAATATGGTTTTAAGACCGAAGAGATTTTCTTTGACTCTACTGTCTTTCCTTTAGCTATAGATATGCCGATGGAGCCGGGTGTGCCGGGTTATACGTATCGCGCTTTTCAGACCATCAAAAAAATCAAAAACGACCGCAGAATGAAAAAAGCCCATTTCTCTCTTGGGGTCAGCAACAGCGTCCGCGACCTTCCCGGCCGAAAAATCGGCGTCTGCAGGGCTTATACGGCAAAGGCTATGGAATACGGACTTGACGCCGCTATCCTCAATACAGCCCATAGATATGGCTTCCTTGAACCGGCCCCGGAGCTTCTGGAGCTTGTCGATGCCTTCGTGAAAATGGACGGCTCACCCGATAAGCTCAATAAAGCAATGAAGCTGATGGGCGAATTCTGCGCAAAAAATAGAAAAAAAATACGTTAAGATTCCCCTGTTTTGTAGGCTGACAGACGTCTTTAGCTCTAAAGGCGATTCTGGCTGCACCAAAATCTTGTTTTGATTATTGAAATCTGGCTGATTATAGGAACAAAGCGATAAATGACTGAAAAAAGATGAGAAAAATTTGCCGCTTTGATGCTGGATAATCTCAAAATAAGTCCGACCTCTCAAAATACCACCGCCCACAGTCGTGCCTAATTTTAAAATCTTTCGTAAAGTAATCTCTTCTCTTTGACGATTTTCAAATATAAAGCTGACCGTCTTTATAAGGCTATTTAACAATGAAACAGAAAAGCGAGCGAAGAAGGGAAAGAAGGCTTCGTTATCACTGGCCGGTGTGGTTCGCAGAGGATTTCAACGAAATCCTTTTGCAGGGACAGATGATTGACGTAAGCAGCACAGCAGCAGCCTTTACCTGTTACCCGGACCAGGACTGTCCATACCCGGGACAGCCCATAACGGCTCGCTTCAGCGTGCCCTGCTTCAGTTCGGATAGCAGCTTTAACCTTGCCAATTTCACTCGCTCCGGCAGTGTGCATCGTGTTGATAAGGTGAACAACTTTCTCAGCCAGATAGCCGTTCAGTTTGCCGAGCCTTTACCTTTTAAGCCCGGCGAGCAAGGCTCAAGCGAGCTTGACACCATCCAAAGACTCAAGGCTGTAACTATATAAAAATCTATATAGAATCCAGCCTTTATTTTCCCCGGTCTTGAATCTCTTTTTATATCGAGGGAAATTTTTTTTATTTAAAACAACGAGGCCTGCACTATTGTGCAGGCCTCGAATTTACCTTTGGTTGAACAACAGAAAGCTTAGCGTTTTCTGCGAATCAATGCAAGTCCACCCAGACCGAGCAACGCAATTGTTGCCGGCTCAGGTACCAGCACAAAGTTATCGAACTCGTAAGTACCTACCCAATCATTTGTAAAGTTGGCCCCAAAGATACCAACCTGGAGCTCTGCAGACAAATCAGGACGATCAATAACAAGAGGAACCATTATGTTCGGGTCTATAGCATCCGGAACCGTAAGTGGGTTATAAATAACGCCATCCAGACTTGTATAAAATTTGAACGCGGTGCCCTCACGCACAAGTCTCAGAAACGGATTAGTAGAACCATCAGCATTATAACCCGTTGCCCCTCTGGTAAGGGTGTTGCCGCCCGTGGTGGTGGATTTCGCTACGTTACCCTGGGCATACATCGGGAAGAACCACAGAGCGACCCAGTTCTCAGTAGCACCTAAGTCACCCGGATTTGCTTGGCGTGCCATCAGGCCGCCCGCATTGTGCCACAAGTAGTCGAAGCCGACAACCTCTACATCTGCCTGAAAGTTACCAGTAATCTCCTTATAGAGGAACGGTCCGCTGTTCGCGCTATATTCCCAGCCACCGCCGCTATTTGTCATTCTGAGTACACCGTTTAAGGTATTCTCAGGAGAGCCCGGGTTCCAGGCATGCGGTACGTCCTCCGACCACATTTGGTCCATGTTGCCATTGAAACAATCCACCCAGTTAGAGGCATATATTGTTGGTGATATGCCTGAAATAGGGTCGGGTAGCGACTGATAGCCATCCCAGGCGCCAATAACCTGCGCACCGTCGCCGGGATAAGTCCCTGGTGCTATCAGGTTCATATACCAGCCCTGATAGTCAATTGTATTCCAATCGGCATCCATCAGGTGGTCGAAGTCATCCACGAAATACGCTCCCTGTGCCGCACCGGCAAAGGTAATAATTAACATAAGAATTAACAGTTTCTTCATCATCTTCTCCTTACTTCACTAACTCTTCTTTTGCATGGTTTACGAAAAACCAAACATTTAAAACTGCTCTCGACAAGTATCCATCTTTTTATTTTCCGTTTGGCAACACACCAAACAGCCCTTGCCAGAGATGAATACAAGTCTCAAACAATTTTCACAAACTATTATTAAGAGGCGGAAAAGCGGAAGGAATCTTGCAGTTACCCTTACTCCTCATGCTCGGCTTCCATGCAAAGCCTTTTGACTCACCCTTCTCACTTCACCCTCTCTGCCAAATTACTACTACAAGGACAGATAAAATCCCACAAAACACCCTTTTATAAGGAGTTTACCCACCTCGCATACAATATTACGATACCATTTTTACTGTATTTTTGTCAATAGAAATATTTCCAGGATAAGAAAATTTTTTGATTAAAACCAGCCTAAAACCTGATAGTGCGCGTAAAGTGCTTATGTAAAGAAGGTTATGATTTTTTGCCCACCAAGGCTCTTTGTCAGGAAATTCCTGCACCACCCGAAAAATAAGGTTTTTTTTCGTTGGAATCAGCTTTTGGTTTATAGGGCAATATGTAGTTCTAATTTTTGATTCCAAATTCCGGTTTTTAGCCTTATTATAGCTGTATGCTTGAGAAAGGACTCGTACAGATTTATACAGGCCGGGGCAAGGGCAAAACGACTGCTGCTTTCGGCCTTGCCCTTAGAGCTGCAGGTCAGAACAACAAGGTCTTAGTATATCAATTCCTGAAGCCTCCATCTGTCGATACCGGCGAGCGATTTGCGCTGAAGCTGGGAGCAGTTAGAATAAGAGTTGAATGTCTCGATGTAAGCTGGGATGAAAATTCGCTGAACGACAAAGAAAAAGTCGCCGAGGCCAAAAGTGCAATCGCAGACGTTCTTAAACGGATCGCTGAGACGGCCCAAAAGAGATTTTACGATGTGATTATACTCGATGAGATTGTATTTTGTCTCTCAAAAAACCTTGCAAGACTTGAAGATATCAGGGACATTATCAACAGCAAAGACCCGAAAGTCGAGCTCGTGATGACAGGCCGAGGTGCCACCGACGAATTGCTCGATATGGCTGACCTGGTAACGGAAATGAAAAATATAAAGCATCCGTTTGATAAAGGCATCCAGGCCAGACGCGGTATCGAATTTTAAAATTATTGTTCTTTGAAAAAACGAAGCACTAAATCCGAAATTCTCCGAAGGACGCCTGACGGTGGAAACAAATCCGAATTTCACAAATTCAAATGTCCAAAACTGCCTTTTCAGCGGGCTTAAGCCAAACAAACAACGTTTTGAATTTTGGTAATTTGATATTTTGAACATTGTTTCGGATTTCGATATTCGGATTTCGAGTTTATCCTGGTGTTCCATTATTTATTAAAAACCAATAAATTTTAGGTTGTTTAGTATGGCGAAAAACATTGCAGCAATTATTTGTGCAGCTGGCTCAAGCAGCAGATTCCCCGGCAAAAGAAAAAAACCCTTCGTCGATGTTGCCGGCAGAGCTGTCTTTGTAAGAAGCATTGAGCTGTTCGACAACCGCGACGATGTCAAACAGATTCTACTGGCGATTCAGCCCGAAGATGAGGAAATGGTACAGATTAAATGGGGCGCAAACCTTAAATTTTTCAACGTCAAAATCTGCTTCGGCGGAGCAGAACGTTTCGAAACTGTGCAAAAAGCGCTTGAGCTTGTCAAAGACAATATCGACCTTGTAGCCGTCCACGATGCGGTACGCTGCTGTGTCAAAAAACAGTGGCTCGACGATTGTATCACAGCCGCCCAAAAATCCGGAGCGGCTATGCTGGCTGCACCCGTCGTCGCAACATTAAAAAAAGTGCAAAACGGCTCAATCGTCCAGACCGTTGACAGAACTAACCTTTATGAAGGCCAGACACCGCAGGTATTCGATGTAAAAATTCTAAAAGATGCCTATGCGAATCTGAAGAACCTTGACAGCAGCAAAATCAGCGACGACGCAATG
>CAZMQF010000031.1:4385-19060 GCA_964568365.1 uncultured Pirellulales bacterium | reverse complement strand
AGCATACTGTAATCCGCCTCCCAGCTCATTCCGCCGGTGACATAGCTTAGTTCGGCATCGAGTTTTCCGCTTTTATCGGTGACAATTTTCCAGTCGATAGTAGGCTTTAAGATGGTGTCATTCGTAAGTGACGGGAAAAGAGGTTCGCCCGGCAGTCTGAAACGCAGCTTGCCGTCAACCTCAATAATCGGCTGGCCCGTGCCGGGGCCTTGGGCATAAGCCATCTGACGTTGATAGTACTGTGAGCCGTACAGGTTCAGACCGGCTTGGTGCGGGACATAACCGCTGCGAATAATCTTTCCTTTGACAATCTTTTCTTCGCCGTCTTTATCGGTCATCAGAAATTCTATTACTTTTCCTTCGTAAAGTGAGAGCAGCAGTCCCTGCGAAATTGGGTCTGCCCTGTAATTCTGCTCGAGAATCTGCAAGTTTCTTTTGCCTTTCGGGTCGCGCAGAATCACTGAATCCGGCTCGAGGTGCGCGGTGATGTCGTTATATTTCACCTCGTTTTGGCCTTTTTTAAGGTTCAGGCCGAGCTGCTCGCGTACCACGGCAAAATTCTGATTATAGATTGTCAAAGACGGGTCCGCTGAAGATATTCCGCAGCAAATCAGTAAAATCATACTTATAAATATATTCTTTTTTTTAGAGCCCATAAAAATCTCCTTTCAATTATCAATTTTACTTAATCCGCAAAACAATCCCGAACCTGATTCTCGGGAACATTAACTTTTTTATCAAAGTTAATCAAAGTCTGCTCTTCCGCTCGAGGTCTAAATATATTTTGTTATAAGTTTCCAGACCTTACAAGTAAAATATATGTAAAAAAAGATGTGTTCATTTTTAACTATACCCGAAAATAAAAAGCCCTGTCGAAATAAAGGGCCTTTTTTACTTTTGCATTTTTTTAATTAGCCACGTTTGCGTATAATCGTGTTAGCGCGTTACCGCTTTAAGCACCTTAACGCATCTGCTGCACAAATCCGGATACTCTTTATTTTTTCCGACACTTTCCCATAAGTTCCAGCAGCGCTGGCACTTCTGATAGCTGCTTTTTTCTGCTGTTACCATCCTCTCGCCGCTGCCGCTTTTAACAAGCTTAACCTTGCTTACGATACAGACCGCTGCAATTCTTTCAGCGCCGAAATCCTCGAATTCTTTAAATTCTTCCTCGCTTGCACAGTGCACAATGACAGAAGCCTCCTGATTGCTGTTAATCCTTTTGTCTTTTCTTAATCCTTCCAGAACCCGCAGAATATCGTCACGCAGATGCATTATTTTTTCCCATTTCACCTCCTGGCCTTGCCGGTCGATTGACTCATCCGTTTTCGGCATTGTGGCAAGGTGCACACTCTCGACGTTCTCAGGCCGAAATCTCATCGCAGACCACGCCTCTTCGGCTGTATGTGCTAATATAGGTGACAGCAACCTTATAAGACCGCTCAATATATGATACATCGCCGTCTGGCCGCTTCGGCGCGATACACTTTTTTCACCGTCGCAGTACATCCGGTCCTTCATCACATCCATATATATGCTGCTCATCTCTACCACGCAGAAGTTATACAGAAGCGAAAACGCCTTGTGGAATGAAAAGCTCTCATAATTCTCGCTAACCTCTTGTTTCAGTTTCTCAAGCTGCTGCATCGCCCACCTGTCGATATCGTACATCTGCTCGTAATCTATCGAATCCTTGTCCGGCTCGAAATCGTCGAGATTGCCCAGCAGATAACGAATGGTATTTCTTATTTTCCTGTACGAATCTTGTGTCCTGCCGATTAGTTCATCCGTGCACCGCATATCCTCCTGGTAGTTCACGCTCGCCACCCACAGCCTCAGTATATCCGCTCCGTACTTTGCTACTTCCTGCTGAGCGTTTACGTAGTTACCCAGTGACTTCGATTGTTTTTTGCCTTCGTCATCGACCGTAAAACCGTGCGTCAGAACCGCCTTGAACGGCTCGGTCTCAATTGAACCTAACGCCGGCAGCAGTGACAATTGAAACCATCCTCGATGCTGGTCCGAGCCTTCGAGATACAAATCGACAGGCACAGGCCAGCCTTTCTTTTTGGCAACACTGTACCAGCTGCAGCCCGACTCGAACCACACGTCAAAAATATTCTCCTCTTTGTTCAAGTCATCCCACGTGAAACCTGCCGGCAGTTGAAAATCTTCACCGAGTATCTGTTTTGGCGATTCTGTAAACCAGCTGTCGGAACCTTTTTGGCCGATATAATTTGCTGCTGCCAGCACCGACTCCTTTGTTAGCAAACTCTCACCTTTCGAATTGACGAATACCGGTATTGGAAGTCCCCAGCTCCTCTGTCTCGATATGCACCAGTCAGGCCGGGACTCCAGCATTCCCTCAATCCGCTTCTGTCCCCAGCCCGGTATCCATTTTACGCGTCTGACACTCTCAAGCGCCATATCTCGAAGACTCTTTCCAACTAACTCCAGCTCCGTATCGACACTTATGAACCACTGCTCTGTCGCTCTGAAAATAACCGGCTTCTTGCTTCGCCAGCAGTGCGGATAGCTGTGGACAATCTTTTCTTCGGCAAAAAGTAGTCCAAGCTCTGCAAGCCTGTCGTTAACCTGTCTTTCAACCTCCAGCACGTTCTTGCCTGCGAGCCATTGCGGCACCGTATCGTCGTAGCAGCCGTAATTATCCACCGGTGAATAAATAGCAAGTCCGTATTTCTGGCCTGACATATAATCCTCGATGCCGTGACCCGGCGCAATATGCACCAGCCCCGTTCCATCTTCCGTCGTGACATAGTCAGCCAAAATTACATAGTATCCATCCTTTTCCGTCGGATTCTTCTCCACAAAGGGGTGCTTATAGCGCAGATTTTCCAGCTCGCTGCCGAGAATGAGTGTTTTGCAGACTTTTACTTTATCTTCCAGGGCGCCTGCCTTTGCGATTTCAGCAGCTCTTTTGGCGGCAACTACGGAAACGAATTTTTGTCCTTTTAATTCATAACGTATAGTAACATATTCGAGGGCCGGATTAACCGCCACTGCCAGGTTAGCCGCAAGTGTCCAGGGAGTTGTCGTCCATATCATAAAGCAGACCTTTGCTTCCTTCGACTCTTCCCGGCTTAGCAGGCCAAGCTCAACCAGCTTCTTTACCGATTCTGCAGCAACCTCGAAATTAACAAATATACTTGACGAGGATATATCGTTGTATTCGAGCTCGGCTTCTGCCAGTGCCGTCTGACATCCAATCGACCAGTGGATAGGCCGGAGCTGCTTATAGACAAGGCCTTTGCCGACCAGTTCCGCAAATACCTCTAAAATCCCTGCCTCGTATTCAGGCTTGAACGTCAGGTAAGGATTGTCAAAATCGCCGAATACTCCCAAATCTTGAAACTGCCTGCTTTGAATCTTGATATACTTGCTTGCGTACTTCTCGCATCTTTTTCGAATCTCAAGTTTTGGCAGCTTCAGTGCCTCGTCACCGGACTCACCAACCACTTTCGACTCAATCGGCAGACCGTGGCAGTCCCAGCCCGGCAGATATGGAGCATCAAATCCCGCCATAGTTTTGCACTTGACGACCATGTCCTTCAGCACCTTATTTATAACAGTGCCCATATGAATATCACCATTCGCATAAGGCGGGCCGTCATGAAGAATATATAAAGGCCGTCCTTTCCTCGCCTGGCGAATCTTCTCGTAAATCTTCTCTTTTGCCCACTTTTCACGCGTAGCAGGCTCTCGCTGCGTAAGATTTGCCTTCATCGCAAAATCGGTTTTCGGAAGGTTAAGTGTATCACGATAACTTTTCTTTTTTTCTTCGCTCATTTTGAAATTTCCTATAAATCAAAGCAAAACATAATAGTTTTTATTCTTTTGTATGTCAAGCAAAGCCTGATATACGCTGCAGAGAAAAACTTTGTATTTAATAGTCACAGATAACGCAGAAATATAAAATTATAAACAGTGTAAATCTGTGTTAATCCGTGTCTAAAAACAAAAAAAGCCTTCCGAAGATTGCTGCTCCGGAAGGCTTTTATAACTTATCATTTACCTCTCAGGGCAGCTTGCGTTTCTCCTCTATAATTATAATAATCCCGCTTATAGCGATAATCTCACCTTTTATCATTATACTCAAACGGCCCTGGTTGTAATTTTCTTTTGTTTTCATAATTTTTGCCTGTCCTTTATATAACGGAATAATCGGCTCTTGTCAAACGATAGTTTAACAAAACCTTTTCATTATAATCAATATCTGTACTTTCATCCGAGAATCGTTGCTCTATTTTCCTTCCAACCACTGACTTGCTAAAAATGCCACATCTTGGAAATCTACCGCACAGTCACCTGTCAGGTCGGCGGAAGGGCATATAAAGCTTGCCACGTATTTTTGATCGTCTCTGGTAAAGTTATCATGGCTAATTGTACTGGTTCCGTCATATGAAATCAGCCTCACATCAGAGAGTGTCCCTACCCAGAGGCCCTGCGAGCCGACGGACAAAGTCCATCCGAGTTTTCCATCCAGGCTTATTCTTGACTGAAAAACAGCCTCCAGATTATATTTATATACATGTTGGTCCGCTGCTACGTAAACACTTCCGATTTCCTTATCCACACGAACACAGAAAGGGGCGTAAGTAAGATCCAGTGAGTGTAAAATCGTACCAGCCGAGGAGATATGCAGAAGGCGGTCATGAGAGGAAGGGTTTGTCGGATGCTTTCTTTCTGCAACCCAAGCTGTTCCATTTGCATCAGTATCTACCGATACTGCGTACCAACCAATCGGGTCAATGGACCATTGCGACTCAAGATCCAGGTCACAGTATTTCAAGTCCACCCCGACTATATATACACCTCCGGAAATATCGTCTACCTTCAAGTCAAATCCACCAAAATTGTTAGAATCAAGAATATCGCCCTCATCGGATATCTTGAATATACGGTTGTCCGCCGTAAGAGCATAGATAGTTCCATTCACGTCGACATCAGCGGCGTGAAATGTATCATCAATGGTGAATAGGACTTCTCCCTCAATATCGCGTTTTGAAATTTTATTATTGACATTTTCACATACGACAACGGCCTTATCGTATGGCGAAGAGGCAATCTCTCGTTGTCCGCCAATAGTCTGAGCAATGTTAAAGCCTGTCCATTGTGTTATGAGCATTCCGGAGGAATCCGTCAGGCTTAAAGTATCGTCAAACGGAGGCGTAGTGTAATTGGCATCTTCATTATGCAACACCCACACCATGTCTTTTTCATGGTCCGCTGCAATACAGAATGAACTGATGAAAAGTACGCATGCAGACATAATACCAATTACTCTCTTTTCTAAATTTCTTCTTTGTGAATACATATTGGTTTCTCCTTTCTTGAAGATTCTAAATTTGTAAAATTAAATACACTTCATTCTTATTGAATTAACCAAATCCAGTTCCACAGTAAAGTAGCCGTCGATTACATCAACCTCGTCCAGATATACCGTATTTCCCTTCTGAGTGTCTGCATTGGGGTCATCGAACAGCTTGAACTGGAAATCATAGAGGCCATCGGCAACATTGTTGCCATCAATCAGCCTGCCCTGATACGTAAACGCCGTGCCCATCGGTGCCGACTTAGCCACACCAGCCATATCGAATGCTACTGCCAAAATCACAACAGTTAACAGAATTTTTCGTTCACGTTTCATCTTTTAACCCTTTCAAAAAAAGTTTTGCCGTTTTGGGTCAGTCTTTCTTATGTATGTAGTAGTATTTCGCCGAACTGGTGGCACTATACTGCTCGTTTGTTTTCAGGTCAGAACCGTTGTCTCCTCCAATGGCGTAAATCTTGTCATTTACGACCTTGGCGCTAAGTCTGGAACGAGCAGTGTTCATCGGTAATTTCTGCTGCCACGTTCCCGCTGTCGGGTCATATTCTTCATTTGTTGCCAGGTACGAAAATCCGTCCCTTGTATATCCGCCGATTGCATAGATTTTTCCGCCCATCACGGTACCGGCAAGACTGTACCGAGCGGTCGGCATATCGGCCTTTTTGGTCCAGGAATCAGTTACCGGGTCATATTCTTCATTTGTTGCCACTTGTGTTGAGCCATCGTATCCGCCGATTGCATAGATTTTATTGTTAACTGCAATAACGATAAGGCCGGCGCGGGCGGTAGGCATATCCGCCTTTGCCGTCCAGCTATCAGCTACAGGGTCGTACTCTTCATTTTTTACCGAGTACGATGTACCGTCATATCCACCGATTGCATATATCTTGCCGTTAAGCGCGACGACCGCGGGCGAGACTCGCGGCGTCAGCATATCGGCCTTTGTCGCCCAAGTGTTTGAGGCAGGGTCATATTCTTCATTCTTGGGCACACAGGGCCAGTGGGAAATGTTGTACCCTCCGATTGCGTAGACCTTGCCACCAACTGCGGCGACGCCGAGATCCCTGCGAGCAGTGGGCATATCTGCTTTGGTGGCCCAGGTATTAGTTGTACTGTTATATTCTTCGTTTTTTGCCAGGTAAGATGATGATGGGCTGCTTCCTCCGATTACATAAATCTTGTCGTTGACCACAGCAGCATCGAGCAGTTTTCGAGCTGTCGGCATTAGCTCCTTTTCGTTCCAAACCTCAGTACCTTCGCATAGGAAACGGGTACCTGTGTATGTGTAGCCCTCGGGGGATAACCAGGTATCACCCATAATGCAGAAGTCAGGCGGCACCTGCCCGCCCGATGGCGGTAATGCGGCTGTTGTCTGTTTTGTGCCGTCAGGGAAAATAACTCCTGCGCTATACCCGTTGACCTTAACATCGCCTTCAAAATAACCGGCGTAACCAGTGCTCTGACCGTAAACACCGTAAGTTCCGCCTGAGCCGTATACGCCGGGCCCGCTACCGGTATTGGTGCCCGAGATAATTGGACCGCTACTGGACCCACTTAAGATGAGGGGAGCTTCAACTCCAGGGCCTGAGGCAGCATAAATCGCATAAGGCGTCGCCGTTACCTCCTGCCGCGGCGACAGAACCGAATATACGTTGGGATCTTCAAGCTCACCCGGCCGAACGCCAATCTCCAGCCAGACATCATTGCCATCGAAAACACTTCCGAAATCCAGTTCCACAGTAAAGTAACCGTCGATTACATCAATGTCGTGAATATTTACATCCTCATTAATTTGATTACCATCTGCCGCACTGTCGAAAAGTTTGAACTGAAAATCGTATAGCCCATCAGCAACGTCATTATTATCTGTGAGCCTGCCCTGATAGGTGAAGGCCGTTCCAATATCCGCATCTGATGTCTGTATAAAAGTGCCCGTAATAAATACTGCCAAAAATAAAAATATTAACTTTCTCCGATTCATCATTTTACCCTTTTAATTTTGGATGGATTTAAAAATATTATTGCACTATTGAAAAAAAAGATGGCAAAATTTCTTGCGATTTAGTTTCATAGTTTATCGCTCCTCGCTTAATATTTTATTGTAGTTTACTGCCCGCAAAAGTCAAGATTTTTTTGGGCTGATTTTATCTTTTCTTTAGTATATCATCCCTGTGTGATTTATAGAAAAAGGACGCAGAGAGAATAAATGTCAAATATCCGATATTTAATAACCAGCCGATTAATAAGGCTTTTTTGGAGAATCGATTAAAAAAGTGAAACCTTTGTGTTTATAAAAACCGGTGAATAGATTATAATAATGGAATCGCAGGGAAAAGATATATGAATATACTGGGAATTTCAGCTTTTTACCATGATAGTGCTGCGGCTCTTGTCCGCGACGGCAGGATTATTGCTGCTGCTCAGGAAGAGCGTTTCACTCGCAGAAAACACGATGAGCGGTTCCCGACCAATGCCGTTAATTACTGTCTGCAGCAGGGCGGCGTCACCGCTGATAAGCTCGATTTTGTGGTCTTCTATGAAAAGCCGCTTTTGAAATTCGAACGCCTTCTCGAATCTTATCTTGCTTATGCCCCTCTGGGCTTAAAACAATTCCTGATAGGGATGCCGCTTTGGCTGAAGAAGAAACTTCATCTGCCCTATGAGATGGACAAGGCACTCGGCAATAAATACAAAAGCAGATACGTCTTTGTCGAGCATCACGAATCGCACGCCGCCAGCGCATTTTTCCCGTCGCCGTTCGAAGAAGCAGCCATTCTTACAATTGATGGTGTCGGCGAGTGGGCGACGGCAAGTTGCGGCGTCGGAAGGGTAAACAAGATTGAAATCACGCATACTTTGCAATTTCCTCATTCACTCGGGCTTCTTTACTCAGCTTTTACGTATTTTACAGGCTTCAAGGTGAATTCCGGCGAATACAAGATGATGGGACTGGCACCTTACGGCGAGCCGAAATATTATGACCTGATAATGAATGAGCTTTTAGACCTCAAGGAAGACGGCTCTTTTAGATTGAATATGTCCTATTTCCCGTACTGTTACCAGATGGTAATGATAAATTCGAGATTCGAGAAATTATTTTCCGGCCCGGCTCGAAAGCCGGAATCACCGCTTACCGAGAGGGAAATGGATATTGCCGCATCAATCCAGAAAGTTACTGAGGAAATTATGCTCCGTGCCGCCCGTCATATTTATGAACAGACGAAGATTGAAAACCTTGTCCTTGCAGGTGGTGTAGCGCTGAACTGTGTCGGTAACGGCAGAATCCTGCGCCAGGGACCTTTTAAAAAGATTTGGATTCAGCCGGCAGCAGGTGATGCCGGCGGTTCACTCGGTGCTGCTCTGTTTGTCTGGTATCAGCTTTTGAACAACGATAGAAAAGTAAACAATCTCGATAGCCAGAACGGTTCATTGCTCGGGCCTGGTTTTACTGACGCTCAAATTCAAAGCTTTCTTGATTCTGTCGGTGCAAAGTATCATTTATACGAAAGCCGGGACGAGCTCTTTAATAAAATCGCCGAGCTTATTAGTCAGGAAAAAGTCATAGGGCTGTTTCAGGGCCGAATGGAGTTCGGACCGCGGGCACTCGGCAATCGAAGTATCATCGGTGATGCTCGCAGCGAAACGATGCAGTCGGTTATGAATCGGAAGATTAAATTTCGTGAGTCGTTCAGACCCTTTGCTCCGTGCGTGCTGCTGGAGGATGCGGCAGAATATTTCGAGATGGACGACCGGCTTCAAAGCCCTTATATGCTGCTTGTTGCAGACATCAAGCAGAAAAAGAGGATGCCGGTTGATATTCCTGTCGAGAGGCCGAAAGGCCTGGACAAGCTGAAGGTAAAACGAAGTGTTGTCCCTGCCGTTACGCATGTTGATTATTCTGCGAGGCTGCAGACTGTCGACCCGGACAGGCATCCGAGACTTTATCGCCTGATGAAGATTTTCAAACAGAAGACCGGCTGCCCCGTAATCATTAATACCAGCTTTAACATCAGGGGCGAGCCCATAGTCTGTAGTCCCGAACACGCGTACAGATGCTTTATGGCCACTAATATGGACGTGCTGGTTCTGGAGAATTTTGTGCTTTTCAAAAAGGACCAGCCTCAGGCAAAAAAACACGAGATTGATGATTACATCGCGCAGTTTCACCTTGATTGAAAGGCAGTAAAATGTCACTTATAGAGATAAATTTCAGACCAGAGAAAAAGCAGCTCCGAAGCTTCGGTTTTATTGCGCTTATTGCCTGTGCTCTTATCTTTGCTTTTCTGCTGCTATATAAGAAAGTCGCACTTCCGTTATCTGCTGTTCCGATGTTTATCGGCATTATAATCTTTTTCTCCAGCCTGTTTTCTTATCGCCTGACACGGCTGTTTTACCTCGGGCTTATGTTTTTTGGGCTTCCTTTCGGGCTGGCGATAAGTTTTTTACTTATGACCGCTTTTTATCTTTTGATAATTACGCCGCTTGCATTATTATTTCGCATTGCAGGTCGCGATGCGCTTCACCGCAGCTTCGACAAAAATGAGCAAACCTACTGGGTTGCTCATAAGCAGTGCGACAGTTACGAAAGGTATTTTAGACAATTTTAGTTAAGGAAGTTTCCGTCTCGCTTGTCCAAATGAAGCAGAAACAAAAAGAACAATTTGAGCAGCTTGCAAGAAAAAAACGAAGCAATATCGTTTCCGAGTTTTTCTTTTTTCTCAAACACAACAAAAAATGGTGGCTTTTGCCCATCATTATTACACTTTTGATTCTGGGTTTGCTTGTTTTGCTTGGCGGAACCGCGCTGGCGCCTTTTATTTATCCTCTGTTTTGATTAAAAGTAGCAGGAAAATTTCTCTTTTTGGAGCACGCTATGAAAAAAGCTGCTTTCAGGTGGACGGCAACTTTTGTTGTTATATTCCTTAATTTCCTTTTTTGGTTAATTCCTTCGAACCTGGCATATAACGTCGCCCAGCAGAGGGACATCCTCCTGGGCAGGTATACCGTGGATAAATTTACCACCCTGATTATTTTAGCTTTAATAAGCGTTTTCGTTATCAGAGGAATCTGGTCCAAAAAGAAGGCACACAGCAAAAATGATATCTTCAAATTTATTGCAGTCGCTGTTTCCATAATGTTAAGCATCGTTCTCGTGGATATCGTTTTGCGCATAAGCCGGGGGCAGTTTTATGTATCGAAAAAAACTTATTATCACCGCCCGCCGAACACCGTAAGGAAGGGAGTATTTAGAGACGAGCCTCCGACGGCTTTTACATACCCGTTTGCTCCTGATGGCTTTGAAGATAACAAATATACAATGACGATTGACGGAAGGGGTTTTCGTAACAAAACAGACCTTGCAAAATATGACATAATAACCATCGGCGATTCATTTGTCGAAGGCTCCGGCGTATCGGATGAGCAGTGCTGGCCGGTCCTTATCGGAAAAATGACAGGTAAAACCGTTTATAATCTCGGGATGTCCGGCGGCAGCCCCGTTACGATGCTTGAGACGTTGAAAAAATTTGAAATCGATTTGTCACCTACAACGATTGTCTGTATGCTGTATGAGGGTAATGACTTCAGGGCCTCTAACTTCGATCCCCGCAAGCAAAGCCGTTTAACCTTAAAGTATTTTTATGATAGTTCTCCGCTAAGGCTTTCCACAAAAAAATTGTTAATCGACGTTTTCGGCCCGATAAATTGCAATCGGAGAAAAGACCCGGCCGTGCAGAAATCTTTGACACCGACACATTCGCTTTATCCTGTTTCCCTGATGCCTCTACCGGTGCCTCGGGACGATCCGAAATTTTACACTTTTAAAATAAAGGCCCTGGCCGCACATTATATTCAGAAGCAGGATTTTCTTGATTCTACCGGATGCAAACAGACCTTTGAGATTCTGCTGCAGATGAAAAAATTATGTGACGACCACAATATTCGGCTGATAATTGTCTATGCACCCGACAAGCCCAGCGTGCTTTTGCCCATTGCAGCCGAAAGTTTATCACCGCACCTTTTGCACGCCTTTATGTCGTTAAGAGTGAAAAATTTACCTCAGCCCGACGAGCTGAAAAAGCTCATTTTGGAAAGGCTGCCCGTTATCGAATCGGAAACGTTGCAATTTTGTCAAAGCGGGTCTATAGAATTTATCAGCCTGACGCAGCCGCTTCGAGAACAAATCCTAAAATCGCGACAGTGTTATTTTACGTACGACCAGCACTGGACTCCGGTTGGCCACGAGGTCGCCGCTTCTGTGGTTGCTGCCTATCTCGAAAATCAGTGAGCTTGTGCTTTCCCGCCTTACGGGTTGATGTATCTCTTTTTCAGCTTTTCTGTTTTTTACATACTTCTTGTCTTTGGCAAAAGCTGCGGTTATATTGTTTTTATGGCGAAGACTCTTTACATTATCGATGGTCACGCACATATCTACGCCGCCTATTTTGCTCCTATGCGGCAAATGCTTGCGAGCCCGTCCGGCGAGCCGACCCAGGCAGTTTATGTTTTTACAACAGCGCTTCGGGGCCTTATCCGCGACCGAAAACCTGATATGCTCGCCGTCGCTATGGATTCAAAGGTCCCGACTTTCCGAACGAAGATTTATGCCGAGTACAAAGCACACCGGCCGCCAATGCCCCCAGATATGCCGCAGCAAATCGACCGCATCGAGCAGATTCTTGAAGCGATGAATGTCCCTGTCTTGCGTCTCGATGGTTTCGAAGCGGATGATGTTATTGGAACGCTGGCGAAAAAGGCCGCAAAAAACAAAATCGATACCTACATCTGCTCAAAAGACAAGGATATGTTGCAGCTTCTCGACAAATATATTTTCACTTTTGACATAAAGAGCGGCCAGGTTACCGATACTAAATCGATGAAAAAAGATTTGCAGCTCACCCCGGAGCAGTTTCTCGAAGCCCTTGCTCTGCAGGGTGACAAATCCGACAATGTCCCCGGCATAGCCGATGTCGGCCCGAAAACCGCACTCGAATGGATTCAAAAGTTCGGCTCAATAGAAAACCTCTACAAACACGCCGACGAAATCGCCGGTAAACGCGGCGACAATTTGAGGGCCTCACGGAAACTGGTCGATTTGAGCAAAACCCTTGTCACCATAAACACTAATGCTCCCTTGGAGATTAAACTTGATGAGCTGAAACTCTCTGAACCGGACACAGCTAAATTGGCGGCAATCTTTACAGAGCTCGGTTTCAGCCGGCTGCTTACTCAGCTCGGCCTTTCTCCTGTAAAGATGCCGAAAACTGCTGAAAAACCGTCCGTTAAGCACGAGCAAAAACCGGAGGAAAAAATCAGCAGAGGCGATTCTGTTAAAACAGTCGAACATAACTATCAGCTCATCAACTCAACCAAAAAATTCGAAAAGTTCTTCAAAGAGCTGAAAAAACAAAAACTTTTTGCAATCGACACCGAAACAAACTCAATCAAACCCGTCAAAGCCGACCTTGTCGGAATAAGCATCTGCTTCAAACCGAAAGAAGCTTACTACATCCCCGTCAAGGCGCCGCTTGGCCAGAAAGTGCTGGACATAAATTATGTACGGCAGAAACTTGCTGATGTATTTGCTAATGAGAAAATTAAAAAAATCGGCCAGAATATAAAATTCGATTACATCGTCCTTCAAAATGCTCGAATGCCTCTCAAAGGCGTTTACTTTGATACTATGGTCGCATCGTATTGTCTTGAGCCTACCCGAAAATCCCACTCGATGGATGCTATGGCACTCGACTTTTTGGATTACGACACAATCAAGCTTACTTCTCTTATCGGAAAAGGAAAAAATCAGCTCACTTTCGATATGGTTGACCTTGAGCCGGCCTGCGAATACGCCGCTGAAGATGCCGACGTCACCTTTCAGCTTTACCAGTATCTCAAAGTCAGCCTTGAAAGTGAACCGCCTATCAAAAAACTGTTCGAAGAAGTTGAGATGCCTCTCGTAGCGGTCCTTGCTCAGATGGAGCTTAACGGAGTCTCTCTTGATGTCCCCTTGCTTAAAAAATTATCAACACATATAACCGAAGCCTTAAAGCAGACTGCTGATGCCGTTTACGAATATGCCGGTACGGTTTTTAACATCGATTCGCCAAAACAGCTTGCAGAGGTGCTTTTCGACAAGCTCGGCCTGCAGTCGATAAAAATGGGGAAAGCAGGCAGAAGCACCGACGCTTTTGTTCTCGAGCAGTTATCTGACCAGCACAAAATCATCCCGCTTATGCTCGAATATCGCCGGCTTTCGAAACTCCGGAACACCTATGTTGATAAGCTCGGCTCTCTTATAAATCCCAGAACAAACAGGGTCCACGCTTCCTTCAATCAGACAATAACCGCTACCGGCCGACTAAGCTCATCGAAACCGAACCTGCAGAACATACCAATCCGAACCGAGCTTGGCAGGAAAATCCGCGCAGCTTTTGTCCCTGCAAAAAAAACCGACTGTATCCTCAGCGCAGACTATTCACAGATTGAGCTGCGATTTCTCGCTCATTTCTCGAAGGACAAAACCCTTATAAAAGCCTTCGAAGAGGATAGGGACATTCATCGTTTCGTTGCCTCTCAGATATATGATTGTCCCATCGACCGTGTTACTGATGATATGCGTTCTAAGTGCAAGGCTGTAAATTTCGGCATAATTTACGGCCAGAGCGCTTATGGACTTTCCCAGACGGTAGGTATAAGCCAGGCCGACGCAAAAAAATTCATCGATGACTATTTCAGCCGATACAGCTCTATCAGGAATTTTATTGAATCTGTAAAACAAAATGCCCGAAAAACCGGTTTGGCAGAAACAATCCTGCACAGGATAAGAAGATTAAAGGATATTAACAGCAAAAATGCCAACAAGAAAAACCAGGCCGAGCGTATGGCAATCAACACTGTTATACAGGGCTCTGCCGCCGACCTTATCAAAGTTGCTATGATTAATATCCAGCGTAAAATCGACTCCGGGAATCTGCCTGTAAAAATGATTTTGCAGATTCACGACGAGCTTGTTTTCGAGCTGCCTGCTAAGCAGGCTGAAGAGCACGCCGAATGGATTAGCGAGGAGATGACCACGGCCATAAAGCTCGACGTCCCCTTAAAGGTTGACATCACTCACGGCCAAAATTGGCTAAAATAGAATATTAAATCCGAGTGTCGGCGGTTCAGGATTGTCCCCAAACCACTATTACGGAAGTGGGATGGGTTGTCTTATATTATGGGAACCGAGACAGAAGAGCACACCCTAATCACTCTATGCCCAGCTCAGTATGAGACAATCAGGCTGGGCATAGTCGAAGCCAGGCCAATACTTTGAAAATTAATTAAC
>CAZMQF010000031.1:0-4375 GCA_964568365.1 uncultured Pirellulales bacterium | reverse complement strand
CTTGGCCTTCAGCATCAAGAGTACACCGCCCTGGTTGAGGTTTATTTAAAACCGAGTCATCAAGGGTAGTCCCGGTTAATTTAATCTGGTAAGGCCACTCTTCAGTACCGCCGCCTCTAACTCTAGGTTGACCTCTTCTTCTTCTCATCCCCCTTCCCATCCTGACAGCCGAGTGCTCTTTGGGTGCACCCATCACGACCAGCCATAGATATTCGGTATTTTCCGGGACTTGAAAAGCCAAAGCATCCTGCGGATTTGTGCCGACATTTCCATAAACACGTTTGCCGTCTTTCAACGAAGCGAGAAATCCATATCGCCAGCCTGCTTTTTTAACGGAATTAACATCTTCAGAAGCAACAATGCCTTTGAAATTCAAGACAACATTCGTTCCTGCGGCGGGCACTTTGAGCTTGATACCGTTGTAGCCGTAATTCTGGGGACATTTCGATTTCGCTATCCGGTACCACCCGTCATTAACATCATTAAGTTTAGTATGGTGCTGGTTGGCATATTGATTGGCCACCTTTTCTATTCTCGGAATATCCCAGGTCATAAATCTGCGGTAGGCATCAAACATTTCGTCATTAAACTGCTCCTGGGTTAAATTGAATATTTTTTTATAGCACGTCACTGAGTCCCCCTGCTCATTAGAATGGAGCATTTGGCCGTAAATATCACGTCCACGCTTAAACGCCCAGTATTCCATCACATGGGCAGTGTGATACATATTAGACGGGTGATCAAACGCCAGATGGGTTTGATCCATAAAAGCAACCAGGTGGTAGTTTTCGAAAGTCATCCAATCCGGTAAATTCTGCCACAGCCCGTGTTGGGCACCCATTTCGGGATTGATACCGCCCCCCCGCGCACCGTCACGACCGCTCATATACTGAAAACAATGAACCATCTCATGAGCCAGCACGCCGTAAGGCGGTTTGTTTACGCGTGTCGCAGGCGTCGATAAAGTCGCGATATCTCCGTCTCCGCCGCCAAACGCCGTTCCTCCCGGACCGCCTATTACAAAGACAACCAGTTTGTATTTATCGTTTACTGATTTGCCTTTCACAACCAGTTTGAGGTCATCGACATAAGTTTTGTAATACCGTTCGCATTCGCTGAGCATATAGTTTACATCAAAAGTCTTATTCGCATCAGAATTTTTCATAGGGTCATCGCCGTATTCCTTGCTCCAGAAGATAGCAATGTTGTCACCCTGAACACTGCGCCGAAAACAAAATTCACTGTTAGGGTCGTTATAGTCATTAACCCCTTGACCGCGTGATGGCCTCTCCGGCAGATAAAGCTGCTTCTCTGCTGAATTTATTGTCAGCGTTGATTCTTCTTCTGCTGCAACCTGATTTACCAGGGCTGCAGAGAAAACAGCCAGCATTACTATTGCTGATAATTTCGTGAAACTGGGAAATGTCATCATTTAATTTCTCCTTTAATATTGTTCATTTGTGAAAAAATGTCTTGCTATTCTATATTAGTATATACCCCTGCCTATTGTCAAGACATAACTAAGGCAGGCTCGTCACCGTGTATTAAAGCTTCAACACAAAAATCTGATTCCACTGTCACCGATACTTTCCGGGACAGAATGTAACGGCTGAACCAGTCCATTACCGCCGTCAGATAAAGAGCTTACTTGCAACTACTACAAAGGTCAACGGATATTAAATCCTATTTTCCTGTAAAAATTTTTTAAAATTTGGGTTTTTCGCCTAATATCATATATAAGTTTCCGCCGTTTTCCTTAAAATTACCTATGATTGGAGACAAATTGGAGACAGGAAGATATGCCTCAAAGGTTCAGGATTCTTATGAAGTCTTAACCTTTCTAAACAAACACCCTTAACATTTCGCTTTAGTTATGGTCTGATCTTCACTGGTGAATCATACATTTAGGCCTTTGAGCTTTCTGGCCTTCTCTTATATTCTCTCTTCCTTTGTGCAACAAAGAGCCCGATTAAATATAATTTATTTTTATTGTCATTCTCTTAACGTTTGTTGTTTCAGTTCTGATTTGCTAATATAGGAAAAAAATTACAAGATAATTTCTGATGATTACCTGAAATTTAGTTAATATGATATGTGATACATTAGCAATTTTTGTGTATAATAAAGGTAGCAGTTTAAATATAGGAAAGAAAATTTTTGTTTTTAGGATTGTTTTATGAAAAGCAGCAGGATTGGCAGGATAGTTCATATTTTAACTACTCTGCAGGCGGGGAAAAGCTGCACAGTAGAACAACTGGCAGAAACATTCGGAACAAGTCGACGTACGATTTTCAGAGACTTGAAAGAGCTCCAGGTTATCGGCGTGCCTTATCGCTATGACTCTAAACGCGGGGCTTACACAATAGATCCTCAATTTTTTTTGCCTCCTATAGATCTGAATCATCAGGAAGCTTTGTCTCTGCTTATCCTTGCATACAAAATAGGGGCACAGATTCAACTTCCTTACAGGAATTCAGCACTGTTGGCAGCTTTGAAAATCGAGAACAATCTTCCCTCTGAAACAAGAAGATTCTGTAATTCAATACTTAATAATATCTCCATCAGGCTGAATCCTCAGGCACCGATGAATCTACTTGACAAAACTTTCAAACAATTACAAAAGGCTATTAGACTTAAACGAAAAGTTAAAATCCTGTATCATTCATTCTCAGAAGGTAGAGATATCAAGTTGGAATTAAGCCCTTACCATTTACTATATAATCAAAGAGCCTGGTATGTCCTGGCCTTATCCAGCCTGCATAATACTGTCAAAACATTCGAATTAAATCGCATCAGAGATATAGAGGTACAAAATAAATGTTATATCGAGCAGAAGAGTTTCAACCTGGCAGATTATGTCGGCAGGGCATGGTCAATGAATCCGGAGGGAGCAATTTATCATGTTAGGCTGCGCTTTCTCCCGAAGATAGCTGCTGAAGTTACGGAAGTACAATGGCACAGTACACAGAAAGTAACATATGAAAGTGATGGTTCAGCCATAGTTGAATTTCGGATCGATGGCTTGGGGGAAATAACATGGTGGATTCTCAGTTATGGCGATCAGGTTCAGGTCCTCGCGCCTAAGTCACTGCGTAAAAGAGTACTAAAAATTACACGTAACACCGTTAAGATTAATGAAAATATATAACGTTAGTTAACTTGTATGGCATTCAGGAGAGCAGAATTTACAACCATCTGATTGGGAATAATGTTCTTTAGCCTCACGCAAGGCATCATGACAATTCGTGAAATAACCTAAATAGAGCCTATTTTCTTCAGATGGCAAAAAAGTACAGCTTGCTTTGTGAACTTCATGATCGCCGTTATCTTGTGTCTTTTTATTGACATAATAATAGTATTGAGCCATATTAAACCTCTCTCTCAATTATTTTTTACAATATGATAATTTTTAAATAATTTGTATTCCGTATATTCAGCAATTTATAAAGCAAAAAGGCCGAGCCGAATCCCGCCCCCTTTTCAGAAAGCCGACCCGGCCATATTCGGAGGAAAATGCAAAATCACAATTATTAGCGAATAAAATGCCTGATATATAAAAAGAAAAGGCAATTTTTTATGCCCTGTGACAACATTATGTCACAGTAAAGCAAATTTTTTTTAAAAAGGCCAAAATTTCAGTCTTCTGGCTCTACTCTGTGCAAATAGGAACATTTCCCAAATACAATGCTAAATTTCACTTCATGAACGCTGATTTTTATCTCAAAAGGGTTGGTTGCTAAAAAATTTTTTCATAATTTCAAAAAATGTCATCAACATTCAACATGTTATTATCGGCTACTAATTTGAAAGCGAAATAAATTGATAAGCCATTTTAGAAAACAGGTAACTATTAATTTGGTTTGCTAAAAGAAATCCTTATACAAGCTCAATTGAAACATAAATTTGCACGATTTTTAAGGGGGCTATGGTGAACAAAATAATCATAATAATTCTAATGGTATTCTGCAATTTCCCATATATAGTTCTCGGAGATGCTTCTGTTCAGGTTTACGGACCTGATGGAATTACTCCGCTTGACTGTAACGATGATGTTATGGTCGGCGGAAAGCTCACCTTTGTAGTGAGTTCCGATTTCAACGATTATTGGTGTGGTGGATTGTTCATTTCCGGTCAGGACAGAAACTTCGGAACCTTAATCGGCAGAGGCTACGACCCTAATACACGCGATTATACAGACTCTCACCTTCAGCCAGCAGGCCAATCGGCAAGAGTATTCGATTGGGAGGATTCGTTAATATGCGGTTTTGATCTATATACTTTCTATCGAGTAGATACTAACTCATTTGATAACACTACAATACCAGGTGACTGGTTCATTATTGATTACATAGCAGAGCAAATCGGCGATTGCAAT
>CAZMQF010000030.1:0-19061 GCA_964568365.1 uncultured Pirellulales bacterium | reverse complement strand
AGTTTATTTTAAATCTGTTTTGGTGTCGGCTGGATAAAGGCCTCATTAGCAGAACAGTTTAGTGCACCGTCTTTGCCAAAGCCGCCTTTACAAGGCCGCAGAAGTTACAAAAGGGCGAAAATGTAACTTAATGTATGTCATATTAAATCATAAATTCATAATTTTGAAAGGGTGGAAAAATGTGGAGACAAACTATTTTTAAGAGTGTATTGGTAATTTTTACTATCTCATGTTTTATAAGCAATTCAGCCTGGTCAAAACATCAATGGAACCAGCTGGCTGTGCTGACTGCTTCAGACAAAGAGCTCGGCGATGCTTTTGGAGAGTCTGTTTCTGTAAGTGGCGATTATGCTATTTTGGGAGCGAGATTTGATGATGACAACGGTGAAGATTCAGGTTCAGCATATATTTTCAAACGTCAGGGCAAGGACTGGATAGAGCAATGTAAATTAACGGCTTCGGATGGTAACAGTTTTGACCTCTTCGGTCATTGTGTTTCTATTAACGGTAACTATGCAATTGTCGGCACTTATGGTAGTGCAGCCGCATACGTATTTAAACGTGACGGAGAAACCTGGTTTGAACAGTGTAAACTTGATGTTAACGAACCTGTTGATTGGAGATTTGGTAACCGTGTTTCAATCAGCGAAAGATATGCGATTGTAAGTGCTTACGCTCGAGATAAAGGTGCGGGATGTGCTTACATATTTGAGCGGGAGGCAGAAACCTGGAACTTGCAATGCAAACTAACGGAACCTGTAAAATATTATGGGCAGTCAGTCGCTATTTGTAATAACTATGCTATTGTCGGCGCTCGTAGCGAGGCCAGCAATCTTGGGGCTGCTTTTATATATAGACTAAGTGAAAATGTCTGGGAACTGCAATGCGAGCTTACAGGAAGTAACTCAAGTTTTGGTCAGTCCGTGGATATATGCCAAAACTACGCGATAGGAGGGTCATTAGGCGATGACGAAAACGGCTCTTATTCCGGGGCAGCGTTTATCTATAACCGCGCAGGTAACACGTGGAATATGCAGGAAAAGCTAATCGCATCGGATGGTATAGCTTACGATTGTTTTGGAAATTCCGTTTCAATCAGTGGAAATCTTGCAATTGTTGCAGCATATAATAATGATAAATACTCAGGTTCTGCCTATATTTTTCGACGTGTTAGTCCAGGCTGGCAAGAGGTATCTAAAATAGCCTCATCTAATCCTTTATTTCGTGAAAGATTCGGCACATCTGTTTCAATCAGCGGAAAGTATGCTGTTGTAGGAACTATAGGTACAGAGTTAACCCCGGCAGGTCCAATACACGGTGACGAATATAAATATGGCCGGGCATATATATTTACATCAAGACCAGTACATCATCATTTCCCTCGTAGTTATTATGTAAGTGACTTGTATGGAGACGATAATAATGATGGATTGTCCCCGCAGACTCCTTTTAAAACCATACAAAAGGGCATAGATACAGCGGAAGATGGAGATATTGTCATCGTTGAGCCGGGTTCATACAAAGGACCGGGAAATCGTGATATTGACTTTAATGGAAAAGCTATCACCGTACGAAGCACAGACCCAAATGACCCGGACATTGTCGCGAGTACAATAGTTGATTGCAATGGTTCAGAAACCGACCCGCATCGAGGCTTTTTCTTTCATAGCCAGGAAGAGTTGGATTCTGTTCTGGATGGCTTTACAATAATTAATGGTTATGTTTCCGGCTGTGGCGAAGCAGAGGGAGGAGGGGGCATCTTCATTTACAATTCATCACCAACAATAAGCAACTGTATTATCAAATATAATCATATAGAAGCAGAATGGGCATCAGATGATTTCTTTTCTCAACCTGGTGGTGGTGGGATTTACATTGCCGGGGATAGTCCGGTAATTAAAAATTGTGCAATCACCGAGAACTCGACAGGTTATGGTGGATATGGCGCTGGAATTAGTTGTGTTTCTTATTATTCTTATGCCGCTCCAACTATCCAGAATTGTATAATAGCTAAAAACGATGCCACCGGATGGCATGGACAAGGAGGTGGAATTTACTGTGGATACGGGAGTACTTTAACTGCTATTGATTGTACAATCAATGAAAACTTCGCACAATATGGCGGCGGGATGGGGAACTATAGAAGCAGCCCGAATATAACAAACTGTACATTCACTGGCAACTCGGCGGAATTCAGGGGTGGTGGAATATTCAATAGAGACCATAGTAGCCCAATTATTACAGGCTGCACCTTCAATGAAAACTCGGCGGCGCATGGAGGCAGTGGGATATACAATTATGATGATAGCAGCATGACTATAGTGGGCTGCATTTTTAATTCTAACTCAGCCAACGATGAATACAGCCGTGGCGGAGGGATATATAATTCCACGGTCAGTAACTTTATAGTTATAAATTCTATTTTCATTGCTAACGCGGCCGCCTATGGCGGTGGTATATATAGTGCAGGGAAAAGCGAATCATCAACTTACAATTGTACTTTCACAGAAAATTTAGCCACTAACGGTTCCGCTATTGCTTGTGATTTGCAACTGCTCAAATTAAATATAAGTAACTGTATTATTCGGAATGGGGTAGATTGGCTTTGGACCAATGGTAACCCCGTTTTCAACATAAATTATAGTAATATCGAGGGTGGCTGGCCGGGTTTGGGTAATATTGATTGCGACCCATGTTTTGTTGAAAATGGTTATTGGGATACCAATGGAACACCTGATGATGCAAATGACGACTTCTGGATTGATGGTGATTATCATTTGAAAAGTGAGGGCTGGCGATGGGATACTGATAATCAGATTTGGATGTCGGATGATATAACCAGTCCCTGTATCGATGCGGGCAATCCAGGTTCATTACTCGTCGATGAGTTTCTAACCATTCCTCTTGACCCCAACAACGAGTGGGGAATAAATAAGCGGATTAATATGGGCTGTTATGGCGGGACAGTCGAAGCGAGTATGCCCCCTTATGACTGGGCGCTTTTAGCTGATTTGAATAATGACGGCACGGTCAATCTTGAAGACTTTGGATACTTTTCAAATTACTGGAGAAGTGATGGCAATGATTTGCCTGCGGATTTCGATAGGAATAAAACTATAAGCCCCGTTGACTTACAGCTTTTCATTGAACACCGGCTGCAAACAACAAGCTGGTACTAACCACCGAGATAGAGCAACTAATAAAAGCAAAAGCTTTGAAGCAGGATTTATTGAGATTCTTAAAAGGCGATTAAATAAATTAGTGCCTTTTCGTGAAAATTCGTGTTAATTCGTGTCTATTTTTCCTTTTTTATTTTTTATATTTGATATCCTTCTTTGTTAATCAGCGGAATTAGCGATTTAATAATTCGTGCCTTTTCGTGAAAACTTGTGCCTGCGCAGCTTGGTATTCGTGGTTTGAATTTGTTTTGTTAATTTGAATTTTGGTAATTCGAATTTTCTTCGGATTTCGGGTTTAGTGCTTCGGATTTTTTTGTCTTCTTGTCTTAGCACCTTAAGGTTAACAAATCCGACTCAAAGTTAAACTGCCTGAAAACCGTTCCTATTTACTGCTAATATCCCAAAAAACTAATTTCCAATACTTCTTAAAAACAGGCTTATCTGAATTACTGATAATCTCTATATTCACATTTAAGGCAATTTATAAATGCCCTATATAGCCGGTTCATTGCTAAAATGGGCATTTATCTTGTTTTTTTGATTGACTTAGGCAGGCCTTTCGACGATAATATTATGGTCTAAACACCATAAATGATTGAGTTTTCAGTATTTCTAAGGAGTTTTTACTATGGTGGCAGCCAAAAGGCAGCAAACCAGCACAATACTATACACCCTTATTACATTCATCGCCCTTTTTATAATATCGATTACCTTTGCGGTGGTTTATTATGTCAAATTCGAGGAGCAAAGGAAGCTCGCGACTGAAGCAAAAGTAAACCTCGACAGTGTTGCAAGCGAAGCCCAAATGCGAAAAGGCTTAACGCAGATAGTAGGTTCGATTCCCCCCCGTACAAGCGGGCTTCAGGTAATGATCGAACTTCTTGACCAGATGGTAACAACAATAATAGGTGGGCCGGTATCGGACATATCAGCCGAGCTTAAAGTCGAAAATGTAAAGAACAAAGTTAATGACGCACTTAGACCTCTTTACGGCAGCTATCTTGACAGCTCTTTCAACGACCCCAACTCAACCGGACTCGTCCGAATTATCGATTTAATTAGGTCCCGGCTTGAAAACACGCAAAGCAGCTTACTTGATTTGCAGGACAGATACACACAGCTTAATAATCAATTCAACGATGCAATATCAACATTTTCTCAAACAGAACAGAGATTGAACTCAGAAGTAGAACAATACAAGCAGCAGGCTGATGAAACTCTTGCTAAATACACCGACCTCGAGGACCTATTTCGGCAAACCGCAGAGCAGCAGGTTCAAAATCTCAGAGACGACCTCAAATCCACAAGCACAGCAAATGAAAACTTAAGAGATGAGCTTCTGAAAAAAGATGCAGAGCTTGAATTGACAAAACAGATGGTGAAACGTGCGCAGGCTGAAATCGAAAGCATCAAGCCGTTGCCCGACAGCAATGCACCGGCTTACGTGGCAGACGGTAAAATAATCTTGGTGGATACGCAAACAGGCATAGTGCATATAAATATCGGCAGCAATGACAAAGTATATCGCGGTTTAACTTTCGCCGTTTATGACAAGAATCTTCCCATTCCCAAAACCGGCGAAGGTAAAGCCGAAATCGAGGTCTTCGACGTCGGCCAAACGATTTCAGCAGCAAGAATCACTACTGCAATCGACCCCAGAAACCCTATCATTCAGGACGATATCATAGCAAACCTCATCTGGGATACTAAAAAAGTCAACACGTTTGTTGTCGCCGGTGATTTCGAATATGGCGATGCCGAAAAAATAAAAGAGCTGATTGAAAAATGGGGCGGCAAAGCTGACCAGAGTATTACGATTGAAACAGATTACATCGTCCTGGGCCGGCCTCCAAGAGTAGAGCCCAGACCAAGCGCCGAAGATAGGGAAATTTATCCGACTGCCCTTGAGAAATACGAGAAGTCGAGAAAAAGATATGACGAATACCAAAAGATACTGACGCAGGCCCAGGCATTATCAATACCCATCTTCAACACAGATAGATTCCTTTACTTTACAGGCTACAAGGAAAAGGCGGCGAGGCCCGGAGCATTCTAACAATTGCATCAGCCGGAAGGCTCAACGCCTATCGAGGCGATAAAAATCTGGCCTGTATATTTCAGTGCGGAATCTATATTCGTAAAGCCGGCTTTCACTGCAACAAAGGTAACTGTATAAGCAGCCCTGACAGCAGCTCCGAGCGGCTCGCCCGTATCACAATCGAGCCCCGAAGGAATATCAACTGCCAAAACAGGCAGCCCTGAATCATTAATTGCATTTATAAGCCGCTGGTATTTCTCGCTCAACCGGCCGAGTAAGCCGGTCCCGAATAAAGCGTCAACAAGCATATCCGCACCGGCAGCAAAATCTCTTACGCCCACCTCTATGTCGGCTTTCTCAATGTCAAGCTGTTCTATCGGCTGACCCAGTCTCTGCAGAATATCGAGATTGGTTTTCGCATCACCTTTGACTTTGCTGCGCTCGCCGCATAAAACGACGGTAACCTTAAAACCGGCATTGGATAAATGTCTCGCAACAACGTATCCGTCGCCGCCGTTATTGCCCGTGCCGCAGAAGATGCAGACTTTCGGCTCTTTGATGTCCGCGAGCTTCTCTTTTATAAGCTCAGCGCAGCTTCTGCCGGCATTTTCCATTAAAACCGGCCCCGGAATAGCAAGCTCGTTTATCGCCCAGGCATCGAAACCGCGAACCTCGTCACGGGTCATAACAAGCTGATTTTTATTCGGCTCATATTTTTCCATAATTTTTGCCACAGAGACCACACAGAGGCCACAGAGAAAAAATGTTTTTGGTAAGGCATTTTATAGCAATTTTTGGTGAAAAACAAAAGCAAATATTCGCCGTTAAACGGCATATAAACACAAGAGCACAAGTCATAAGAGCCCAAGATTCTCGATGCTGGATTCGCGATACTCGTTACAATGGATTTCGCGAATTGACACATATATGTCGAAATGGTAACAGACTTGACTTGCCTTTGGCATAGATTACCTATTTTAACATAATTGGGTTTGAAATTGGGTTCGTTCGATAAAAACAAAGCCAATTTTGGGCTAAAATTGGGTTCGTTTTGGGTTTGTTTGGCTTTGTTTTTTGGGCGGCTGAAAGGCCGTAAATTTTCATATCCCTTTGTTATATCATTACTTACATTCATTTTGGCATCCTGTAATTTGGCTTTGTTTTGCATAATTAAGTTTCGGATTTGCGCGCGGTTCCGACAGGATTTACAAGATAATGAATGGATTTGACAATTTCGTAAGAAACTACCCCGCCAACAAGTGGCGGGGCTAACCAAAGTCGCCGTCCTCCTTCGCAAATGCTTCGGAGGATAAATGCCGGCGACTGCTAAACAAGACACATTCTTATGGTGTAAACTGTTAAACATTCGCTACTCCTTGTTAATAAAGAGTTTACGCTTGAACTGCTGTTCTTTTTCTGTGCGGAGCTCCGCAGCCCCGTAATGGGGCCTCCCCCGTTGTTAGTATTGTACCAAATTAGGCGATATATTCAATAAAAAAATAATAAATTTGCAACCACGGACTACACGGATTTCACGGATTTTTTATTTCAGAATAAGTTTTAACTACTGCAAGTCAGTGAAAAAGAACATACCTATCAATTAGAGCTTGTTGTGTTTCTTTTTCTCGGTTGTTTTTTATACTATTCTTCAAAATCATTTGGCTGGAGATGATAATAAGGTAATTCATTTAAAGATTTAATATTTATGTAATCTCTATTATATTTAGCCATAATTGAATCGAATGTAAATACCCGCGGTCTCATTTCCAAGTACTTGTCTACTGTCCCAAATTTGTAAATAGGCAGGAAGTCAATTTTATTCTGAAGGTCTTTATAGACAATTGTTTGCAGAAAGTTAATTTTCGTATTTTTGCAGTATTCGATTATTTTCTTTTTAACCTCTCGTGAGGTATTTACACCAAAAATAACATTGGCAATACAACTTAGTGATAACGGAAAGCGATAAATTCCTTTGTCATCGCGATATGGCGTTCTTGTTACTGGGGGCTGATAATCTTCACATTCAGAAAGTGGCCTCACAATTCTATATTCTCTTTCGTATTTCCAATGCTTAGTTTTCCTTAGGAATATGCTGTCTCTGATTCTATGGAATGGAATGAAAGTCCCTGTTGGGTCTAATTTATCTATATTAACCACATAGTCTTTAACATATCGAACTTTATGTACCTTAAGATTTTCTTTTTCTGTTAGCTGCAATGTTGGTTTTGCCTTATCATGTATGTTGAATTCTATAAGAAAACCCCTGTGCCCATTTGCATAATTACACCACATTTCAAATGAGAAAGGATTGTCAGTAAGAGAAAGTACTCCGTAATTATTTATTCTTGATTCTATTAA
Organism: uncultured Pirellulales bacterium; assembly: GCA_964568365.1. GTDB lineage: Bacteria > Planctomycetota > Phycisphaerae > Sedimentisphaerales > Anaerobacaceae > CAYLMG01. The sequence goes on along the minus strand of CAZMQF010000030.1, from coordinate 11,486 downwards.
GTTTGTATGGTACCAATCATGTATACTCGGCTTTGTATCTCCTTTGAATTTATATCGCTTGAAATTGTTACCTTCTGAGTTAAACCTTATAGCAGGATTAAATTCAACAGGGTCATTAAGACCGGCAGGCTGAGTAAATCTTATTTTGCATTCACGAAAAATACTATCCACTACCTTAGGTGAATCTGATACATATTTAAATAGCGTACTTAATTGTTTTATCTCTATTATTTCTTTCATCGCGATAAATCTTTAACATAACTCTTATTTTCACTCGCATGAATTTTGAACTCTATCGACTTCAAAAATTTTTATTTCATCCGTCGTTAGGCCGTAAAGTTTATAAACCCACCGATAGATTTAGACCTAAAGCCAATTTATTACGACTTGTTCTGATACAATCATACCTATTTATCCTGATCTGTGTCTCAGGTCTCTGCGGCTAATCATATCACTTTAAAATCTTTTTTTTGTTTTTTCTAATTTTTATTTTTGCTTCAACAAATAAAAGCCCTCTTATTTTCTGCTTTATGTCTACCGATATACTACACCAGACAGTATAAAGGTTATTGAAAAGTAACCGAATAATGCTTTAGTGCATTAGCAACAACATCACCGTGAACAAAAGCTTTCGCAAATTTTAATGCTGCAAAGCGTTTTTCTTCCCAATTATCTGCTTTCATATCTTTGCCAGCATAATAATTGCAAAAAGCACTAACGAGGTAGAATTTCTGTTTGTCAATCTCGTTATCAATTTTAGGATAAGAATTATAGTCTATTTCTTTATAATGCTCATCTTTTTCTTGAATATTTTGTTTAGCTTCACTAACTAAATCAAAAAGTTCCATGACATTTCTTATCTTATCCTCCGCTATAGTTTTCAACACCTTTTTATGTTCTAGCAAATATTTTCCATAGACAACACTAACAGCCTTACTTATATCCTCGCTCGATAAAAACTTATAAAAATGCCGATTGCAACTAAGCATAATATCAATGATTATCATTTCATGAGATTTATCTATAAATTCATTTTTATCCTGTTCCGTTAATATTTTGAATTCATCTGCCAATCCTATTAGTTTATCAAAGTTATTTTTCAAGAAATCAAATTGTAAAATTATCAACTTGGCAAGAAATTGAGGGAAATAAATTTTCTTCTTAAAGATTGACATTTGTCTCTTCTGTTTTTTTGACTAAAGTTGTTAATCTTATTATTACAAATTTTATTTGTAAGTCTTTGTAACACCTTCACTCTTTCAGCGATGTATTCGAGCTGTTTTTTTGTGATTTTATATGATTCCTTGTAGCCTGAACAGTCTTAAGTTTTTATCAAATTAACTATAGATCCTGCCGTAATTACTGTCAATTATCAACAAAAAAATCAAAAATGCTGGATTCCCGCATGCGCGGGAATGACAGGAAAAACCCCTTGCAGTGCAAGGGGCTAACAATACCCCCAACATAAAGTTGGGGGCTAAACATTTTTTGGATTCGGTGCCTTCGCGGGGTAAAGTTTTTGCTTTTAATTTTTAATTTTTGTCGTATTCTATAGGGCTATGCAGATACTGTTAACGAACGATGACGGGATTTTTGCACCAGGGCTGTCGGCTATATATAAAGAGCTTGTCAAAATCGGCGATGTAACGGTTGTGGCACCGGCTGACAGTCAATCCGGGGCCAGCCATAGTATTACATACACCCAGCCATTGGTCTGCGAAAGGATAGAAATCGAAGGCAAATTCAGCGGCTTTAGTGTGCAGGGCTCTCCTGCAGATTGCGTTAAGCTGGCATATATGCAGCTTTGTCAAGAACCCATAGAGCTTGTCGTTGCGGGCATAAACAGAGGAGCAAATGCGGGTATAAACGTGTTTTACTCCGGCACGGTGGCCGCAGCGATGGAGGCGGCCTTCTTGCAGATACCGGCTGTCGCAATGAGTCTTTCCAGAGATGAGACGATGGATTTTGACTCGGCAGCAGGCTATTGCATCGACATCCTGAAAAAACTTATGCCGGTCAAAAAAGGCGAGGTAATAAATATCAATCTACCGCAGCTATCCAAAGGCAAACCCAAAGGTATAAGGGTCGCAGCCCAGTCAAACAAGGGATTTGACGAATACTACATCAGGCAAAGCAATGAACAGGGACAAACGGTCTTTCAGCTTGCCGGAAGTGACAGCCACACCGAATGTGAACAGCCGGACTTAACAGATACAACCTCACTGGCGCAGGGCTTTATAACGATAACATCACTTAAAGCTGATATGACCGACCATAAAAAGATGCAGAAGCTGCAAAAACTTTTCAACGAATAAAAAGCCGGGTGTTTAATAAAAGAAAAGTTGAAACTAAAAAAATCGAGGAGATAAAGATGTCAAAGAAAAAGGAACCTCAAATCTGTATTGTCACCGTGACCGGAGTCGACAGGGTGGGGATAATTGCCAGATTAGCCACGACAATGGCCAATGCGAACATAAATATCGTGGATGTAAACCAGAATATAATGGAAAAATATTTTGTTATGACAATGGCCGTTGATGTAGCAGAATCAAAAAGTGATATTAAACAGATACGAAAAAAACTCGACAGGGTTTCCAAAGAGATGGGCCTGACTATAACGATTCAGGATGAAAATATTTTCAAGGTAATGCACAGGGTTTAATTATGAGAATATCGGTAGAAGAGGTTTTCGAGACGGTCGGTATGACAGTTGACCATCATTTTGATATACGGACGGTGACGCTCGGTATCAATCTCAAAGACTGTATGGACCGAAATATTGACAAGCTTACAAGCAGAATAAAAGCGAAAATCACAGGCAAAGGCAGAGAGCTGAACACATACGCCGATTCGACTGAGCAGAAGTACGGAATCCCCATAACGAACCGCCGTATTTCGGTAACGCCGGCATCGATACTTCTCGAGCCTCTGAGCCAAAAAATATCGACAGCGGTCAAGCTTGCACGGGCATTAGAAAGGGCAGCCGCAGATGCGAAAATCGATTTTTTAGGCGGCTTCGGTGCGATGGTTCAAAAGGGTATGACCCGAACGGATAAAATTTTGATTGATTCGATTCCCCGCGCCCTTTCTTCAACGCAGAGGGTATGCGCCTTTTTAAACCTGGCATCGACCCAGGCGGGTATCAATATGAATGCGGTTGAGAAAGTCGGCCACACCATCAAAGATTTGGCCTCCCGAACACCAAACGGCCTCGGCTGCGCAAGACTTGCTGTTTTTGCGAATGTCCCGGAGGATAATCCGTTTATGGCAGGTGCTCATCACGGTATCGGCGAGCCCGACTTTTCGCTCAACGTCGGCATATCAGGCCCCGGAGTCGTGCGTGATGTGGTTTTAAAAAATCCCGACTGCGACCTTACGCAGTTGTCAGAGGTCATCAAAAGGACTGTATTCAAGATAACAAGGGCAGGCGAGCTTATCGGCAGGGAGATTGCGAAACTGATGAAGGTGGATTTCGGCATAGTTGATATTTCTCTGGCATCAACAACGCAGGCACACGATTCGGTTGCGGAAATCATCGAGGCGATGGGAGTCGAAAAAATGGGTCTGCCGGGGACAACGGCAGCATTGGCCCTTTTAATGGACGCGGTAAAAAAAGGCGGAGCGATGGCATCGGGAAATGTCGGCGGACTTTCGGGCACCTTTATACCCGTCAGTGAAGATTCCGGTATGATAAGAGCGGTCAAGGCCGGAACGCTCAACCTGCAAAAGCTCGAGGCATTGACAAGTGTCTGTTCGGTCGGCCTTGATATGTTCGCCGTACCCGGTAACACACCTGCTGATGTCCTCTCCGGTATAATAGCCGACGAGCTTTCAATAGGAGTTATAAACAATAAAACCACGGGCGTAAGAGTGATTCCGGTACCCGGCAAAAAGGCTGGCGACGTGGTCAACTTCGGCGGCCTGTTAGGCACCGCACCTGTTATGAAAGTACCAAAAAAAGGCTGTGCTAAATTGATAGCAAGAAAAGGCAGAATCCCATCCCCGATAACATCGTTGCGAAATTAAAATTTATTAAATAAAAGGTGGGTAAATGTTTAATGTACTTGAGAAGCCCTGGCCGCTTTTTGGCGCCGCGATTGTCGCACTTATTATAATTTACATAATCCAGCTCGACAGAAAATTGTACTGGCTGAGCCTGGCTGTTCTGCTCTGCTCGGCACTGCTGTATCTGTCGAGCGTGATAACCTGGCTGGATTTCAGCAAAGCCTTCACAATGTCATTAAGGATTATACTGCCACTCGCCTGTGCAGCATTCACGATTCTACTCGTAGTTAATATAGTTCAATTAAATGAGCGCTTAGCCTATCTATGGCTTGTGCCCGTTTTTTTGTGTGCACTTGCTTTCGGCTTAGACTCACTTGTCAGTACCGATAAAGAAAAAATCACGGCTGTTATCAATCAGAGCATCCGAGCGGTTAAAAAAGAGGATGCTATTGCATTTGCCAAGGTCCTGTCAGAAGACTACCAGGACTCATTTCATAAAAACAAGGAAGATTTAATCAGCCATTTCAAAAGAGTACTTTATGAGCCCGTAATAGCAAACAACAGAAAAACTCATCAGCAGACAGATATAAAAGGCGACAACGCAACCGCAACGGTTGTAATCTGGACGAGCTTCGAGCCGCAAGGCTGGGTATTCGAGATGGGCAAAACCTTTTTGAAAACGGATTCGAAGGTGTATCTGAGAAAATATAATAATAAATGGTTAATCTACAGGGCTGAGATTCTCGCACTTGACGGCTACGAGGCTGACTGGACCGCGATACAAAATTATTAATTTTGAATAAGCGTTAATAACTAAAAAATCCCTTTCAGCCCAGCTAAGCTGACGGATTAAAAAACCTGTTGCATATTCATCTTTTCACATTATAATATCGTTTTCCGGTAGGCAACGGCTGAGAGGAAAAGGCATTAATTTTACAGGAGCAAAATATAATGGAACAGCTAACAGAAAGCCAGATAGACTTATTCGCTGAGAATCTGCCGTCAATTGAGCAAATAAAAGAGCTCTCCGACTTTGTTCATTCGAGCGAGGCACGTTTTCTCTCGTTCGCGCAGAAGGTCGAAGAAAATACGTCAAAAACGTCTCAAACTCTGCCGACAGGGATTGGACTTTTTATTCTCGGCAGAAACGAAGAGGCGATTAACAAGCTTCAAAAGGCAAAGGACTGCAGGGAGAAATTTATATGCACAGCCTGTGCCCTGAGAAGAACAGGCGACTTTGAGAGTGCGATTAAGAATTTTCAAAAAGCCCTCGATTACGAAGCCGATGCACTAATGATAAGTCTTGAAAATGTTGCAACATACCGCTGCGCCGGTAACCTTGAGGGGGCAGCAAAAGAAATTAAGAAAAATTCAAATTTTGAAAACGTAAGCGCCGAGTATCACTATCAGCTCGCAAGATTGCACGAGGCACAAGGCCTTTATGAAAAGTCAGTAGAAAACTACAAAACGGCACTGGAACTATCACCCGAACATCACAGGGCGCTGTTTCACCTGGCGTATCGCTGTGACCTGGCCGGAGATGAGGAGGCAGCCCTGGACTACTATAAGCAAATTACCTCGATAAGCCCGGTATATGTAAGTGCGTTAATGAATATGGCGGTCCTGTACGAAGATGCCGATGAATTTGATAAGGCCGGCCGATGCATCGATACCGTCCTGCAATACCATCCAAACCATCAAAGAGCCATTCTATTCAAAAAAGACATTGAAGGCTCAAAAACAATGTACTACGACGAGGAAAAAGAAAAGAAAAAAACACGTCGAAGCCAGACACTCGAAACACCGATTACAGATTTTGAACTATCCGTACGCAGCAGAAACTGTCTGAAAGAAATGAATATCAGGAAAGTCGGCGACCTCTTGAAGATTTCAGAGGCTGAACTACTTTCATATAAGAACTTCGGAGAAACTTCACTTAAGGAAATTAAAAACATACTGAGCTTGAAGGGACTGAATCTTGGTATGGCACTTGAGGAGCAGGAAATTGAAGCAGAGCAGTCGGTAGAAGAAATCGAAGCTGAAAACGAAGGAATCCTGAACAAGCCCGTGGAAGACCTTCAATTATCGGTTCGAGCACGAAAGTGTTTACTGAAACTGAGCCTTCGCTCGATTGGAGATTTGACGAGGAGAACGGAAGCCGAGCTGCTTGGCGTGAAAAACTTCGGTGTTACCAGCTTAAATGAAATTAGAAAATCGCTTGCCAATCTCGGCCTGTCACTGCGAAACCTGGACTAAATTGTTATTCACACTCAAAACACAACTGATTTGAGCAGGAAACTTTATATTGTCACAAATCAGCCTATCGGCACCGGACGGTAGTTTTAAGTCTCACAGCAGGGTATTTTTTGCGCGCAGCTCCGTCATATTCCACCGAATAAGTGTTATTTTTATCTGTCTTATATGTCTCTGCTCCTGCAGACAAAGGCATCCGGCTAAAGTAACGCCACAGATGGAAACGGGTGAGGAATTCTGGATAAGAGTATTGCTCCTCGATGATGCAAAAGAGTTGAAACTCAGGATAGCCTCTTCCTTCAGCATTTTACAGGCTGAAACCGCCGTCAGCAGGGAAAGATTCGGTCCGCTTAACTCGACAGCTGACGTACATTTGACTGCCGGTAAAATAACAATCGGAGAAAAGACTTTTAACGGCAATCAGCTGATTATTGTTCCCGATTCTCCACACATCTTCAATCTGAACGGCAGTGACTATCGCGGCAAACTCACGCTGTTAATCAAGGCGGACGGCAAAAGCTTTGACGCTGTTAATCCCGTACCTCTGGAGCCCTATTTGGCAGGGGTTATAGGTGCTGAGATGCCCGACTACTGGGAGCCGGCCGCTCTCCAGGCACAGGCAATCGCTGCAAGGACATACTGTCTTTATATAAAAAGGCGTTTCGGCTCGGCAAGAGTATGGGACGTTACAAAAACTCAGGCCAACCAGGTCTATCTTGGAGTCGCTGCCGAGTCAAAGCAGGTTTGGCAGGCGATAGACAAAACTAAAGGCCAGGTGCTCATCTGCAATTATCCTGACGGCAGCAAAGATATATTCGCCTGCTATTACAGCTCGATGTGCGGCGGTCATACCGAAGATTCGCAAAACGTTTTCGGCGGCGAACAGCTCGAGCCGCTTTCAGGAGTTCGCTGCCCCTACTGCCAGTACGTCGCCAGACCCAGCAGCTTTTTCTGGCCTGTAGTCTGGTTCGATAAAGCGACTGTTACAAAAAAACTCATTGAAAGGTATCCGACATTAAAAAAGCTCGGCTGGATTAAAGAGCTTGTTGTCGAAAGGCAAAGCGATTATAAAATCAACACCGACAATCAGCAATCGCTGCTGTCGCGGCTGACATTTATCAAGCTCGTCGGCTCAAGCGGAAAAAGCGATTATATCAGGGCAGAAGATTTGCGGATTACAATAGACCCATCCGGAAACAAGGTAAAGAGCACAATCTTCAAAATAAAAAGTACGGGTGAGAAATGGGCATTTTTGGCAGGCAGGGGCTGGGGGCACGGCGTAGGCCTGTGCCAGTGCGGTGCCCAGGCTATGGCAAGAATGGAATCTAAAACCGCCTACGAGATACTATTATATTACTATCCGGGTTCCGAGATTGATTATGTCTATTAAGTCAGCAGGATTTGAAATACTTGTTGAGGATAAAGCAAGCCGGGCCAGGAAAGGCCTCTTAAAAACACCTCACGGCACCGTGCAGACGCCCGTATTTTGCCCGGTCGGCACTGCAGGTGCGGTTAAGGGACTTACCCCTGCTCAGTTACAAGAAACCGGATGCTCCCTTATCCTTGCCAACACATATCACCTGATGCTTCGGCCTGGAATCGAGAGAATAGAAAAGCTCGGCGGAATACATAAGTTTATGGCCTGGCAAAATCCCATTTTAACCGATAGCGGCGGCTTCCAGCTCTTCTCGCTAAGCGAGCTGATGGAAATCGATGATGACGGGGTCGAATTTGCCAGTCACATAGACGGCCGAAGATTCAAGCTCGATGCAAAAAATGCAACCGAAATTCAGAACCGTCTCGGCGCCGACATAATAATGTGCCTGGACGAATGCCCTGCATTCGGCTGTGAAGCCGACAAGCTTAAAAAGGCTGTGGAAAGGACTATTAACTGGGCAGAGCAATGCAAACAGGCACATTCAAATCCAGACCAGATGCTTTTAGGGATTGTTCAAGGCGGTACAGACGAGCAGCTTCGTTGCTTCTGCGCAAAAGAGCTCGTTAAAATTGATTTCGACGGTTATGCTATCGGCGGACTGGGCATAGGCGAAGGTAATGCTAATATGATAAGGACAGTATTGGCCACAACCAGGCTGCTGCCGGCGGAAAAACCACGCTATCTTATGGGCGTCGGAATGCCGGCTGACATTATAGCTGCCGTCAGAGAAGGTGTGGACATATTCGATTGTGTACTTCCGACAAGAAATGGAAGGAACGGTTATGCCTTTACCAATAATGGGCCTTTGAAAATTCGAAACAGCTCTAATATTGAGGATAGTGACCCTGTAGAACCGGAATGTGACTGCTATTGCTGCAGAAACTTCAGCAGAGGCGCTATTAGACACTTTTTCAACGCCTCGGAGATGCTCGGACCCATATTGCTTTCTCTGCATAATATAAGGTTTTATCAAAGATTAATGGCCGCAATCCGTGAATTGATAGAAAAAAATGAATTTAACGACTGGGCCCAACAGCAAATAAATAATGACAACTACTCAGAAACCAAAAAAACATAAATCTAAAAAATTATTGATTATTTGGTGTTAATCATTGATAATCAAAGTTTTAAAAATTGTAAATGTAAAATAAAAAGGCTCAGCCTCATTTTAGACCGAGCCGTGAGTGTCTCTGTTTATGAGCTTATTGCCAGATGAAGGGAATTAAAAATGGAAAATATATGGATTTTAGCACAGTCTGAAAGCGGAGAAACAACAATGATTGAATCAGAGCAGACAGAAGGGCAGGAATATGAAACAACATCTGCACCGGGCGATACCAACGATACCACGAAACAAACAGACAGAAAAAGCCTGTTCGGCAATCAAGGTGGTTTAATCTTTATTATCCTGATGGTCGTTGTGATGTACTTTTTCCTTCTGCGAGGCCCGCGAAAAAAACAGCAGCAACACAAGCAAATGGTTCAGTCACTAAAAAAGAACGACAGGGTCAGGACGATAGGCGGCATCATAGGCACGGTTGTCGATATTAAAGACGACGAAATTACCATCAAGATTGACGAATCAAATAACACAAAGATAAAGGTCATTCCATCAGCGATTGGAAGAAATCTTTCGCAGGAGAAAAATTAACAGAAACTGCATTTTGACTTTCAGTTTTAAGCAGGCTCAGATACGGGAAAAATAAGGGAAAAAGCAATGAGTAAAAATCTGTTGTTGAAGATGAGCGTGATTATCATACTTGCAATCGTTGCGGTCTGGACTCTTTACCCCCCGGATAAAACCATCAGGTCGGGCATAGACCTTGCAGGAGGTGTCAGCCTGACTTATGAGATTGATGCTGAGGCAATAGAGCCTGCAAAGCGTAAAGGCCTTTCAACGAAAATGATAAGGACTCTTCGCAGAAGAATAGACCCTGCCAACATACAAAACATCGAATGGTGGCCTCAGGGTGATACCCGCTTTGAAATAAGAATGCCGCTTGCAAGCACCGAAACTCGTCAGAAGCGCCAGCAATTCGAGGAGGCAATGAATGAACTTCTCGACGAAAACATCAAGCCGGCGGTAGTCTTGCGGGCACTTAAAAAACCGCCCCAAGAAAGAGCGGAATTTTTTGCAAATGTTGCCGGTGATTCAACTCAAAAACTCGAAATCCTGAATAGACTTGCCGAGACGCACGACCAGTACAATCAATTGCAGAACCAAAGCAATGCGCTGACGGCAAAAATCGAGCAATCAGAACAAAATTTAACCGCTGCGGGTCTGCAGCTCGATGAGGTGAAGGTAAATGCTTATAAATGGAGCACCCTAAACGAGCAAAAGCTAACAGAGCAGCTCAAAACATATCTCGCCGTCGACCCCAATGCCGTCGCCGACTCGCGCCTGGAGCTGCTCGGCGATTATGTAAAAGATTACTCGCAGTGGACAGAAGTTACAGAAGAGCTGACAACACCCGTAACGGGCAAAGCGGACGAATACAAAGAAGCCAGAAAAGCGCTCGACGGATTAACCCTCACCGAAGAGCAGATAAAGTATGCCCTGCAGCTTCCCAGCCTCATACAAAGAAAAAATGCGATAAAAAATATCAAAGAGGAATTTGCCGACAGGGCCGAAAAAATCGATGCCGCAGTAACTGCGTTCGAGGATTATCGTGATTTCCAGGGCAGATTAGACGACCCGAAAGACCTTCAAAATATGCTAAAGGGAGCCGGAATACTTGAATTCAGGATCCTTCCTACTCTCGGCCATCAGGATGTTGATACCGAAAAGATGCAAAGCTATGTTGACCGCCTTAAAACAAAAGGCCCAAAATACGCATCCGACGCCGAATATATATGGTTCGAGCTCGAAGACAGCACCGAATGGATAACTATCGACCAGATGGGAAATACAAATGTTATTGTACGAGACAACGACCGTAGACCTGCTATCGTGGCATCGTTCGGGAACAAATATTATGTCCTTGCGAGCAATAAAGCAGATGACGGTCTGCTGCATAATCCGGACGAGCCCTGGGAGCTGAAGAGCGCTTCGCCGGGAAGAGACCCGCAGGGGCTAAGAGCCATTAACTTTGAGCTGGATGACCGGGCAGGTAAAATATTCGCTAAAGTCACTGACAAAAATATGTACCGCCCTTTGTGCATTCTTCTCGACGACATTGCCATATCGGCTCCTATTATCCAGAAAAGAATATCAACATCGGGCCAGATACAGGGCCGGTTCAGTAAAGAAGAAGTGGAAAATATGGTCAACAAGCTCGAAGCAGGGCACCTGCCAGCTCAGCTTATTGAGCAGCCGATATCCGTAAAATCTATCGGCCCTTCACTCGGAGCCGAAAACAGAGACCAGGGTATCAAGGCAGGATTCATAGGCCTGATTGTCGTAATTGGCTGTATGGCAGTTTACTACACGCTGGCCGGCTCTATTGCCGACCTTGCCCTGGTTTTGAATATCCTTTTTGTGCTCGCGATTATGGTTCTCATCAGGGCAACTTTCACTCTGCCCGGAATAGCCGGTATTATTCTTACCATCGGTATGAGCGTTGACGCAAACGTACTTATCTTCGAAAGAATCCGTGAAGAGCAGAAAAAGGGCTCATCTTTATCAATCGCAATCAAAAACGGATATCAAAGGGCCTTCAGAACAATCTTCGATGCAAACCTGACAACGTTTATAACTGCGGCTATTCTTTACTGGGTCGCTTCCGAAGAGATTAAGGGATTCGCAATAGTCCTTATGCTCGGTATTGTCTCGAGTATGTTCACCGCCCTT
>CAZMQF010000029.1:0-19088 GCA_964568365.1 uncultured Pirellulales bacterium | reverse complement strand
ATCTGGCAAAAACCTTCGGAACAAGCCGCCGCACCGTATTTCGAGACCTCAAGGAACTCCAGCTTATTGGTGTCCCGTATCATTACGATTCCAAAAACGGCAGCTATACCATAGACCCTGAATTCTTTCTGCCTCCTATAGACCTGAACCTTCAGGAAGCACTCAGCCTTCTTTTGCTGGTACACAAGGTAAGCAATCAGATGCAGATACCTTTCAAGAACTCTGCACTTCTTGCCGCCCTGAAAATCGAAAACAATCTGCCTGCCAAAATAAAGCGATACTGCAATACATCTTTGCGCAGTATATCTACCAGACTTAATCCCCAGGCACCGATGAGACTGCTCGACAAAACCTTCGAAAGTCTGCAGAAGGCCATCGAAAAAAAACGTAAAGTTCACATCCGTTATCAATCGCTTTTCGAGGGCAATATTATAGAATTGGAGCTGGACCCTTATCATCTATTGTACAACCAGCGGGCATGGTATGTCCTGGGACTGTCCGCATTGCATAAGAGTATACGAACCCTCAAACTAAGCCGAATCAGAGAACTCCGGATGCTCGATAAATGTTTCGTCGATGGAGAACACTTCAACCTTGACGATTATCTCGGTAGAGCCTGGTCGATGATACCCGAAGGTAAAATCTATAATATAAAGCTGCGATTCTTACCCAAAGTTGCCGCCAACGTAGCCGAAGTGCAATGGCACAGCACACAAAAGGTTACTTACAACAAAGACGGCTCTGCCATTGTTGAGTTCCGGATTGACGGGCTGGGAGAAATATCATGGTGGGTACTCGGCTACGGCGACCAGGTACAAGTGCTCGCGCCAAAAGCTTTACGCAAAAAAGTAGTCCGCACCGCTGAGAATATAATTAACCTGAATGAACAGATATAATATTCACACTGTCTGCTCGGAAAGTAAAACCACAACTTTCCTTATCTTGCTTTGTAGTGCAATAACTATAAGTGGTTTTTTAGTGCTTTTTACCACCAGAATACCGGGCAGGCGCCGAGGACAAAACGCTCTTTCATCTTGCTAAAAGGACGCCACTCTACGTGACCATCGGCAAAACCTATATTACCACCTGCAGCCTTTCTTTCATTCACCAAATGGCTGGTGCTGTCCGGATTGCCAAGACCAGGCATGCCGCCGCACGTTACCGTTGCAAAGTTGCCATCAGGATAATCGGCAATAGGCCACTCACCCTGCCTTTTGTCGCTCAAAGTTACATCTAATACAAGCTCGGCCTTGGAGGGTTGTTTAACATCAATTCTTCTAAGATAGATTTTCTCAGGTTCACCCTCATAGGTCAGGATTTCACCCGCCTCTCCCGGATCCCCGCTCCATGGGCCCCACCAAAGAAATACATAACCGCAAACACGATAACCCGAATAATTCCAGGCTTCTTCCATATATTTTCTTTGCATCGGATTGGCTGGACAATAAAAAATAGGCTGTACCGGGATAGATCCCTCATATTTGCTTACATCTATACCCATATTTTTCAATTGGATATTAACATTTTGACGGGAAACGTCCCAAAGCCAAAAACCTCCCTCCTGTTCTTGAAGTCGGCCGTTGTGTTCATCAGCGAAAATAGTCAGACCAATGAGTTGCTGATATATGTTATTGGAACATGATGCCCGCATAGCCTGGTCTCTTGCCGAACGCAGCGCCGGTATTAATATCGACAGCAGCAAAGCAATAACAGCTATCACAACCAACAGTTCAACCAATGTAAATGCTTTTTTGCCTTTCATAAGATACCCTTTCGAAAATGTGAGGTTAAAAAAACTCATTCAAAAATAACCTTGTACGAAGAAAAATTCTGCTCAAATTTCCCATTCCCCTTAACTTACCATATTAATTTTCATAAGTCAAGCAATAAGAAACACTGCAACAAACACAAAAGGCCGTCATTTTGCCTTTCTCTGCAGCATTTTAGCCTGCAGTCTTATCAACTCTGATGCTGTAACAACCTCAGTTCTAAAATCACCATATATCACCCGGTAGCTGTCTTCAGAAATCTTCCAGTGCATCATTAACGCATCCTTATCTCCTTTTTCAACACCCTCGCCGTAATACACGACTTCTCTGCCATCCTGAAAAAAGTCGCTGGTTTTCGGTAAACCGGCCAGCATATTTTTGCCGGTTGCCATCTCACCTTTTAGCAGGTATTTTACAAGAAGTTTGCCATCCTGATATAAACTATCACTGTTTGAAACACCATCCGGCCAAAAAGTTATGCCTACAACCATCGTTGCAATTATCACTGCCGCTGCTGCGAGCCTGTTTACCCTCAAATCTATCATTATTCTTATAGTATCCAGGCCGCCTCTATGTCTGGACAGGTCGGCTGGAATCGTGCCTTTAATATCTTCTGCTAGGCCCGGACGCACCGTTTCCGTCGTCCGCTCAGGCAATTCGTTTAACAAATTTTCCAGCCTATCCTTTTCCATTATCATATTCAGCCTGAAACAAAGTAATCTTATTAATACAAATTAACATCCCAAAATGCCCTATGAGCCGATTACCTCACCGTTTTACTTTAGCTCTTTTCTAAGAGCTTTTAATGCCCTGTTTAACCTGCTTTTGAAGGTGCCCTTTCTTATACCCAGCGCATCGGATGATTCACCAATTGTCAAATGCTGCATATAATGCAATATCACTGTCTGCTTGAGCTTTAACGGCAATCTTCCGACCGCATCTCTCAATCTAACAAGCTGCTCATTATGCTCAATCAGGCTTGACCCGTCTTCACCGGACGCTTCTATATCAACATCTGCTAAGCTCACATCACCTCTTTCTCCGTGCCTTCGCCAGTACAGCTTTGAAATATTGCCGGCAATGTGATATAGCCAGCTTTTCAGAGCCCTGCCGCTTCGCAGCTGGCCAATGTGTCTCCAGGCCTGCAGAAAGCATTCCTGCGTCAGGTCCTCGCTCACTTCGCGGCTGTGGCCAAGCCTGCGCATATAGAGGTAAATCCGCTCATAATACTTGTCAACGAACTCAACCGCCGCTTTTCGCTCACCAGTCTGTAATCTGGTTGCAAGTGTTTCTTGCTTTTCCAAGTTGCCGCCCTTCCTGATAGGCTTTCGGGCTTACTTGTCCACCTTTTATGATGCGCAACAACCGCCCTCTGTTCTGTTAGTTCTGTTATTTTTCAACTTTTTTCCATAAACTTAATTGCCTAAAAATACATCCATCAGTGCCGCAATTTTCATCTCCAAACCCGGATTGCCTTTCTGGCAAGTGGAATTTTGCTGTTTTTAAGAAAATTTTGCAAGCTGATTTTGCCTTGAAGCAACTTTTCCGTCGCGCCCTGAGAGTTAGTCTTTATTTTGCATTGGGACATAAGAAGATGTACTTTTAATAAGACCGGTTTTAAGAAAACGTAAACACGAGGCTCTTAAAATAAAGTTTAATACTTATAAGGAGCGCATAAAAAAGGCCGGATTATGCCATTTCCGGCCTTTCTGAGACAGCTCTTAATATATATTGCAACTTTATAAAAAATCTTGTACTGTCTCAATGCAGAAACCAAAACTAACGAAGAAAAGACTTCTATTACTATAGTGATTATATTCTATCTGGTGAAATTATTGCAAGCTTTTTTTTGAAAAATTTGCGAATTTTTTTAAATTTTTCCAATCGAGCCCGTTTTTAGGCGAAAAATCCGCCTTTTCAGGCCTCCTCCCTCGTTTTAAGAGCTTTAATTAGTGCGATTTTCCACAGCTTTACAGGAACACCTGCTTCCGAGATACTTACATTGGGCACTTTATTGGGGTATGAGTCTTTATTTTTGATTGTCTAATATTAGATGCTTAAAAACTCTAAAATTCCTTGCAACTATCTCAGAACAGGCTTAAAATCCACCTTTTAATCTTAAAAGAGGAGAGATTATGTTGGCCAGACTACTCAGCGTTACTCTTGAGGGAATAGATGGTGTAATCTGCGAGGTCGAAGTTGATGTTGCTCGCGGAGGTTTCGAAAAAACTCTCATCGTCGGGCTGCCCGATGCAGCAGTGAAAGAGAGCACTGAACGGGTTAAAAGTGCTATTATAAATTCCGGTTATAAGCATCCCAGGACGCAGTCTGTGGTTAATCTTGCTCCCGCGAATATCAAAAAAGAAGGCCCGGCATTCGACCTGCCTATCGCTTTAGGAATGCTTATGGGAAGCGGGGTATTTACAAGTCACATTGCCAAGGATTGTATCATTGTTGGTGAGCTCGCTCTCGACGGCAGGGTCAGGCCGGTAAAGGGTGTTTTGAGTATGGCGATGACCGCAGCAGCCAACGGCTACAGAGCAATTGTTGTGCCCCTTGAAAATGCCGGTGAAGCCGCCGTAGTTGGTGACATCGAGGTCTACGCAGTGGGCTCACTGGCACAGGCGATTGGCTTTCTGAACGGACAATTGCCACTGGAAACTACCACTATCAATATCGAGAAGATATTTAACATCGAAAGCCGCTACGATGTAGATTTTTCTGATGTAAAGGGACAGGAGTCTGTTAAACGGGCCCTGACAATTGCTGCTGCCGGCGGACATAACATCTTGATGATTGGACCGCCGGGCGCTGGAAAAACTATGCTCGCTCAGAGATTGACTACGATTATGCCGCCGCTGACCCTGACAGAGTCGCTCGAGACAACACGCATTTATTCTTCGGTTGGTTTATTGCCGAAAGGCAAGGCATTGATGGCTACAAGACCTATACGCTCACCACACCATACAGCAAGCGGCCCTGCCCTCGTTGGCGGTGGAACCATTCCAAGGCCGGGGGAACTGTCTCTCGCGCATCACGGAATTTTATTTCTCGATGAATTCACGGAATTTCCACGTAATGTTCTCGAAATGATTCGCCAGCCCCTCGAAAGCGGCACCGTCACCGTATCACGGGCAAAAAGAACTATAACTTACTTTGCCAGTTTCCTGCTTGTTGCTTCCTGTAATCCCTGCCCGTGCGGCTTTTACGGCTCGAGCGCAAGAAGATGCAGATGCACACCCGGCCAGATAGAGCGCTACCTATCGAAAATCTCCGGCCCGCTGATAGACAGAATCGACATACACATAGATGTCCCCGCGGTAACCTTCACCAAACTACGTTCAAAAACACTCCAGTCTGATTCGACCAGCATAAGAAAAGAAGTAATAAAGGCCAGATGTATCCAGGCGAAGCGATTCGGTGACGGCAAGGTAACGACAAATGTCCGGATGACTCACAAACAGGTTCGAAAGTTCTGTGAGCTCGATTCAACTACCGAAATGCTTCTCAAACAGGCAATGACCGAATTCGGTCTTTCCGCACGTGCCCACGATAAAATCTGCAAGGTCGCCCGCACTATAGCCGACCTGGCCGATTGCGAAACAATCGCCCCTGAACATATCGCTGAGGCAATCAGTTACCGCAAATTAGACAGGAAATTATGAAAGTTTTCCTGCAGAAAAATAGCAACAGAAAAGCTCTCAATGTCTTTTAAATCCTCTGTTTGAATTTCTTAACAACATAAATACTGAACCGAAACCCAACAGAAAAATAGCAGCCGGTTCAGGAGCCGAAACAACCAGTTCGAAAGAGTCCAGGGTTCCCGTATTATAAGGAAACTGGTCATAAATAAGCAATCGCCACTGGCCAAAAGTATCCTCGCCATCGAATATATTCAGGCTCTCTCTCGGTCTGTATCGGCCGGTAAAAAGCAATTCGCCCTGCTCTATCGGTACAAGTGCCTCATCATCAAATATTGTCTGGGTATAATTAGCACCTTCAAAAAAATCGTCTACATCATCATAAGTATTCAAACAAACAGAGGTTCCTGAAGGACTTTCCAAAAACAGCCGTAAATCAAAAACGCTGCTGTGCGTTATATTAACCTTAACATCAAGGTCGCAGATACTGTAATGGTCTGGGATATCTATAACGGCATCAGCCATCCATCCGTAGTTTTCGTCCGGATTTTCTGGGATACGCAGGTCAAAAGGGCCACCGTATATATAAACCGGCACCCCATAAACAGGGCAAACCCAACCTGCCGCTGTAAAAATGAACGCAGAGACACAATAAAAAATATTGCGAGCACCCATCATCAATAAACTGAAAAAAACAGCTGATGTTAATTAGGTAAATTCACCCCTCTCGAAAACAATTATCACCTTACTCCGCGAAGGAACAAGCAAAAAATAAATTTTTTTAAACAACAAAATATGCTTGAAAAACGGATAAAATAATTGTTGAAACTAACCGAAAAACAAAGCTCTGATAACTCAAAGATACATTGACAAAGACTCTCGGCTCAATACAATGTGATTGCTATAAGTTGTTATTAAATAAAAAGTTACCTGTAAAAAAATCAAAGAACACATCCTATAGTAAACAGGTCTCGGCAAAAAATATTGTCAGGGGTAAAGGTTATGAAGGAATCAAGGATTACCGTAATTTCTTTTCTTATCGCACTCAGCAGCATTGCAACAGCAAATGCAGATGACGAATCATCGGTTTGGAGTACCCCGGAGCGAGGCTTTGTCAGCTCCAGGCCGGCTGAAAAATGGGAACAAGCTCTGTTAACCGGCAACGGCAGAATGGGCGCTATGGTTATGGGCACGCCGTCAAATGAAACCATTATCCTCAACCGTGCGGGGCTTTTTATGCCCCTGCACAAACCTCTGCCACCGGTAGATACAGCCGGCCATCTTGTTGAAATCCGCAAAATGATAAGTGAAGACCGTTATCAAAAAGCAGCCGACTATGTTGTAGAACTGTCCCACAAAGAAGGATGGACAGAAAAACGATGGACGGACCCTTATGTACCCGCTTTTGACCTGCTTGTGAATATGCAAACCGAAGGAGAGGTCAAAGGATATATGCGCTCCACAGACTTTCAGACCGGCCAAGCAGCCGTCCGATGGGAAGACGACCGCGGTGAATTTCTCCGAAGACTTTTCGTATCTCGGCCTGACAATGCAGTCGTTCTTTCAATTACCGGGCCGGGCAAAGGAAAAGTAAATTGCCGGCTTCAGCTGGCACAGCGACCGACCAAAGGACAGGGAGGCTGGGGACCTGAGGAAATGTTCAAAAATGGAATCAAGGACATTTACATCACCGCAGAAGACAACTGGCTTTTCTACCGCAGCAGTTTCCGCCAGAGCTGGCCCGGAAGCCTTCAGGGTTATGAAGGTATTGCACGTGTCATCACCAAAAACGGGACATCGAGAACAGAAGGCAATAAGATTATCGTTACCAGTGCCGATGAGGTCCTGGTGTTAATAAGGATTGAGCTATCAAAGGATTTTGCAAAATCCCGTATCGAAAAGCTTAAAAATGAACTTGCTAAAATCACAGCCGATTACGAGACGCTGCTAAAACTACATTCCAAAGTACACGGTGAAATCTTCAATCGTATCAGACTCGACATCGGAGGAGGCGATGACCATAAGCTTACAATTGAGCAGCTTTTTGAACGCTCTGAAGTTGGCAATCTCTCTGCGGCTCTGCTGGAAAAGGAATTCGATGCCTGCCGATATACCATTCTTTGCAGCAGCGGCGATTATCCGCCGACCCTCCAGGGTATATGGAACGGCTCCTGGGGTCCGCCCTGGTCAAGCGACTATACTCAGAATGGAAATCTTCAGTCTGCTCTCGCAAGTGTGCTTTCTGCCAATATGGCCGAATGTATGGAGGCGTTTTTCAAATATATGGACTCCCAGATGAACGACTATCGTGATAACGCCGGACGATTGTACGGCTGTCAGGGCATCCACATTCCATCGCGAACCAGCAGTCACGGCCTGAACAATCACTTCGACGGCACCTGGCCAATGACATTCTGGACCGCAGGTGCCGGCTGGAACGCTTCCTTCTACTATGACTATTACTTATACACTCAGGATAAAAAGTTTCTCGCCGAAAAGGCTTTACCCTTTATGAAAGAAGCTGCGGCTTTCTACGAAGGGTTCCTGTACGAGGGCGAAGACGGAAAATACATCTTCAATCCATCCTACTCGCCGGAAAACAGGCCGGCTAACAACCGCTCTCAGGCCTGCATAAACGCCACTATGGATATTGCTGTTGCCAAAGAACTTTTTAGCAATCTGATAGCGACCTGTGAAGAGCTCAAAACGGATTCCGAAAAGGTCAGGCAATGGAAAGCGATGCTGGCAAAAATGCCGGACTATATGATAAACGAAGACGGCGCGGTCAGGGAATGGACAACACCGCTGCTCGAAGACAACTATGCTCATCGTCACTGCTCACATCTTTATACGCTATTCAACGGTTTGCCCGAAGAGATAGAAAACAATTCCGAACTGCAGCAAGCCTTCAAACGGGCAATCGAACTGCGTATGGTTATCCGCCGAAAGGAAAATGGAGGTGTTCAGGCCTTCGGGCTCGTGCAGCTGGGTCAGGCTTCAACCAGTCTGCGGGACGCCGATATGTCTTACGAAATCGTTGACTGGCTGGCAAACAATTACTGGTATCCGTCATCCTTAAACACATCGCACAACCCAAGCAGCATTTTCAATGTGGACCTCTGCGGCGGCCTGCCTGCCGTCATAATCAAAATGCTGATCGATTCCCAGCCAGGCACCATCGAACTTCTGCCCGCGCTGCCGAAACAATGGCCCTGCGGAAAAATTGAAGGATTACCTTGTCGCGGCCGCATCCTCGTAAAGAGCCTGGCGTGGGATTCGGACTCGATAACGATAACGCTAATGAGCACCAAAGAACAGCGAGTGACCCTTAAAGTAACCGGCGGAATTAATAATATTGAAGCTAAGGATGGAAAAGCTTCAATAAGTAAGTTCAAATCCGGCGATAAAAGCTGTCTCGTTTCACTTCCTGAAGCTCAGGAGGTAACATTGCAAATTACACGAGTAGCTATCGACTAAACAGACAACGCTGACGAAAAGATGTATGAATAAAATCTCCTAAACGCCGGATGTTACTGATGGCCACCTATTTTACTTCGACGACCGAATTAAATCCTCCGAAAGGGTTCAGCTCAGTCCGCTCATTATAGGGGTCTTGTTGCCAACGACCATCAACAACGAGACGATATTGATGCTTTCCGGGCGGCAGAGACAGTTTCATCTGCCAGATGCCGCTGTCGCCGACCTTTTGCATCTCGGTCTTTTCCGGCTGCCAATTGTTGAAGTCACCGGCAATCTGAACTTTGCTGGCACGAGGATAAAGCGTTACAAACACCACAGCAGCATTCATCTGGCTGATTCCGTAATAATCCGAAAGCTTCTCTTCGGTGCTGACAGGGACGGCCGGCATCTCAGCTTCAATCTTGATAATCTCTTCAGCAGGTTTTGAGACCTCTGCAGATTCGAACGATTCAGATTCTCCTTGTTCCTCAGCTACGCCGGCGGGCGGGCCGGTTAAGACGGGTTTTACTATAGCGACCGGCTCCGCCTCAGCAGGTGATTCTTCCTCCACCGCCGGTTTATCAACAACCGGCTCCTCTACTGCCGCAGCAGGTTTCGTAGAGCTCAGCAGCTCATCTGCACTACTGCTGATATCATCGAGCTGGCTCGACAAAGAGTTAACAAGCTCACGCCGCTGCTGCATACTCTCACAAGCAACAACCTCCTCAGCCAATGCAATAAAATCGGAGCGCCCCTTACTGGCAGGGTCATACTCACCTATCGGCTGACCAAAACTGGCGGCTTCTTTTAACTTTGTATTGAAATTCACTATCGTCTTAAACATTCTCTCGCCAAAGCAGGACCTCAACTCAGCCATAATCTCACGAGCCATCTTTGTCCTTATGTCGTACATACTTGCAACAATTCTGACGTTAATCCGCTGTCCGCATCGCTCACATAAAATGTTCAGCGTCTCAAGCTGCTTGCTCAGCCCGTGCAATGAAAAGTATCCGGTCTCTACCGGAACAACGACATCAGTAGCTGCTCTAAGCGCGTTGAAAGTCAAAAGCCCCACCGCCGGCGGGCAATCAACTACCACGTACTCAAATCCCCCTTTAAGTTCACCAAGAACATCCCTGAGACAGCCTTCACGCTCGGCAACACCCGCCATCTGCTGCTCAAATGCCGACAAGTCTATACTCGCCGGAGCCAAATCCAGCCTGTCGCTAATCTGCCAGAGTATCTCGGTCAGCTTAATAGGCTCGTTTCTGCTTTTACTTATCAGAACATCGTAAATGCTCTGCTCAATCTGCTCCTCGGGCACAGCAAGACCAACGGCACAATGTGACTGCGAGTCCATATCAACCAGCAGCGTCTTCTTACCGAGCTCGGCAAGCGCACTGGCCAGATTGATTGATATAGTAGTTTTGCCGCATCCTCCTTTTTGATTAACGACCGCTATTGTTCTCATAGCTTTTCTCCCGCTCTGAAGGCCCATCCTGTGAGCCCTCACAAAACAGAAACACCTCACACCAGCTCAAAAAAGAGTTCATTTAAGCCGTTCGTCTGTTACAAAATGTAAATATACTTAACATTCTATTCGGCAACAAACCACTAAAACCTTTACTTTTTATAGGACTGGCCGATAAAAAACACTCCTATCAGTATAAAAATCGTATATTTTGCCCTCTCGCACACGTCTTAAAAACAAACAAGAAAAAACAGCCGGTCTGTAAAAAAAATGCCGCTCTCTTCTGCATTGAGAGCGACATTTTCTGTTAGCAATAAGTTTTTTCACCTTGGCTATTGGCCTTTGACTTTGAACTTAACGGCTTTGCTCCTCTCAGCCTTCGGCAACTTTATTGAAAGCACTCCATCTTTGCAAACGGCCTCAACTGCTTTTAGCTGCCAAAATGGCAACCTGACGTTCTTAAAAAGACTTAAAAAATATCTATAGACATGGAATCCCCGCTTAAAAGTTTGAACTATCTTCAAGATATTTTCTCACGTAATCTAAAAATTCCGATGCGTAAGAGCCGTTTGCAATCCTGTGGTCCGCCGCGATAGTCAAACTCATCTGCTTTCTTAAAACAAAGCCACCGTCATCCGGTACCGGCAATTCGTTTATCCGCCCAACACCGATAATGCTGCATTGACCAGGAACAACTATCGGAATAAACGAATCAACGCCAAAAGAGCCGAGGTTACTTATTGTAATACAGGCATCCTCAAGGTCTTCGGGACTGAGCCTGCGCCGCTGGGCCTTTTCGACGAGCCTTGCTCTGTCACCGGCAATTTCCACAACGCTTTTTCTATCAGCCTGTTTTACCACAGGAACATACAAAACATCGGATACGGAGGTCGCAAGGCCTATATCGATATTCTCAGCAAGATTTATAACTCCATTACACAATCTGCCCGTCATCAGGGGAAAATGTTCCAGGCCTGCCGCAACGGCCTTGATAATAAAGTCATTATACGAAATACTTACGTCACTCTCGCGATTAAGCTCTGCTCTCAAATCCACCAGTTCGGTTACATCAACTTTCGTATTCAGATAAAAACAGGGTATCCGGCTTTTGGATTCGAGCATCTTTTCAGCAGTTATTTTCTGCAGCTTTGTAAGCGGCACTGTGTCACCGAGCTTGATTTGCTTATCAATTGCCGCTGGCCCTGTATCTCTAATCGCCTCGGCAACGGATTTTTGATTCGCCGGTTTAACTTCACCCCTGTCATAGTCCTGTTGAGGTGGTATTGCAGCCGTTAAAGAATCCAAAAGCTGCTGCGGAATATCTTCATCCTTACCGGCCAAAAGTAATATTGTTGTCCCCACACCAACTACCAGGCCGGGCCTGACTATAATATGCCTGACAAAACCATCAGCCGGTGACTCAACCTCAACGCAGGCTTTGTCAGTCTCAATCTCGAAAAGATTATCCCCCTTTTTAACCTCGTCGCCGACCTTAACCGAAAAAGCCACTATGGCTGCTTCCTCCATATTTTTGCTCAGCTTCGCCAATTTGACTTCTGTTATCATATCAGCCCCTTCTATCGAATTTCAGCCTCGGACGGCTGCTTTTTACTAAATAACAGCGGATTTGTGCCGGTGACTGTGACATTCAATATTTACCGCCACCGGTAAAGAAGCCATATGACAGGCCCCTGCCTCAACCATACAATCCAGAGCTGTTGTCTGCCCGCCTAAGCCCTGCGGGCCAATATCAAGAGCATTAATCGCTGAAAGCAAATCCTCCTCCAGCTCGGCATAAAACCTGTCACTATTTCTCTGACCCAGCTTACGCAAAAGAGCTTTCTTGCTCAGAAGACAGCTATACTCGAAATTGCCCCCGATACCGACACCGACAATAAAAGGCGGGCACGCATCGGCACCGGCGTCTTTCGCAACTTCCACAATCCAGTCGATTACCTGCTGTCTTTGTGCGGTCGGCCGAAACATCTTAAATCGGCTCTTGTTTTCACAGCCGCCTCCCTTGGCCATAACAGTTATTTTAAGTCTGTCACCGCTCGCGATTGTCAGATGAACGATAGCCGGTGTGTTTGAGCCGGTACTCTTCCTTGCTTCAAGAGGCTCGGAAACAACACTGTTTCGCAAATAACCTTTTTTATAACCGCCGGCCACTCCCGCATTAATCGCATCAATAATCGTCTTGCCCTTCTCAGCCTTAATTACGACTTCGCTGCCAAGCTCAACAAAAACCACCGCAAGACCCGTATCCTGGCAGAGCGGTATTCTTTCTTCTGCTGCAATGCGGGCATTTTCGATAAGCTGCTCCAATATCTTTACTGCGGTCTGGCTGCTCTCTTTCTTCGCAGCCTGTTTGAGTCCTTCCAGAACATCCGGCGGCAATTCATAACAGACCGTTTCACAAAGTGATTCGACGGTCCGGACAACTTCCTCAAACTCAATAATTCGAGACACTCTTAACTTCCGGTCAAATTAACTTCGTATGTTTTATAGGCTGTATTGCCGACATCATCACTGACTTTAACGGAAATGATGTGCTCACCCTTCTTCAAATCTTCAATCACAATCACAAAATCTTCTTTCATCGTATCATAAACCAAATCTTCCGGCATAGTGCCAATCCAGTCGGAATTGCTGTCAATCGTATATTGAACCTGTCCTATAACGGTAAATTCATCCGTGACTGTGAGATTTAATGTCACTTTAGCCTTTTCAACTTTCACATCAGCTTTTGATATCACAGGCGCTGTATTAT
The DNA here is from genome assembly GCA_964568365.1 of uncultured Pirellulales bacterium. Lineage (GTDB taxonomy): Bacteria > Planctomycetota > Phycisphaerae > Sedimentisphaerales > Anaerobacaceae > CAYLMG01. Next base: position 5,978 of record CAZMQF010000029.1, on the reverse strand, counting down.
CCACCACGACCGGGTCGCTGATTCTGCTGCCCGAAAGCTTCGTTGTGCTTGTATTACTCTTTTCGTCACTGGCTGTAACCCTTATTTCATACCTGCCGTCTTCGACGGTTTTGCTGTCCCATTCAAAATTCGCTGCTTCGGTCTCTTCCTCAATTTCAACCCAGTTGGCTCTGCCGATTTTTCTAAAATCAATTTTATAAATTAGCTTATCTTTGTTCTCGTCTTCGGCTTTATATTCTATCTTAAAAACACCCTCTTTGCCGGCCGCCTCAAGACGGCTGGCCTCGACAGATTCGATCTTCGGAGCGAGATTAGGAACCATATTGGCAACAGCAATTTCCCTTATAACCGGACTTTCACTGCCGGCCGGGCTTTCCAGAACAAGCTTATATTGACAGAACCTGCCGACAGGACAGTCAAGCTCAATAGGCTCTTTGACCTCAACAGGCTTGCTCCATTCTGAAAAACTCGGGTCGTTGACGTCTTTGACGTTTCCGCTCCTGCACGCAGCCATCACTTTACAGCCGGAAGGTATCTCAGCCTCGATTTGAAGCTTACCCCACCGCGCAGGCTGACCTGCATCGATTAAATCAGAACTGTACGTGCCCTCCGCAGCGAATTTTTTGCTTAACTTTATCAGCTTCGCCGGGTTCGCCGTGCCTAAATAAACCTCATCACCGTGAACAACTGCCGCTGTTATCTGCGATGCCTGCTTATCCTCATAAACAATCGCCTGTTGTTCGGTCGCCGGCTCGATACTCAAAAGCTGGGCATTGTTACCCGTGCCAACAAAAAGCTTTTCCTGCTGTTCTGCAAGACAGAATAAAACCGCAGCAGCCCTGAATTCCTCTTTAACATAACCTGCGCCGGTTATTCTGTATATGAAACTTACGCTTCCCGGCTTTGCTCCCTTAGGAATAATCGAAGCTCTTTCAGCCTTTTTTCCATCGGATGTTTTTCTGGTATTTGCTATCTCCAGTTTCCTGCTTGTCCCGCTCGTTTTGTTATCTTCCTCTTCATCGGACGTCTCTTCGGGCCGGCCGGCGGCCAGCGACAGCTGCGAAGCAAATTTTACCTGTGTCTGAATAACCTTGGCCGATGTCGCCGCAGCATATAAGTCACTTCCCTCTGTTAAAAGTAAAGCTGTAATTTCCGGCTGGTCACTGTCATACAAAACACTCGCCGTTTTTGTCCGTGGATTAATCTTGTATATAAGACCTCTGCCGTCACTTCCGGCATAGACAAAAAAGTCACTGTCCGCGGTCAAAGAAAGTATATTTTTATCCTTGCTTTCATAAATAACCTGCGCATCCTTACCGAATGAATCGAGCATATAAACCTTGCCTTCCGGCCCGGTCCCAAGGTAGATATTACCCTTCGCATCAGTTGTTATGGAAAAAATATATTTGGCGTCATTGGGTTCAAAGATAGTTTCCATCTTACCCGCCTTGAAGCGTATAAGCCTGCACTGCCTGCCGCTTATACCCGCTAAAAGTCTTCCCGATACATCCGTCGCCATGGCAAAGATATGCTCATTGGATAGATGCTCTTCAGCCTCGACCACCTCGCCCTTCTCAACACCTTTATCGTTAGCGTCTTTAACTTCATCCGGCGATTCAGCCGCAGACCGGCCCTTCTGGGCCTTCGGCCTGTCACCATCTTCAGCCGGATAAATCCTTTCCAGCTTTCCAAGACTGTATTTATAGATTCCACCGTTGGGACTTGTGCCGAAATAAATCGCAGGCCCGCTTGCAACAATACAGTTTATCGACCACGGCTCATTAATATCCTCGAACTCAGAGACCAGAACTTCCGCAGAACGGCCGAGCTGAATCGTCCCCTTCGAGCTGACAACGACATCTTCAACTTTACCCTTGAGCAGCTCCGCACCGCTGTTATGCCGGGTGATTTTACTATTGACCGCAAAGCAATCGAAAGCGGCCATAAAAATTGCAAACGAAAAAACAAGAACATAAAACAGCACAACTCGGTAACATCTGCCGTTTCTCGTCATAGCTTTTTGCATTTTATTCTTCACTTTCAGCTCCCGTTATTCTTCCACTTTTATTTTAAGACTCTTTTTATCTTCGATAATGGTCCCCGTCTTCGAACTTTTTTCAATCCAGTGCCGGTATGGCTGCGCAGCCAGGGCTCTTTTCGAATCGCCGAGAACAAGCGCCTTTGTAGCGGGTAAATCACTCAATTCCGCCCTCTCCAGCACAATACCGCCGGGCGGCAACACCAGAATACAATACAACCTGTCCCTCTCTACAGCTAATATTTCTTTCATCGCCTCGATAAGTGTCTGGAAATTCTTGGCGGCAAATCTGTACGGCACAGTCCGATTCAGAAATCTCAAATATTCGCTGCCTCCACAAACAATCAAATTGTACTCGCCAGGCTCTAAATCCTCAGGTATCGCAATGCTGTACCGCAAACGCCTTTTCGGCGACAGCACTGATTCCAAAACCACTTCTATATCAACCGGCTCACCGGCTTTTACCGTCGAATCCAAAAGCTGCACAGACCATATATGTGAGGCAATATTTTCAGGCTTTATCCGGATTTCAACATCTATTGATTCTATGCCGACCTCTCTAAAAGGATTATTCATAAGCAGCCGTATCGAATTCACCGTTTCTATAAATACATCAGAAAGGCCCTGCCCCGTCGAGACGTTTTCAAAAGTAATCGTCCCTGCCCCCTCGATACCGATGCTCACTTTATATTCAAGCATATTATCAGGCGGCAAATCACCGCCATAAAGAGCAGCTCCGCTTATCACAGCGCCAATCATACTGCCCGTAAGCAGCCGATTGTAAGCAACCCTGCAATTAAATATCTTCTGCTCGGTATCATTATAACGGTCCACTTTTACAGTCATCGGAAACATATAAGCCTCTGCCCCGATTTGCCCCCGAATAGCGGTGGCCTCGTCAACTTTCAGTGCACCGACTACTTCGAGCATACTGGAAATTTTGAAGGAACGAACCCTGCTCGCAACAACAGTATGAATTTGGCCCGTAGCCATAGGCAAATCGACCGGCCCGTAAGTCAACAAACCATGGCCAAAACCATAAACAGTATCACCTATCACCTCCGTTGCCGTCCCCGTCGCCAGCATTGTTATATCGCCGGTTACTAAAGGCACCAAAAGAGACGAACCTGGCTCCAATTGCACATCTGTTCTCATCGCAGCACCGCTCTTTGAAGCGCCACCGCCGGGCCCGGCAACAGCCATAAGGCCGAAAGACTCAAGCTCAGCTCCTAATCGTTCTACTACAGACATAGGCAGACCGGAAATTACAACAGGACACCGTAAAGTCGGCATACCGCCCGAATATTGACTTCTCGATTCCAGAAAACCTTTGAACCGCTTGTCAACCTCAGCAAAGTCCAAAGGCCTGGTATAATCAAAAATAACACCGGAAAGTCTCGCCCCGAAATCTCCTGCAGAATCACCGCCCTTACCTGCCTCGAGCATATCTTCGATTGGTGTCACTCCGTAAAGCGGGTCCTTGCTGCTCGACCATCCGAAAGCCATTGCCCCTGCCAGCCTGCCGTCAATATAAACAGGCGAGCCGCTGCAGCCGGCAATTACACCGGCATGGATAAAACGCTCATCATCGACCTTCACAAGAATTGCATCCCTGCCGGCATTCATACTTAAAACCACGCTAATCACCTCAAGGTCGAACTTTTCGACCTCCGTGCCCTTAAGACAGGTAAGGCAATAGCCCTTCATACCCGCCTGAATCTCATCAATCGTAATGTACCTGCTATTATCCAGCTGCTCAGAGCCCCCGGATGCCGAAGCACTTAAAAGAATAAAAACCAGCAAAAGTATTAGCCGAAATGTTCTATTACCCCGCAGCATGCAAAAAGACATAAAGCATACTCGAATTTTATTAAACATCTGCACCCTTTCTGTCAAAAACCGGCTATGATTTTATTACCGGTTAAGGATATTGCAAGCCAAAACGAATTTTATTATAATCTAACTCAACGTAACACGGACATCTTGTCCGTGTTAACACGGGCTTCAAGCCCGTGTTACAAAGCGGCTCGGAAAAATTTGTTTCGTGAAAAGAAAGGCAAAAATATGAAACCTGAACATCGACACGAACTGAAGACCAACGATTTGGCCGAGTGGCTCGCACACCTGCCCCAATGGTTCAAACAAAATCGAAATACAATTATTTATGTCGCCGTAGCTGTAATCGTCGTTGCAGGTTATTTCCTCTGGTACAACTATCAGAAAAATGTGGTAGCGGTCAGGGAAAAAACATACTTTACACAGGTTCTTACCCAGATGCCGGCAAGGAAAGCTCAAATCCTTTACGCTTATTCACAGGGAATAGACGCCTCTTTTCAGCTTCTCGACCTGGCCAAAGAACTATCGGCACTCGCACAAAACACGAAAAATATAAAAATGGCCGCCGTCGCATTAATTGAACAGGGCCAAATACTGCGAACCGAGCTGCATTATCGTCTCAAAAGCCCCGACCAAAACGAGCTCCAAAGCCAGATAACGCAGGCAAAAAACGCCTATAACAAAGCCCTGAATATACTCGCTTCAAAAGGCGATGATAAAACAAAAAAACTGTACCCGTCGCTGACCGCAGAGGCCAAATTCGGGCTCGGACTTTGTGAAGAAGAGCTCGGAAATTTCGACGAGGCAAAAAAAATTTATGGCGAAATTACAGAAACAGCCGAGCTCAAAAACACAACAGCCGCCGCTCAGGCAAAGCTGCGACTTGACACAATGGATGAATACGAAGAAAAAATAGCGTTCAAACCCGCTCCGAGGCCCCTGCCGGAAACCTTAACAATTCCGCAGGAACTCCTGCAGCCGATATCGCCGGACGCAAACGAACAACCGGAACTCACCGACCTGCTGACTATCATAGATACAAATTGGCTCGAACCGAATCAGTAATTTATTAATCGTGAAGCAAAATACCACAAACAACATACCGAATAATCCAGACAAACCTCTGGTACTCCACGTCGGCCATTCAGTCAAAGAACGAAGAATAGATAAATACCTGCACAGCCGTTTCGGCAATTACAGCAGGGCAATGCTCCAGCAAATTATCAAAGCCGGCGGAGTAAAAGTCAACGGCCGGCTCGTAAAACAAAGCTTCAAGCTCTCTGGCGGTGACAAAATCGAATTAACACTGCCCGAGCTTCCCGAAAAGGAAATCACACCGGAAAATATCCCTCTAAATATCATTTATGAAGATGACGATATCATTGTCCTCAATAAGCCCGCAGATATGCTCGTCCATCCCGCAAGGGGCAATCTGCACGGCACACTCGTAAACGCCCTCAGTTTTTATTCCGACAAACTCTCAAGCGGGCTCGGCGAATTTCGCCCAGGTATCGTACATAGGCTCGATAAAAATACGACCGGAGTTATGGTCGCTACAAAAAACGAAATTGCCCAGTGGAAAATCGCAAAACAGTTCGAAACCCGCCGGACAAAAAAAGAATACCTGGCAATCGTTCACGGCACACCACAGCTCACCTCAGACCGCATCAATGCTCCGCTCGGCATACATCCGAAGACAAGGGAAAAATATGCTATCAGGCCCCAAATCGGAAAAGAAGCTGTAACCTTCTATGAAGTGCTCGAAGAATTTCGCGGTTTTTCTCTGCTAAAACTTTTTCCCAAAACCGGCAGAACTCACCAGATACGTGTGCATCTTTCTTACGTTAAGCATCCGATAGTTGCCGATGATATGTACGGCGGAAAATTCGTCTATACCTGGCAATTGGCCGATGCCGAACCGGAAGTCGAAGAACCGCTCATCAATCGCCCTGCACTGCACGCCCTCAGCCTTGAATTCAAACACCCTACTACTGAAAAACAAGTAAGATTCGAAGCCCCCCTCCCGCACGATATGCAAAACCTGCTCAACCTCCTGCGAAAGTACAGAAAAATCTAATCATTCACAATGCTTTCATCAACTAAT
>CAZMQF010000028.1:0-20189 GCA_964568365.1 uncultured Pirellulales bacterium | reverse complement strand
ACGCCGATAGAGGCGATTAATCTGCTAAATAAGATAAGAGAAGAAATTGATGAGAACGGATAACAGAGGACAGAGGACGGAAAGCTGAGGACGGAGGAGAGATAACAGAGGACAGATAACCGAAGACAGAAAAACAGAAGACGGAGAACAAGCATATGAGTCAAAGAATATTGAGCTTTAGAGATTTAAATGTTTACAAACTTGCAGTAGAACTTCAACAGGAAATATTTATGCTCACAAAGACATTTCCAAAAGAAGAGCTTTATTCGCTCACCAATCAGATTAGACGTTCATCGCGCTCGATAGGAGCTAATATTGCCGAATCATGGCATAAAAGAAGATACATAGCACACTTTATAAGTAAGCTTACTGACGCAGATGCCGAACAAGCAGAAACACAACATTGGCTGGATACATCCTTAAAATGTAAATATACGACTAAGACAAAGCATTCACAATTATTGCAAAAATGCGGAAAAATCGGAAAGATGCTCGGCAGTATAATGTCAAAACCTGAATCCTTTTGCCATAAGTATATCAATTCTTAAAGAATCCGTCATCTGTCGTCTGCCATCGGTCATCTGCTGTGAGCTGATTGAAGTTGGAATAAAAAATTATGAAGAGACACAGAAAGAGGACAATCGCAATTAAAACCCGGCGTCACTGCCCCAACTATTATGGCCTGATACTGGTCGATTAAATCCTGCTTCGTTAGAAATGGGAAACAAGGAGAATTAATTTTATGACAGGCTTTTGATTAATTCCTGCAGGTCTTCGGTAACAGTCTGCCATACCACGTCAAGGTTGATGTCGAAATAGCCGTGAATGAGACGGTTACGCATATTGATGATACTATTCCAGGGAATATCAGGGTGGCTCTCACGAAAACTATCGGACAGGCCGTTTTCAGCTTCGCCAATAATCTCCAGAAGACGGACAAGAGAAAGACTCAATTTCCGGTCCGTGTCCAGGTCCTGACGCACTTTCCCTTTTATAAAAGAAATTGCTTCATTTGCAGCTTCAATGATATGTTTTACTTTTGTGTTATCATCGGTGAACATAATAGACCTCAGCTTCTGCAAGGACTTTTTCTCTGAAATGCCGGCTTAAATCCTGTGGCGTCTGCAGGTCAACTTTTTGGCCGCCAAAGAGTACAGATAACTGCTGCTGTATTTCAAAAAAGCGGAAAAAACCCGGTGTATGGCCGGGCAGAAATTCAACAAGCACATCCAGATCACTACCGGGGCCAAAATCACCATGCAAAACGGAACCGAAAATTGCCAGCCGTTCGATATGATGACGCCTGCAAAATTGAGCTAATTTATCTTCAGGTACAGATACAGCCTTGTCCATCTTTTTTTACCCGATACAAATCCAAATTATATCTATATGGTACCCCCTCGGCAGTTTCCCGTCAAACACAAAAGTCTCGTACAAATTGCCGGTTAACTATTGCTGTCTTCCTTCTATTGCGGCTAATAGGATGCCTGAGGCAATTAGAAGTCTTCGGTCAATGGAGTCGGCTGAATCGAATATCGACATACTGTACTTCAATACAAAGGGATTGAAGTGCTGCTTAATGGTGGCAACCTGCCGGCCTTCGGCTGAGGTTATGCTATAATTTTGCGGAATAAGGTTAACGACCCTGCTGACAATGGCACCCAGTACGCTGGTCTCGGTTAATCTGCCAATTTCGCTGCCGCTGACGGAAAGGTAAATCCATTCATCCTTGAAGATGGATTTGATTGCCCTTCGCCTTATCGCACCGACGGGCTGGCCGGTAGTAGCATCCTCGATGTTGTAGGTTGCACCGATATCGAGGATTTGCGGCGTCTTTATTGTCAGAAGCTCATCTGCCTGGCGCTCATCAGTATATACGCGAAAGTCCTCTCTTAACTTAAATGCCTTCTGTTTGGAATAGAGCAGAAGGATTCCATTTTCATCATAGGCGTGAAAGGCCCCGCCGAAAATCTTGAATACCTTCTTTCGAAACATATAGTAATTATGTTTGAACGCCGGATGAAGTTCTGTTGACTGCTGCATTTCTTGCCTCCTTACAAGTTTTTGTGCATATTTTAGGATAATGCAACGACGAAGGCAAGGGAAAGATTCGAGAAGATTGTGCTCAGAAAGACTATTACTCGTCGCAGTCTGTGAGCCAGAATTGTGAGAGGATTTGCAGGTCTTTTTCATTGACGGTATTATCACCATCGAGGTCGCCTGCAAGATTTATGCCGGTATCCAGCCAGTTGTTTGCAAGAATAGCCAAATCGAAGAAATCAACGGGGTCGTAGCCGTCCAGATAGGGGAAATTGGCGTCACAGCAATTGCCGATACGGTCACCATCGGAATCGGCCTGCGCAGGATTATATACCGAGGGACAATTATCCAAATCATCATTAAAACCATCTTCATCGGAATCGACGCAGCCGACAGTATCATAGCCATAGTCATAGACCCAGTCACTCGTTCCGCCAAGTATATCATATACATAAAGATATCCTTCGCCGTCGAGAAAGTTTGCAGCTGAGTTGCTTCTGCCGCCACTTTGACAGATAATGAAAATTATATCATTAACATCAAAGTCGGTGTAATGTTCCTCGAAGTAGTCTGAGTTCCAGGGGTAATTCCAGGCACCAGAAACGTGGCCGAGCGAGCCACAATATGAAGAAAGCTCGCGAACATCTACCAGGATGATATTGGGATCGGAATTAATCATCACATTTGCGTCGGGGATATTAATATCCGTATGCGCAAATGAGCTCGCACAAAAAAAGCAAAGCATCCAAATCTGAACAACAAGGCAAGATATAATTTTGCTTCTCACCACTCCGGCTCCGGAAGTTAAAATATTTTGAAATAGTAATCCTATTGAAACACTATGATATCATATTTACTTTTTAAAATCAACCCTTTTCTACTAAATTTGCCTGTTTTTTTTCAGAAAAATGCGACAACTACAGCTAAAGAAATAACCGAAAGAATCGTGCTAATAAAGACTATTGCAGCGGCGAGTTTTCCGTCGCCACTGAGGTTTTCGGCCATTATAAAGGAAAGAACGGCAGTAGGACAGGCAAGATAAATAAGGGCAATCCTGGTCTCACCGCCGGCCAGCCCGAATAAAAAAGTAAAAAATAAGCCAATCAGGGGGGTCAGAGCAATTTTAATAATCGAGGCAACAAAAGCAAAAGTTTTTTGCCCGCTGATTTGGCCATAAGCAAGTGTTGCACCAATCGCTAAAAGGGCCAGCGGCAACGCCATCCAGCCGAGGGCTTCGATTGTTCTTTCTGCTGCGAGAGGCATTTTCAGGGCTGAGGCCGAGTAGATAATGCCCGCAACGCAGGCGATAAAAAAAGGATTGGTCAGAACAGAGGAAAAGATTTTTGTAAAAATGTGCCTGTCAATTTTGTGCTGACTTGCAAGAAGAACGATAACAGCGAGGATGTTATAAAAGGGGACAATAAAGCCGAGAACGATAGCAGCGGTGTTTTGCATCTGTTGGGCGTTTTGCGCGCCGTGGAAGCTATAGATAATAATCGGCAGGCCGATATACAAAAGATTACCCCTGTAGGCGCCCTGCACAAAGGTTCCGACCGAAGCGGCAGGTACCTTGAGCAGATACGCAACAATGTAACCTGCGAGTATCGAGGCGAACATACCGAGAAAAACTGCCAGAAAGGTTTTGCCTGCGGTATGAAAATCATAATCGGCTATTGCGATTTTATAAAACAATAAACACGGAAGCCCAACCCAGTAAACAAGCCGATTGAGACCGGCAATAAGCTCGGCTGATATAAAGCGGCTTTTTCTCAGCACGGCGCCAAGAGCAATCAACAAAAATACCGGTGCCAGTGTATTGATAATATGCATAAGGAAAATTTTAGGAAAAGCGCACGGCAAGTCAAAGAAATTCCCGGGATGCACCGAAGCTACGAATCGGCCTATTGAAATTACCGGCTGCTGCTGTTACTATCTTCCATACTTAGAAATATATTTTTCAGGAGCAAGAAATGAAAAAGAGCGGATACAGACAAAGAATCCTGCTTGGAGTGATTTTACTTCTGCTTTCGGTGTTCTTTTATGTCCTTCATTACGCTATTTTCCGCGATATTCACCACATATTTATATATTTGGTCGGGGACGTGGCTTTTGTGTTTATTGAGGTTCTGTTAGTGACATTGATAATTCACCAGTTACTCAGTGAGCGTGAAAAGCGTTCGATGCTGAAAAAGCTGAATATGGTAATAGGTGCTTTTTTCAGCGAGGCGGGGACAGAGCTATTGAGGCTGTTTATAACGTTTGACCCTGCGGCAAAGCAGCTTACCGAGCAGCTGAGGGTAAATGACAGCTGGACAGAGGAGAAATTTGACCAGGTAGAAGAGTCACTTAGAAAACATAATTACCAGGTCGACAGCAGAAAAGGCGATCTCGAAGAGCTGCGAAATTTTGCGAAAGAGAAAAGGCTGTTCCTGCTTGCACTTCTGGAAAATCCCAACCTGTTAGAGCACGAATCATTTACAGAGATGCTCTGGGCGATATTTCATCTTACAGAGGAGCTTTGTCATCGGCCGGGCGTGAAGGGATTGCCCGAGACAGATTTCAAGCATTTATCAGGTGACATTACAAGGTCATACCGGCTGATAGTGCGCGAATGGCTCGGATATATGGAGCATTTGAAGAATAACTATCCGTACCTGTTTTCGCTTGCGGTGAGAACCAATCCTTTTAATCCTGATGCCAACGTTGTTGTTGAATAAGACTAATGTATTGAACTAAAGAACCTTCTGAAACGAGGCAGGTAATTGCCTTTAATATCAAACGATACGATGATACCTTTGGCCTTTCCGACAATTTGCTCTCGCTGGACGAAGCCGAAAATCCTTGAATCCCTGCTAAGGTCCCTGTTGTCACCCATAACAAAGTAACAATTCTCAGGTACAGTTACGCAGGGGAAGCTTCGCTTCGCTCTTATCGAGGGTACAGTTATTACAGGATGCATTATCCCATCCAAATCTTCTTCTGCCAAAACAAATTTTCTCCTCTGCTCTTCGGAGAAAAAATTAACATACTTTTGGTCGATTTCAGAATAGTCAAGCTCTTTGCCGTTTAAGAAGAGAACATTGTTCCTCATTTCAACCGTATCATTCGGGCAGGCGATAATTCTCTTCACGAGCCTGGTCCCGTCGTCGGGCGAAAAACAGATAACAATGTCACCTCTGGCAGGGTCAGACCACCTGGCAAGGCGGTGCATAGTCAAAGGAATTCTCAAATCGTACGCAGCTTTATTGACAAAGACGAGGTCGCCTTCGAGAATTGTCGGCTTCATAGAGCCGGTAGGCACCCAGTTCCAGTCTGCGAGGCTGGATTTTACGGGTATTATGACAAAAACGATGATAAAAATTGTCAGCCGCCACTGTTTCCAGCACCGCAGCAGATATCTCTTGAATTTTTGTTTGTCCATTTTTCGCTCCCGTTATTAGTTATCGGCTGAAAGAGTAGTTTATTTACGAATTAAACCTGCAAATGTTCATTTCTTGTAATTTATTTTCGTTCGTTTATAATATCCCGAACTGGTTTTTTATGGAGAAATTAATATGTCAAAACTGGCAAAACTGGATGATATTGTATCGCTTTGCCGCCGAAGGGGCTTTATTTTTCAATCGAGTGAGATATACGGCGGTCTGGCGAGCTGTTACGACTATGGACCCTTAGGAGTGGAGCTTAAAAACAATGTGAAAAAGGCCTGGTGGAAGTCGGTGGTGCAGATGCGCGACGACATTGTCGGCCTGGACTGTTCTATACTTATGCATCCTTTGGTATGGAAGGCATCGGGACACGCAGACAAATTCGCCGACCTTATCGCTGAATGCAAAAAGTGCAATACGAGAAGCAGAGTGGACCACCTGAAAGAATCGGCGGACTCAAGCGAAGATGAGCACACCGAGCATATCGCAATCGACGCAGCCCAGTCAAAACAATACGATTTAACAAATAAGGTGTGCCCGAATTGCAGCTCTGTGGGTCAATTTACCGAGCCGATGCCGTTCAAATTGATGTTCGAGACTCAGATGGGCGCCAACGTCGATGACTCAATGACGCTCTACCTTCGGCCTGAAACCGCACAGGGAATCTTCGCAAACTTCAAAAATGTACTCGACACCACGCGTGTTAAAATTCCGTTCGGCATCGCACAAATTGGCAAGAGCTTTCGCAACGAGGTGACAACAAAGGCCTTTATTTTCAGAACGCGTGAGTTCGAGCAGGCTGAAATAGAATTTTTCTGCGAGCCGGGAACCGATGAAGAATGGTACGAACACTGGAAAGAGGCTCGTTTCAACTGGTATCTAAACCTGGGCATTAAAAAAGAGAACCTGCGGTTTCGCAATCACGAGGCTGATGAACTGGCACATTATGCAAAGGCCTGTGTCGATGTTGAGTATAAATTTCCCTTCGGCTCGGGCGACTGGCAGGAGCTCGAAGGCATCGCCAACCGAACAGATTATGATTTGCGCCAGCATCAGAGAGGAATGAGAACACTGAACGACTGGTTTGAGAATAACGGTGACCTTTCCAAAATCGAACTTAAAGGTGAGGCGGAAGATTACAGCAAAGGGCCTTTGTCATATTTTGACGACCAGGAGAAGAAAAGGTTTATCCCGTATGTGATTGAGCCGTCGGCAGGGATTGACAGAAGCGCTCTTGCTTTTCTGGTCGATGCCTATGACGAGGAAGAGGTGCGGGGCGAGACGCGAAACCTGCTTCGGTTTTCGGCCAGCCTTGCACCGATAAAGGCAGGGATTTTCCCGCTTGTGAAAAAGGACGGCATGCCGGAAATAGCACGAAGGATTTACGATGATTTGAAAAAATATTTTTACTGCTTCTACGACGAAAAAGGGGCTGTCGGGAGGCGCTACCGCAGACAAGATGAGGCAGGTACGCCTTTCTGTATTACCGTTGACGGCCAGACAAACGAGGACAATACCGTAACCGTCCGCGAGAGGGACTCTATGGAGCAGGTCAGGGTATCGACGGATAAGCTTAAAGAGCACCTGCATGACAGGCTGGATGTATAATAATCAGGAGAGTAGAAAATGAGAAAATTGTATTTATCTAAAACAGACAAAAAGATTTTTGGTGTTTGCGGCGGGATAGGCGAAACTTACGACATCGACCCTTCACTGATAAGATTAATATTAATATTTTTATTCCTTATAACCGCTATACTGCCGCTTCTGATAACTTACTTTTTGGCCTGGTTAATCATTCCGGAAAAGAAAGAAGAATAAAAAAGGCTTGTAGAAAAATAACTAAAAATCAAATCCTAAAAAATGGCTGAAGAAAATCAAAAGAGTAGTAAATCGCAAAAGAAATACATAATTCTGACTGTATCCGTTGCAGTTCTATTAATTTTATTCGTTGTTTTTTATCCGAGTGATACGAGGATTTCCGCCGACAAGCAGTTAGAGACCATTGAAGAAGCACGCTTTGTTCCCAATGAAGAAAACGCAGCGATAATATACAAGCAGCTACTCGCCGATTTTAACGAAAATGATTTTAACTCTACTATAACGGGAATAGAGATTTCGAGTTCCGAATTTTCCAGTCCCTGGAGGAGTGAAGATTACCCCGAAGCCGCCGTATGGCTTGGAGGTCGGCAGAAAACGATAACAAAATTACTCGAGGCAGCCAAAAGAGAAAAATGCTATTTCCCAATAGAGGTAGAATACATCCCTTATGACCCAAACTCTCTTATAGAACGGGTCGGTAAATTCAGAAAATGGGCGATGTTAATGAGTTTTGCTGCCAATAATGATATAGGCGAAGGCAGATTCGACGAGGCAGCCGAAAAATATAAATGTATGCTGCGCTTTGCAGAGCATATGAATCAACAACCACAAGTTACACCGTTTTTAGTCGGCGTTGCTGTCGAATCGCTTTTCTTAGCTAAGATGAAAACTGTAATTATCGAAGGCAATGTTACAGAAGACCAGCTAACGCTTCTTGAGGCAATTCCACTTAAGACAAAAAATGAGTGGAACAAGCTCTATCCGGAAATGCGAAAGGTAGAAAAATTAGTTGCAAAAAAGAGACGAAGCAAACTTCCTTTGCCAGCCAGAATTACCATGTTTATTTATGAAAAATTTGCTTTTCCAAGCTCGTCAGAAGGAAATATATATAAAATTTACGTGAGAGTAATTACGGAAAAGCGTGGAAATAAAATTCTTATCGCGTTAAGACGATATAAAAACAAAAATGGAAAATGGCCGGACAAACTTGAACAAATAAAAGACCTTGTCGAACCAGAAGTCCTCATTGACCCATTTAATAGAGATGACTTTATTTATAAACTAACGAATGACAATTTTACTTTATACAGCAAAGGATTTAACAAAATCGATGAAGGCGGCAATTATAACCCAGGCGATGACTGGCCTATATGGCCGTCAAGATAACCTAAGCTAATGGAGAAAAAATTGATGCCGGAAAACAAAAAGTGTTTCATTGTGGATTTGAAGGACAATGTCGATAAAGAGGTAACAATTTCAGGCTGGTTATATAACAGCCGCTCCAGCGGTAAGCTATTGTTTTTAATTATACGTGACGGCACAGGGCTTTGCCAGTGCATTGTTGAAAAGGCCAAAGTCAGCGATGAGCTTTTCGATGCTTTAAGACATCTCGGCCAGGAATCGTCATTGACGGTGACTGGGGCCGTTCGCAAAGACGAAAGAAGCGTCGGCGGATACGAGCTGGCTGTCAGCGATGCGAAGATAATCCACGCAGCGAGCGATTACCCGATTACGCCGAAATCGCACGGCACGGATTTTCTGCTGAAACACCGTCACCTTCATTTTCGCTCGATTCGGCCCTGGTGCATCGGCAAAATCCGGCATACCGTTATCGATGCAATCCGAAGATTCTTCAATGACAACGGTTTCATACTGATTGATACACCGATTCTGATGTCGATGGCCGGCGAAGACCAGCAGAGTCTGTTCGAGGTGGACTATTTCGGGGAGCCGATGTTCCTTACACAGACAGGCCAATTGCATCTTGAATCGGCGGCGATGAGCTTCGGCAAAGTCTATTGCTTCGGGCCGACATTCAGGGCGGAAAAGAGCAAAACCAGAAGGCATTTGACAGAGTTCTGGATGGTCGAGCCGGAGGTTGTTTTTATTGACCTTGACGGACTTCTGGAATTAGCTGAAAACTTTGTCTCTTTTTTAGTGGCCGATGTACTGGGAAAAAACAGAGCCGAGCTCGAGACTTTAGGCGCCGATACAAAGTCGCTTGAAAAGATGACGCCGCCCTTCTACCGTCTGACTTATACAGAGGCTGTAGATATCCTGACCTCCGAAAGGGCTAAAAATTTTCTGGCTGAACAATTAGAGCAATTCAAAAACCAGAAAGAGCAAATCGAATCGAGAATCGCAGAGCTTGAGCAGCAGCAAAAAGGCAATCTCAAGCAATGGCAAAAGGAAAAAAACGCCGCAGAATTAATCGAGCTGCGTTCGGCCCTTACCGAGGTGAACACAAAAATAGAAAATAATCCGAAGCACGCCAGGCTGGCAGCTGAGTTTGTCTGGGGCAAGGACCTGGGCGGCTCGGATGAAACTATCATTTCACAGATGCACGACAAGCCGGTTTTTGTAACCTGCTATCCGAAGCAGGCCAAGGCATTTTATATGAAAATCGATAGAACCAATCCGAAAGTTGTCTTAAATTTTGACCTGTTCGCTCCGGAAGGCTTCGGTGAAATCATCGGCGGTTCGGTCAGAGAGGATGACCATGATACTCTTTTGCAGCGAATCAAAGAAAATGATTTGCAGGCTGAAAATTACCGCTGGTATCTCGATTTGCGCAAATTCGGCTCGGTGCCGCACGGCGGTTTCGGACTCGGAGTCGAAAGAACCATCGCCTGGATTACCGGCGAAAAACACATCCGCCAGTGCATCCCATTCCCAAGAATGATGGACAAGGTTTATATATAAAGCTTTAGCAGCCGGATGTTGATATGATTCCCACTCACCCTCCTCGCCTCCTATTTGTTTCTGTGCTCATTCAACATAGACATAAACATTAAAAACTAAAAAATCTTTTTGCTCGGCGAGGCCAAAACGGAACTATTAAAAAAGACGGAGCATCAAACCAAGGCTCACTGAAAGCGCCCACACCCAAAGCCTCCCAGAAGAACGCTCAGTCGATGCTCCATATTACAGTAAACCATACATTTTTAACTTTTCAAGCCTTTACTAAACAATCTCGAAATCAGGCCAAATTTAACTTAAATACATCTTTTACTAACAATACTTATAATTATTATATGGTTTTTCAGAGGGAATTCTTCATCAGGTTTTTCCCCATTGAAGCGGTAAAAATACCTTAGAAGGCCGGGATAGGAATATTCCAACATCCAAAAACGCTATAAACACCAGAGAACTTATGTTTCGAGCGATGTCAGACCCTTGCGGATAGCGTATTTTGTAAGCTCCGCCACGCTGAAGATATTGAGCTTATTCATTATCTTCCTGCGATGCGTCTCGACTGTTTTGACGCTGATATGAAGCCTTAAGGCGACTTGCTTTGTTGATTTTCCTTCGGCTATCATCTGGAGCACCTCACGTTCTCTGTTGGATAGAATATCCGAGCCCGCAGCTTCCGCTTTTGACAGGCGGTGCAAATACCCATTAACGACCACGTCTGAGATGCTCGGGCTAAGGTAAGTTTTGCCCGAAACAACCGAGCGAATCGCGCTTGCCAGCTCTTCAAAAGCACAGTCTTTCAGAAGATAACCGCTGACGCCGCTTTTGAGCATTTCCGTAACAAACAAAGTATCCGAGTGCATTGAAAGGGCAATTACTTTGACATTTTCGATTCTGCCGACAATCTGTCTTGTCGCCTCCATACCATTCAAATCGGGCATACTAACATCCATAATAACCACGTCGGGCATCAGTTCACCTGCAAGCTGAACTGCGGTTCTACCCTGGTCAGCTTCGGCCACCACTTCCATATCAGACTCCTTCTCCAGCAAGAGGCGCAGGCCCTGTCTTGTAATTTTATGGTCATCAGCCAATAAAATTCTTATTTTTTTCATTTTTTCTCCCTCTTTTATTTCCGGTCTTTTTGCTTATCGGGGCAGCCAGAAAAACCCGAGTTCCGCCGCCGGGTTTTGACTCGATGCTGAATCGGCCACCAATATTCTCGAGCCTTTCGCTTATACTGAACAAGCCGAACCCCCCGCCATTCAACTCGCCTGACCGAACCTTAGAAACATCAAAGCCAACTCCATCATCCACAACGGTAACCTGTATTTCATCATCGGCCTTGCAGACAGAAACCGTCACCTTTTTCGCATGTGCATGTTTGGTAACATTATGCAGTGATTCACGAACCGACTGGAAGAGAAGAACACGCACTTTATCATTCAGCGGCTTGGCTTTGCCGTCGTCTCTGAACTCCGCCGAAAGACCATCTCTTTTTTTGACATATCGGACAAGCCATTCCACAGCCGCTTCAAAACCAAGCTCGTAAAGAACAGGCGGGCTCAATTCAAAAGTCAACGAACGTGCACTTTCTATCGTCTGGCCGAGCAAATCCCGCACTTCATCAACTATCCCGACAAGCTCCGGTGAAGATACCGACTTTCGCAACGAGTCCAGCTTGATTTTGGAAATTGCCAGATTCTGCCCCAAATGGTCGTGCACATTAATTGCCATACGTCTGCGCATACGCTCCTCAGAAAGTGTCAGCTCCAATGCAAGTGAACGCAGCTGTTTCTGATAAACTAAAAGTTTCTCTTCGGCCTTTTTACGTTTGGTGATATCTTCAACAGTCCCCTCATAATAAATCACTTTACCCTTATTGTCCCTGACAGCCACAGCACTTTCGCGCACATACAGTCTGGTCCTGTCACTTCTCTTCCAGATATACTCAAGCCCCAGAACCGAACCATCTTTCTCGATTTTTTCCTTAAAAAGTGAACGCGGGTACGACGGTTCAAAACCATCTTTTTCAAGATTGCGCTCAGCCAGTTCTTCAAATGATGAATAACCCATCATTTTCACAAGGGCAGGATTTGCCATAAGTATATGACCATCGGGAGTGGTTCTATAAATACCGACAAGAGCATTTTCGAAGATATGCCTGAAGCGCTCTTCAGCATCCCACCGTGCCTTCTCCGCCTCTTCCCGCTGTCTCATCTGACGTCGAAGCTCCTCATTGGCCTCTGCAAGGTCCGCTGTCCGCTGCTCAACACGCTCCTCAAGTTCATCGTGTGCCCGGCGAAGCTGCTCTTCTGCTCGCACCCTGTCGGTAACATCCGTGAAAAAACCTACATTACTATTCACTCCGTCGATTACCATATTCGCAGTATTAATATCCGCATAAATTATCTTCCCATCTTTACACAAACACGGAATCGCCGGCGCCAGGGCCTTTTCACCTCGAGCCTGGGCCTCAAACTCGTCAAAAACATGTTCCAAGGACTCTTTGGGGTGAACATCGGGGACGCCCATTTTTGTGATTTCTTCTTCTGAGTAACCAATCATTCGGCAAATAGCAGGATTTGCATATCTAAACTTCTTTGTTTCAATATCTGCCACTATTATCCCTTCTGCGGTACCCTCGAACAGCGTTTTGTATCTTTCCTGAGATTCCTTTAAGGCCTCCTCTGTTTTCTTTCGTTCTGTGATGTCTTCAACCATCTCTATTGCTGCTATCACCTTGCCGTCTTTATCTTTAACCGGAGATGAGATTATCCTGTAATTTACGATTTTATCACCTGCAGGGGTTTCCGTTATCGCCTCGTGGACCTGTCCATCTTTCAGACTCTTGTACGTTGGGCAGTAAGAACATATATCATTTCTCGCAGGTTGATTGAAAGTTTTATAACAGATAGGTTTTTTTAAGACATCAATTTCTGGAAACCACTCTCTCATCTGCCTGTTCAAAGCTAATATTTCCATGTTTGGGCTAATGAGCGTCACTCCGATGCCGATATTTTCGACGACGCTTCTGTATTTTTCTTCGGATTGTATCAAGGCCTCCTCGGCCTTCTTGCGCTCTGTTATGTCACGGTCGATGCCCCTGAAACCCAAAAGATTTCCACCTTCGTCAATGATTGGAACGCCACTGGTCTCGAGCACCACAATTCGTCCATCCTTGTGAAGATTAGTGTTCTCCAATGAGGCAAACGGTTTGCGCGATTTAACCAAATCGGTGAACAACAGCGATACTCGTTTCGCCTCATCGGGCGGCATAAAGTCGAACGGCGTTTTTCCAATGATTTCTTCAGGCTCATATCCTATCAGGTCTTTGACTTTTGGGCTGACATAGGTATAAACGCCGTTAATGTCCACCTCCCAGACCCAATCGCTGGTAGTCTCGACCAGAGAGCGGAATCGCATTTCACCTCCCCGTAGTACTTTCTCTCCCCTCGCAGCATGCTCACTTAGCAAGGTAACCGCCACGCCAACAGCTATAAACATTACGGCACGAAAATAATCACCAGCGGCTGCTATATCCGGTCTGAAAAAAATATGACTTAAAATCAGAAATCCGGACAAAAATACAGCTACGATTAAACCTTTCCTTTTCCACCAAATGCACGCTAAAACGATTGGAACGTAAAAAAAGTGCGAATAGAGAGTTTCTATTTTAAGCACTATGTGAAAGTAGTACACCGAGACACAAGCTATGGCGATAAGGACAGCAATTACCGCAAGCTTATATTTTTCCTGTCGTTTTTCAAATTTTCCCCACATCATACTGTCTCCTATTCCTGCCTGCGGCCGGCTTCTATTCATATTCGGCTTTGCCGCGCGAGACCACAGTCAGGTATGCTTTATCAATCAAGGTCGAAAAATTTCAGCCACTGCTCGGTTTCTCCTTCACTAAGTCCGTTCTGTTTGGCCTGCGGCTCAATGTTGCGTGCCTTTTTTCTTAACTGCTTACCGACCTGCTCCCAGAATTTTCCCGACTTTACCGCCGCTGCCTTTCTCATCCGCGCAGCGCTGCGGAGCCTGCGGTCGCTGCTTACCACTATCAATCGTCTCGGGGCAGTGTTCGCACGTATCTTATTCTCAATTACAGAATCTGCATCAACATCGGCTCCTGTGAAGAAAACCTCCAGATTTTCTATATTGTCAAAGCTGCTTTTATCAGGCGGACCTATTCCGTCAAAAACAATCTCGCCGCTCTCGCCTGTCTGCTTCAGATATCCCGAGAGAATTTTGCACATCTGCACATCGGTCACCGATTCCGAATCATCGGCGAGCTTGTGAACCGCCCAGAGCAGATTGTAACCGTCAATCAGAAAAGGCATAATCAATAAATCCGAAAGGCCTGAAAATCCCAAGGAATTCCAAGTTATTTTTTTTAGAAAAAATTATTCTTTGTTCTTTTCTATAAGAACGGCAATGTTTTCAACGAATGCTTCAGCCTCTGGTATCCACGGTTTAACCTGCGATTCTTCAAAGCTCACAAAATCCATATAGTCGCCCTCCTGGCGACGCTCAAAGAGGTCATTGAAAACCTGAGCTTTTTCCTTAGCGACTTTGCCTGTTTTGACAAAGTGCTGATTAAAGAGACTCCGTATGCCTGCGTGTTTAGAGGACGACAAATCCTCTTGAATAAGAACAGCCGAGACAGCATAAAAACAGGCATAATAAAGACGATTTACGCAGGGATTCCAACGGCAGGCATCGGCCAAAATACGCGCATCTTTGAGTGTTTCGCGCGCCCTCCTGAGACGATATAAAACCAGCCCTTTGCTTTCTTCTGTCATAATATGACACCATCAAGCTCAACATTTCGACGAAACGGCATACTCTTATAGAGAGGGCTATTCCACTCTTTTCGACCGCATATAATAGAACAGAGAACTTCATCGCAGTCCCATTCAACCTCGTATAGTCGATGCCGAATTCTATTTACACGCTCGTCACCAACAGAGCCATCAAGTAAAATGAGAAAATCCCAGTCTGACTGTGCATCTGAATCCTGCCGGGCCCGGGACCCATAAAGGATGATCTCAGCATCAGGCTCAACCTCAAGAACAACCCTTTTTACGCGTTCTAATAATTCTTCGCACTTCATACAATCATTATAACCAAAATATTATAAAAGAGTAAAGTACTTCCCACAAACGGCCTGGGGCAATCGAACATCACTAATTGAATCGGCGAGCTTGTGAACCGCCCAGAGCAGATTGTAACCGTCAATCAAAAAAGGCATAATCAATGAATCCGAAAGGCCTGAAAATCCGAAACAAAAATCATTATATCATACAAAGCTCTTTATTTTCAAACAGCCAACTCAATCTTTATACACCCCACGCTGTCTGAGCGGCATCGAATCTAATCTCGCCGCCTACAATAGTCTTTTCAATCCTGCCTTTCACCTTCCAGCCGTTATAAGGACAGTTCCTGCTTTTGGAGCGGAACCGGTTGACATCGATTGTATACTCGGCATCGGGGTCGATAATCGTAACATCGCCCTGCCTGCCCTTTCCGAGCGTTCCTTTGTCAACTCCGATTATCTCCGCCGGCTTTTCAGTCATCAAACTGATAAGTTTCGGCCAGTCCAGAATCCCCGGCTCAATCAGGGCCTTAACGTATAAAGACAGGGCACACTCGAGACCGGCGATACCGAAAGGCGCCGCAAGAAATTCGAGCTCTTTTTCGCTCTGCAGATGCGGCGCATGGTCACTAACCAAAGCATCAACCAGGCCTTCGGCAACAGCCGACTTCAGGGCATCAATGTCCTTTTGCGTCCTCAACGGCGGATTAACCTTGAATTTCGTATCATATTCGGCGCACATCTTTTCATCAAAAAGCAGATTATGGGAGGTTACCTCACAGGTTACAGGCAGCGACTGCTCTTTTGCAGCCCTTATCAATTCGACTGAGCCGGCTGTCGATATATGCTGTGCGTGGTATCGTGACCGGCCGTTCTTTATCTTTTTGACAAGCTGTATATCACGCCACAGCATCGCCTCTTCTGCCAGTGCATCTATGCCGGGAAGACCGAGTATAGTCGAATAATAGCCCGAATTCATCACGCCGCTTCCGGCAATACTGTCGTCCTGACAGTGCTGTGCTATTACAACACCAAACATCGAGGCATACTTTAGCGCCCGCAGCATAACAGAGGCGTCCTGAAGTCCCCTGCCGTCATCGGTAAAGCCGACCGCGCCGGCCTCCGCCATAAAGCCCATCTCAGCAAGCTCAACACCTTCCCGGCCCTTGGTTATCGCACCCATCGTATAAACATGAGTCTTTCTTGCCTGCCTGCCCTTGCGATGGATATATTCTACATCGGTTTCATTTTCGACGGGCGGGCGGGTATTGGGCATACACACTACCGAGGTAAATCCGCCTGCAACCGCTGCCGCCGAGCCGCTGGCTATCGTTTCCTCTTCCTCGTCACCGGGCTCGCGAAAATGAACGTGAATATCAATCAGCCCGGGCGTTACAAGCTTACCCGCAACATCGATAACAGTCCGCCCGGCTGCATCCTTGACTGCTGAGTCCTGAATCCGCTCGCCGACCTCTGCTATCCTGCCGTCGATAATAAGAACGTCGCACACCTTGTCAACGCTGTTCGCAGGGTCTATAACGCGACCATTTTTTATCAACAATTCACTGCTCATTGTTCTAACTAAAAATTAAAAGTTAAAAACTAAAAGCCATAACTTAAAACTCAAAACCTATTCTTCCCTTTCAAAGTGAGAATACTTGAACCGAGCATATTAGCCAACTGTTTTGTTTCTTCCATTAGTTCCGTCAATTTTCCATTTCTAATCTTTTTCGCATCCCTTAACAGACCAAGCCAGTATAAACTTTCATTTGCCGATTTGAGAGAATAACTGAAAAAATTAGTGAAATCCCTTTTTGAACTTGACGCTTTTGCTTCAACAATATTCGCACCTATTGATGTAGATGACCTTAATAACTGTTTTACGATAACCTCAGTAGAAGTATCATTCGGCAAGGAATCCAGAAATTCTATCATCTTAATAGAATATTGATAGGCTCTATACTTTAAGTCGGTTTTGCTTTTTTCGTTTTGGTTTTGCATTTTGCACTTTAACTTTTACGTTTTCGCCGCTTGGTTAACCAAAAACAATACGGCCATTCTCACCGCCACGCCGTTGGCAACCTGCTGGAGGATAACACTGTTCGCGCCGTCAGCAACCTCGCTTTCCATCTCCAGGCCCCTGTTAATCGGCCCGGGATGCATAACAAGTATATCGCTCTTTGCCTTTTTCATCCGTTCGACTGTCAGGCCGAAATAATGTGAATACTCTCGAACCGACGGAAAGGGATTGCCGGATTGCCTCTCAAACTGAATCCTGAGCATATTTATCACATCGACCTTCTCGATAACCTCGTCAAGCGAATAGCTTACCTTAACCGGAAGCTTATCCACCGCCGTCGGCATTAGTGTCGGCGGCCCGACAAAAATTACCTCGGCGCCGAGCTTTGTCATCGCCCACATATCACTGCGTGCCACGCGTGAGTGTGCGATGTCACCGACGATTGCGATTTTCAATCCCGCCAATGTGCCTTTAATCTTTCGTATGGTATAAACGTCCAGCAGTCCCTGCGTCGGGTGCTCGCAGAAACCGTCGCCGGCATTGACAACGCAGGCATTAATGCTCCTCGACAGAAACGCAGGCGCACCGCCGGCCCCGTGCCTGATTACAACAATGTCGATTCCCATCGCCTCGAGGTTCCTGGCGGTATCAAGAAGCGTCTCACCCTTGCTCACCGAGCTGCTCTTTTGGGTAAAGTTGATGAGGTCGGCACTTAGCCTGCTGGCAGCGAGTATAAAGCTGTTTCGCGTCCTTGTGCTGTCCTCGAAGAAAAGATTAACCACCAGTTTTCCGCGAAGTGCCGGCGCCTTTTTTACCGCCCTTTTACTTATCTGCTCGAAACCCTCTGCTGTATCAAGTATGAAGCTAATCTCGTCGACACTTAAATCACGAAGTCCAAGTAAATGTTTCCGCCTCCATTCGAATTGTTTACCTTTCCTCAGCGCCATAATATCACTCAATTATCACTTCATCTTTTCCGTCCGATTCGACCAGCAGAACCTGCACATTTTTCCCCGGCTCGGCGTCCGATTCATAGCCGGCGTAATCAGCCTGTATGGGAAACTCCCTTCCCTGCCTGTCCACGAGGACCGCCAGCTTGATAGCTTCCGGCCTTCCCAGGTCGATAAGCGCATCCATCGCCGCCCGGGCGCTCCTGCCGGTATAAAGCACATCATCGACCAGAACGACTATCCTGCCGTCGATATCGAATCCAATTTCGGTAGTCCGCACCTGAGGCTGGGCATCGCCCTGAGGCGAATTCAAATCGTCGCGGTAAAGGGTAATATCCAGGGTCCCGCAGGGCACCTCTTTTTTCAATCTTTCGCTCAATTTGCCGGACAGCCGTTGTGCCAAAATCTCGCCTCTGCTGCGAATACCGATTACGGCGATATCGGTTTCAGCCGGGCTGTCGGCGACGATTTTGCCGGCCAGGTCGTCGAGCACCTTGTCGATTTGCTCTGCTGTTAGAAGCGATTTCATAATCGATATCAATCCTCATACAAAACTTAATTCAGCAGAGTATAGCAATAAACAAGCAAAAAGGCAAGATTTCTAAAATTATAGTTTTGCCCAGCTCTCGCCCGAAAACCCGCTCGTCGACCGTATCTTGTATATCGTATCTCGTTGTTCGCTGTTCGTTATACCCTGCAAATTTTTACTTTAATTCTTTTGACGAGCGACGAGGCACGAGCGACAAGCGACGATATTTTTCTTGCTTTCCCGATGAAATTGGCTATAATACCACCTGAATAAACCGGCACATACGGACAACGCTAGCGCAGCTCCGGTGAGCTGGTTACTTAACAAGGAGATTATATGAAACTTGTACAAATCATTCCGCAGTCAAACAAAAAACCGAATCTGAAGGTCCTGCTTAAAAATACTGAACGTGGCCTGCGCGGCCGGGGCACTACATTCAAGCGCCAAAGGGAAGGCAGATGGGTTCACGCCAGGTATCCCGGCTGGATTAACTGGGATTTGGCCAAAGGAGGAATCCTGGTTGCCGAGGTGCAGTCGAAAAAACCGGATGCGGAGTGGCAATTACTGCAGGCCTTTATAGGTTACATGGACCGGCACATCGGAAAACATATTCAGAGCATCAGCATCATTTATCGATAACGTGTGACAAAGTATTTCTTACTCTCCTGACAAGAGAATACGATAATACTAAAATAAACAAGATAAAAACTTTAATATTAAACCTGTGCATGTACACGGATATCGTAAGCACGGTATTACTTAACCGTGACATTAGATCAGGATGAAGTAGGATTGTATGAAATATTTAATTATTCTTATAATAATTGGATTAGTGTTATGGGGACTTATTAGTTTACTAAACATCCGAATATCGACAAATCCTAATGACATTAATGAAGATATTCACAGAACATCAGCTATTGAGTATCTTTCGAAATTTAAGGAAGGTATACTATTACCCAAGTCAAAAATATTCGTGTGGACAGCAAGCAGAAACTTCTCTTTTAGAAACGGTAGAAATATATGTGAAGAGAATTCATTTATGCTATCAAAAATAACTGAAGAAGAATTTTTTCAGTTCATTAATCAACTTGGCTTAGGGAAAAAACCTAATCTATTAGAATTTTGGCCAGATGCTTTTTTTTATGAAGGTGTTAATGATGCAGTCCACGAATGGAACGTAACAAAAATCACAAATGAATATACCTATTATGGTGAAAACCCTGACTTTCAGATAGAACTGGCAGCTCGTTATGAAAATAATAAAGTATTCATAAGAACAAAGGCAAAAGTAGAAATCATTACTGACGATGATGGAAAATGGATAAAAACAAAAGTACTTAACCGAAGATAATTCGATTATTATTTATACAGGAACAAAAAATTAACAAGCATCTCTATATTGAACTAATAAATGACGTAATTTTATCTTTCAAAAGCGTAAATGCTTAAATGGGCATTTCGGTTATTTGCTTTCTTTCGTTCGTCTTCTAGTTTTTGGTTGATTTGTTGATTCTGCTGTATTGTTCGACGACGTTGCAGAGTCTCTGCAGGACCAATCTTCCCTCCGGGCTTGCCTCCAGGCCGACCATCTCCAGGCCGACACAAAGAC
>CAZMQF010000027.1:0-20245 GCA_964568365.1 uncultured Pirellulales bacterium | reverse complement strand
AATGTTTTTTAAAAAAATTCGGCAAATTCCTTATGGTCCGTTCTTGTCAATGGGAGTATTTGCTGTTATGATTCTAAATGACATTATTATTGAATACTGGCAAGTGATTACGTTATCCTCGTATAAGTGAAAACGGAATTTTGGTATAATCATTAGTGAGACAGAAAAAGGAGGTTTCAAATGCAGGCTGTCAGTAAAAAAACAATAGTACTTATTACTTGTCTCGTATCTGTTACGCTCTTGTCCGGCTGCACCAACTGGAAGAAAAAATATGAAAATCTTTATGTCAAGTATCAAAATGCGCTGGGTTTATTGGAACATGAAAAGGCAGAAAAGGGACAGCTCTCACAACAGCTCACAGAGGGACAACAAACCATCGACGAACTTCAAAGACAGATAGCCGAGCTGAATAAAAGCCCGGCCGAGGCCAGCGGTTTCGGAAAGGATTACGATGTCGCTTTCGACCCGTCAGCAGGTACAATAACAGTGACATTGGAAACCGCAATACTGTTCGATTCCGGCAAGGCGGATTTGAAAAAGACGACCAGTGTCGAGCTTAACCACATCGCATCGGTTATCAACAGCAAATATGCCGGAAGACAAATCGATGTTGTGGGACATACAGATACCGACCCGATTAAAAAATCGAAGTGGAAAGATAACTGGGAGCTCTCGGGCCAGAGGGCCCTGAGTGTCGTCAGATACCTGATACAGCGCGGCATACCGACGGATAGAATACGCGCCAGCGGCTGCGGCGAATACAGGCCTAAAGCGTCAAATTCTACCGCGGCAGGCAAGGCAAGAAACCGAAGGGTGGAGGTCGTCGTACATATGAGGTGAGATAGAAAACGACGAATTAAACATAGTTTTATTAAAGCAGCCTCTATTCTAACGGGGGCTGCTTTTGTTTTATAAACGAGCTGCTTTCTATCCGGCCGTGCGGGTCTATTGAAATTCTTATCGCACCATCGCGTACGGTGTAAAATTTTTCACCTTTCATTGGCGAAAGAGGTTTTGTTTCATACTGACTCCGGCTGCAAGAGCATATTAGTATTGAAGCCTGAAGTTCTTGAAGGAAGTTCAAATCGAGTGTGTTGATTGAGCCGTGATGGGGGACAAGTACGACGTCGGCTTTAAGATTCGGGTAGAGTTGAAGGAGCATTTGCTGCGCAGGCTTTTCGATGTCCGAGCACAAAAGGATTTTCCTGCCGGCAAATTCGACTAAATAGACAGTGGATTTGTCATTGTTACTTAACTTCTGATAGTCTTTAATTCTTGTGTCGGGCCATAATATTTTTATTTTCGCAGGGCTTTTTGTAACCAGGTTATGATTTAATTTTTCGATACGGCGGTCGATTTGGGCAAGCTGTTCGATAAGAAACTTCTGTGTGTCCTGCTGGTCGTTTCTGTCGAAAAAAACTTCATTTGCGAACAAAGAGCCGACTTTGCAGGTTTCGATGATTTCGGGGATTGCGTTTATATGGTCGATATCATAGTGACTTATCTGGATAGCGTCGATTCTGTTTATGCCGGCGAAATTCAAAAAGGGCAATATTATTCGCCTGCCCGGGTCGGATTTGTAAAGTGAGCCTGCGTCAAAGAGAAAATTTGTTTTGCCCGGAAGCTGGGCAAGGATTGACTGGCCGTGACCAACATCAAAACAGGTCAGAACAAGACTGTCCCGGTGAGTCCTGTTCCATTTTGTTACAAAAAGTGTTGTGAGCAGAGCCAGGATTAAAGCTGTAGAAATAATACGCTTTAGCACGGGACGGCGGAAACGGAAAAAACCGATAAATGTAGCAGTGATATAATAAAAAACCACCAATACGATTGATATGTGCCCAATGAGAATTTCGGATATGCTGACTTTTGCAAAAAGTTTTACAAGAGCGATTAGCATAGAGGACAGGACACTTACAAGCAATGCTAAAAATAAGCCGATAGTCGGCAGCAGCAGTGAGATGAAAATTTTCAAAAAGCCGATTGCCAACATCAAGGCGACAAAGGGAAAGGCAATAACGGTCCATACACTTGCAAGAGGCGCAATTGTGTGAAAGTGATAGAGAAGAATGCCTGCGCCGCCGAGCCAGGCGGAAAGACCGACAGAAAAAAGTTTCAAAAAGTAAAAGAGGATTTTTGCAAATGTTCTAAACAGAATACTTTTTTCTGACATCGCGTTAAAATCGATTAAGTGATTTATTTTTTCATATAAAAAAAAGTGGATGCGCTCGGTAAAAAGTAAGATGCCGAGTACGGCTGCGAAGGAGAGCTGAAAGCCTGCTTCAAATAATTGACTCGGCCGAAAAAGCAGCAGCAGTATAATCGCGGCCAGTGACAGACTGTTAAATGGATTGGGCCTGCGACGGAAGAAAAAAGACAGGCAGAAAACGATAATTATGACAGCAGCTCTTATAGAAGGTGCCCTGGGCGGAATAATCAGCAAAAAGAGAATAGATGCGATTATACAAATAAGTGAGCGCGGACGTTTAAGTAGGCCCGCCGTTTTGCACAGCCACCAGATAATTGCAATCAGAATACCGAAGTGCATACCTGATAGACTGATAAAATGCAGAAGTCCGGTTTTTCGAAATGCCAGGTATGTCTCACTGTCGATGTTTCTTCGATAGCCTAAAAGCAAAGCCTCGAGTAATGCCCTGCTCGAACCCTCGGCTGAGACGTCCGAAAGAAGGGCCTGTGAGGTTTTCCGTTGGAGTATCCTTTTTATCTTTGTGAATGTGCCTTTGGGATGGCTTTGCAGCAGCTTGATGGCTTCACGGGATTTTACGGAGGCGGCGATGTAGATATTTTTCCGAGCGAGATATTTTTTCACATCGAACTGGCCGGGATTTGTCGGCGGGCCGAATCTTTCAAGCCAGCAGTAAAGTTGGATGTAATCACCGGCTTTGAGGTCTAAAACGGGTTCTTCGACCTGGACGCGGACGGTGCCTGTAACTTGTGCCCAGCCTTCGGTGGTTTGTGCATCCGTGAGTTCGAGATAAAAGCTTGTTGCGGGGTCGGTAAATTTGAAAGATGAAAATTTCCAGTCGTCGTATCTATTTATGTACGGTTCGGTAACGATTATACCCTTTATGGTAGCAAGGGTTCTTTCGCCGCTGACAAGATTTCTTATATCATTGGGTTTTGGTTTATGAAAGCCTGCCGGCAGGATTGCACCGAGACAAATAAAGCAAAGCAGAGCCGTATATGCGATTATGTATGTGGATGTTGGAGATTTGCGTAAAGCAAAAGCTGCTATAGCAAACAGTGATGAAATTGCCAATATGATAAGCCATACTGTAAAAGGTACAGGTAAATAGTTTTGCAGTGTGATTCCGATTATCAAGCCGACTGCTAAAAAGACAAGCGGTGCTTTGTAAATAATTTGTTGAACGATATATCGGGGACTTACAGCAAGTTTTTTATCGATAAGTTCCAGCTTTTTTTGGATTATGTCCATATCCGGATAGACTACAGATTACAGACTTAGGACGCAAGAGGGAAATCAGGTTACAGAATTCAGGTAAATGTGTCAGGCGTTTGGGGATATTTTTTCTCTGCCGTTCACCCCGTTAGAAAATTTTGCTGCTTGTCCCTTATTTTTTTGTTATGCGATTTCTAACGGGGTTCATATATGGCCGAAGGACTTTCGGTATCGTTACCGAGCCGTCTTTCGTTTGGTACAATTCGAGAATGGGAATCAGGATTCTCGGGCTCGCTATTACAGTGTTGTTAAGTGTGTGGCAGAAGATGTTTTTCTTCGTTTGCGTCTCCTTGTACCGCAGGTTCAATCGCCTTGCCTGGAAATCGTAGAATTTGCTTGCACTGTGCGTTTCGCAGTAGTTTTGTCGCGAGGGCATCCAGATTTCAATGTCGAATTTTTTCGCCTGTCCGCGACCTAAATCGCCGGTGCAGACGTTAACAACACGATAAGGCAGCTCGAGTGCCTGTACTATCGCCTCGGCGTTGGCGAGAATTTCTTCGTGAAATTTGTTACTCGTTTCAACATCGTTCTTACAGATGACGACCTGTTCGACCTTATCGAACTGATGGACACGGTACAGGCCGTAAGTGTCTTTACCTGCTGCGCCGGCTTCTCTCCTGAAACAGCTTGACAGTGCAACATATTTTAAGGGTAATTGTTCTGCCTTTAATATCTCACCGCTATGATAAGCAGTTAGCGGCACCTCAGCGGTGCCGATGAGATTAAGCTGGTCTTTTGGAATCTGATAGGTCTGGTCTTCCGAGCCGGGGAAAAAGCCTGTGCCGACCATAGGTTTATCCCTGACGAGCACAGGCGCGGTTAAGGGGACATAGCCTTTGCCGACCATAAAGTCCATAGCAAATCGCAAGAGCGCCCAGTGCAGAAGCGCACCGTCACCTTTGAGAATATAATTTCTTGTTCCGGCGAGTTTCACGCCTCTTTCGATGTCAATAATATCAAGGGCAAGTCCCAACTGAACGTGGTCTTTCGGCTCGAAGTCAAATTTTCGAATAGTCCCTTCTTTTCGGATTTCGACGTTCTCTGTATCGTCTTTGCCGAGCGGGACATCATCGTCCGCCGGCTGAGCAACTAGTAGCATCAACTCATTAAATTCCAGCTGGTTCTTCTTGATATTTTTGTCACGATCAACTTCCTCAACCTTGAGATTTGATAACGTCGCTAATGCTGATTGTTTTTCATCTCCTGAAAGTTTTGGAATCGACTTGCCGATACGGTTCTTATCCGTCGAAATATCCTGAAGTCGTTGTTTTTCCAGTTTCAGCGCTTTATCTAAGTCAAGCAATCTGTCGATATTCACGTCAAAGTGTTTGTCCCTTGCTGCCTTTTTGAACTTGTCCGGATTTTCTCTTATGACTTTAATATCTATCATAATTTGAACTTCTTTATTCCACGTTCTATTCTTCGTATCTTTTAATTATAACGACATTATTCTGGCCGCCAAAGCCAAAAGATTCGTTCATTACGATATTGACGGGCATTTCCCTGGATTTGTTGGGGACATAGTCGAGGTCAAGCTCGGGGTCCGGGTCGTTTAAGTTCATTGTCGGCGGGACGATATTATCTCTTATCGCAAGAACGCACGTTATAAGCTCGGCGGCACCGGCAGCACCAATTAGATGTCCCAGCATACTTTTGACGCTGCTCGCAGGAACCTGTTTTGCCCTTTCTTTGAAAACGGCTTTAATCGCCTTTGTCTCGATTGAATCGTTCTCGGCGGTGCTCGTGCCGTGGGTATTGACGTAATCTATATCCTTATACGTTATGCCGGCATCTTCGAGAGCAGCCGTCATTGCCTGGATTGCTCCCCTGCCGGTCTCGTGCATATCGGTGATGCGGAACGCATCTGAGCTGCTGCCGAAACCAATGACCTCAGCGAGGATTTTTGCACCTCTTTTTTTTGCTGAGCTTAGTGATTCGAAAATTAAAATCGCGGAGCCTTCGCCGAGTATGAAGCCGTCTCTGGTTGCCGAGAATGGTCTCGATGCGGTTTGTGGGCTATCGTTTCTTGTCGAAAGTGCGGTGAGACGATTAAAGCCGGTAAGGCCGAGCGGGTGTATCATCGAATGAGCCCCGCCGGCAATCACCACGTCTGCTTTGCCGTTTCTTATCAGCATCATAGCTTCACCGGCGGCCTGGGTGCTTGCGGCACAGGCGGTAAGACAGCTGAACACCGGGCCCCGAGCGCCGGTCAGAATCGCTATATGTGCCGCGGGCATATTAGGCTCCTGCTCCAGCTCACCGGCAGGTGACATACCGCCAAAAGCGACCTGTGCCCACCTGCCCCAGTCCATAACACTTTTCTCATTGTCCCAGGCTTTCACGAGACAGTCGAAAAACACCTCGTTATTAACCGAGCCTTCACCGGCTCCGAGGTATATCCCCAGCCTTCTTCGGTCAATGCCGTCTTTCGGCTCATCAGTTTCGATATCGATGCCTGCCTGTCTGCACCCCTGAGCAGCCGCACCTAATGCGAAGGAGCAGCCGCGATTGCAGTCTTTGTGCAGCTCGACATTCTTTATGAATTTTGAGAGGCTGTACCCTTTGACTTCGGCGCTGAAGGTTGAAGGAAAAGTCGATGCGTCAAAGATTGTGGTATAATCTACGCCGCTTTTGCCCTGCACTATTGCTGTCCAGAGACTTTCCACATCGTGTCCCAGCGGACAAACAACGCCCATTCCTGTTATTACAACTCTTTCAGCCATTATTCAATCCATCTTCTTTAATATTACCGCTGCTGTCTGTCCACCGTAAGTATAGCTGCAGCAAAGTGCATATTTTATTTCTTTTTCAATCGGCTCAGTGACAATATTCAGGTTGCAGCCGTCAGCTTTTTTATCGCAGTTTCTCGCAGCGGGTATTATACCTTCCGTGATAGCGAAAGCTGCGGCGATAACGTCGAGAGCACCGCCTGCCGCACCCGTATTACTGAGCATACTCTTTGTCGGCCAGACAGGGACATCATTTATCGCGTCACCGAGTACTTTTTCGACGGCTTTAGCTTCTGCGAGGTCGTCCGCGGGTATAGCTGTTCCGTGCGGTATAATCAAATCCAAATCTGCCGGTTTTATACCTGCATCTTTAAGTGCGTTTTCAATTGCAATTGCAATACCCTGACCGTCGGGCTCGATATGTTCGTATGCCTCGTTGATACTGCTGCTCTGGCCGGTACCGGCGATTTCTGCGTAGATTGTCGCGCCTCTTTTTTCGGCATATTCGCGATTTTCGATTGTTATAATACCGGCCGCTTCACCAAAAACTGAGCCTGCAGCACCGGCATCGAACGGCCGACACGCAGTTTCAGCCCTGTCGTTTCCCCCCGTCGTCGCCCTGCCGGTAAGGCACTGCCTTATCATCACTATCGGATTTACCTTCGCCTCGGCTCCGCCGGCAAGAGCAATATCGCACACTCCACGATTTATGAAAGAAGTCGCCTCACTTATCGCGAGCAGAGCTGATGTCTCGGCACAGGTGATGGTGTTGCTGGGGCCCTGAATATCATGGATGATTCCGATATGGCAGGCGAGCATATTGGGCAGGTATTTCAGAAGCCATAATGGTGTTACAAGCTCAAGACCTTCTTTTC
Source organism: uncultured Pirellulales bacterium (assembly GCA_964568365.1). Lineage (GTDB taxonomy): Bacteria > Planctomycetota > Phycisphaerae > Sedimentisphaerales > Anaerobacaceae > CAYLMG01. The sequence continues at coordinate 13,160 of CAZMQF010000027.1, read as the reverse complement.
CCCATTTTCGGATATCGAAGCTGCCCTCAGTGATACTTTGAGCGGCAGCGGGTGCGAGCTCGACAAGGTCGCAGCTTATAAGACCCGCACCGAGATTGATACCGATACGGGCAGGGTCAACGTTTATGTTTTCAGGGTCGATTGCTTTTGTGATAAGCCCGCTATCGGTGACGGCTTGGTAAGCGGCGACGACGGCGAGCTCAATGTCCCTTGACATTAGCTTTGCGGCCTTGCGGTAAGTTTTCGGCATATATTGCTGAACCTTGAACTCGGGGCACTGGCCGGCAATTCTGCAGTTGAAGCCGACAGGGTCAAAAGCTGTGATTTTACCGATGCCGCATCTGCCGGCGCAAAGGCCGTCCAACATATCGCTAACAGTTAGCCCGAGCGGGCTTATCGCACCCAGGCCGGTAATTACGGCGGCCGCTGAGCTCATTTAATCGTGCTCCGAAAAAACGACACCTCGCATCAGCGATTTGAAGGTGTCGGTGAAAACGAAGTTTTCTTCGGGAAATTCCTTGCCTCTGATATTGCGGTCTATGTGGCTGAACATTAAATCGATTTCAGCGATTGCCTTTTCTCCGCAGGTAATTTTCCCGGTGGTGGAGGCAGCCTCAGCGGTGATGGATTCGATTTCGGCTTCAAGATTTATTGTATCGCCGGGTTTGACGTAATTGAAAAAGACAGCCTTTTTGATTTTTGCGAGTATCACCTTTTCCTGGAAGTTCTTTGCCTCGCCGACAAGTATCCCGGCGGTCTGCGCCATCGCTTCTATGCACAGAGATTCGGGCATAACAGGATAGCCGGGGAAGTGGTCGTGCAGATGCTCTTCGGCAAGAGTTACATTTTTGATGGCAACTGCACGTTTGCCGCTTTCAAACTCTGTGAATTTATCTATCCATATCCAGCGCATTTATTGTTCTTTGAAAAACAAAATTAACATTAAATGAAACTCGAAGCACTAAATCCGAAACCCTAAACAAATCCGAATTTCCTAAATTCAAATGTTCAAAACCGTATTTTAAAACAGCCTATGCTCAGCAAAACAAAGTTTTGAATTTTGGTAATTTTGTATTTTGAACATTGTTTCGGATTTCGATATTCGGATTTCGGGTTTATCTCTGTGTTCCATTATTTATTAAAAACTCAAAAGATTCTACGGACTAAACGTTACTTGCCATTTTGCTTTCGACGTAATTTACGATAGAGTTGACGGTAAACAGGTTACCGAGTTTGTTTATATCGGGGTCGTTGGCGAAATCGCCAAAGTTGGTGTGAGGCATTTTCTTTTCGATTTCAGCCAGGCCGGTTTCCGTGAGTTTGCCGTTGTTTACGAACTCAGGATTGCTCATCATATTCTCGATGGGGAACAATTCTTCTCTTGGTATCTTAAAACCAAAAGCCTTCTCGAGCCGAAACACAATATCCAAAAAGTCAATGCTTTCGGCGCCAAGGCCTCCCATTAAACTGGCCTCTGCAGTAACCTCATCTTCCTCGAGGCCTAATGCGTCAACGAGAACCTCCTGTACCTTATTGAAAATCTCATCCCGACTCATTGCCATACTTTTTTACCTCCGGTAAATTATTCTTCTCAATATTTTTTTCAATATCTTTTCGGGGCCTAATCCTTAAGGGCCTTTTAACAGTTTCCACCTTTGTTTCAGGCTTTCGATTATACGGCTGTCTACCTCAGCCATAGCTGAATCTTCATCAGCGAGGTTAAAATGTCTGAGCCCGAATTTCGCTTCAACTATTTTTTCGCCGTTTGATAGGCCTTCGCCGGTAAAGCTGCTGATGTTTTCCTCAATTGTCTTAGCCTGTACGTTATACTCAATCAGGCCGCCAGGCGCCAGAAAGCTTTTATACTTAACATTTCTTGCCTGTTCAAGCAATATCATACTGTGAGCGAAATTTTCCGTCGCCCGCACTAACCAGGATGCGGATTCTATCATTCCCTCTAACAGAAGCACGCCCGGCAGGACAGGAAAGGATGGAAAATGGTCGGCTAAATACTCTTCCGCCAGGGACACACTCTTGACGGATTTTATTTGCTTTGCCTTTTCCAGCGATATAACTTTATCAATCAGAATAAATCTCATAATGGCGGTCATTTTAACGATACGCAGCCATTTTTTCCAGCTTTTTTTCGCTTTTTAATAAAGTATTTCAACAGTTTTATTCAGGTACGAATTAAAACAGTTGGGCAAAAGAAAATGACGGTATAACAGGATTATCTTGTTAATCCTGTCTAATAATGAAAGCTGATAGAATAAATTCTATAAAATTTGTGGTTAATTTAATATTTTTTTCTTGCTTTTTTATTTTTTGGGTTTATTCTGGGACAATAAGAAGCGAGGTTATCTAAGTTTTCTATAGTTCGACTCAAAGCGGCAGATTTTTTTTCTTTGAATTGCGCAAAAGCCGGGGCCGTGCATTATTCACGAACGGTGTAGTAGTGCCCCTTTTGGTAGTGCGCGGTCGGTGAGGATGCGACGGCTGTGATATGGGATGCAGTTATTTAAATCAAAAGTTTTAGAATAAAAAGAAATAAACCAATTTTTAGAGGAGAAAGAAATGAAAAGGTTAGCTCTGACAATATGTGTATGCGGCTTTACGTATGTATGGCTCTACGTTGGAGTGGGACAGGCGCGGCAAAACGCAGAAAAAAGCATTGCAGTAGTGGTCAGCAAGGACAAATCCGCCGTTGATCCGCAGTCAAGCAAAGATTCATTCATTTGTAGTTCTAAGCCAGTTCGGCAGAGTCTAACTGAAACAGTCGGTTCAGCAGCAGGGGCGAACAAATCGCTAAAATCCATAAAGCTAAACAAGATGAATAGAATACAATTAAAAGGCTCAACTATTAAATTCGCCGAAGTAGAGGTAGTTCTTAATAATCAGTTCAACGTCGAGTATATCTGCTCTTTGTCGAGGGCACCCGGAAGTAGTGGGGAAGTTCTGAGTGATTCAAACAGCCTCAGAGTACAACTGCCGGCCGGGCAGGTTAAAGCCCTTGTTGATGAGGGGGCAGATGTTACTGTGCTGAGAAAATTTATTCTTATTGAAGGCGGCGAAAGACAAGCCGGTGTGCTGGGTGACGGTTCGATGCCGCTGGCAAGCTGTTCGGGGCCTTATGAGTATGGTGAGAATAACGAAATTGTCTATATTCCCGATGACGACAGCGGCTGGGCCTATAGCGATATTTATATCTCAACAGCACCGACTGGGGCCATGGTTACCTGTATAGATGTTCATTATGAAATTATTCATACCTATGTGGAGGACTTACTTGTAGATTTGACCGACCAGGATTTAAGCTATGAATACCATCTCTGGGAAAATGAAGGAGGCAGTGCAGATTATATCGATGAAACTGTGATCGGGATTAGCACGTTTAACGGGGAATTGGTAAACCAGATATGGACACTGTGGGCATTGGATACTTACCCCTACTTGGATTCGGGCACTATAGACCATTGGTGGATTAAGGTTTATTATGAAGTAGGGGATGATTTTTATGTGCAGGCCGATTCATACTTTGAGAATACCTCCTGGGTTTTCTTTTCATTCTCAAGCAATCCGGGAACGGTTTGTTTTTCGGCGTCAGATGATTGCGGCAGCTTTGACCCGGTTTGTGCTGAACCGGTTTTCGAGGACGGCAGTTATTGGGTGAGCACGGAATACATACCCTGCGAAGAGGAGTGTATTACTGTTACGATAACGGCTGATCCCGAATACGGTTCTGATATGACAAAGGAAGCTCATCTGTCTGAACGGTTCCATATAGGCTGTTGCACTCCTATGGAAGTAGGTTGTTCAACTTATGACCCTCAGACAGGCGAACCGGCGGCGGCCCAGGTAAATGTCAGCGTAATTCCCGAAGAAGCCGGTACCGCGGAGCCGTCTTCAGGAATGTCACAATGGGACCCTGAACACGGTGTTTACCTGTTCTGGACGACGTATATACCCAATTGTGATTATACAGGCAGGGTGCGTGTCAGGATGCAGGCTTCCGGTATGGTCCTGATTTATTCGTTCGACCAGAATCCTATTCTTAGCAGTTCCTTGCGGTGGCAGACGATTTCTGAAAGTTTTTGCCCAGGAGCTGGGCCGGTAAATTACTATCAGGTATACAAGATGTATTTGTGTGCGAATGCGAGTTACGATTTCAGCCTCTGCGATAATGATGGTGTTGGGGCGTCGTGTGACGGCGACGGAGACCTTGAGATATTCGATTCATCGTGTGTGTCCCAATGGTATATCGACGGAGATCTAGGATGTGGTTACGATGCTTCAACTCTCGGGACAGATTACGAAGGTTGGTCTCCAACATCAGATGGGTATTACTACCTAATGGTATCAGACTACTCGTTCGACCAGATGAGCTACTCGCTGGCGTACAGGGGTGGTACGCTTGGCGATTTTGAACCGGATTGCGATGTAGACTTTGTCGACTTTGCGATCCTTGGGGATCAATGGCTTCAACCCCCAGGTATTCCCTCAGCAGATATTGCCCCGGAAGTTCCTGATAATTTCGTAGATACTTTGGATCTTGCTGCCTTTGTTGAAAACTGGCTTGAGGGTATTGCGCCTTAGGTTTTAAAGCTCTGATTTCAAATTAAGCTGATTGTGAACTTATAGCTTGCGTCCATTTTTTGTTCATACTTTTATCGCCGCGAAGGCACCAGGACAATAAGAGACTCATTTATATTTTTCTAACTTTTATTTTTCTTTGCGACTTTGCGTGGCTTCGACTAAGCTCAGCCGAATGTCCTTCGTGGCCGATTTAATTGATTATTGATAATTGATTATTGGAAAAATTCGTACGATTAGTTATACTAACTTATCTATGAAGGTACGCAGTGCAAAAATTTCTGATGCCGATGCTATTTATGCTCTTGTTAGCGATTATGCCGAGCAGGATAAGATGCTGTTTCGCACGAAGGCGGATATCTATGAGAATCTCCGCTCCTTTATCGTGGCTGAAGCTGATGGGAGAATTGTCGGCTGCTGCGCTCTGCAGATTATATGGGAAGACCTGGCTGAGATTAAATCACTGGCAGTTGACGATAGTCATAAGGGTACAGGCATCGGCAGGTCTCTCGTGGCAGATGCCCTGAAGCAGGCAGTCGAGCTTGGTTTGAAACGTGTTTTTGCACTAACATTAGAGCCGGCCTTTTTCCAAAAAATGGGCTTCGAGATAGTCAGTAAAGACAAGCTGCCGATGAAGGTCTGGAGCGACTGCGCCCGCTGCCCCAAGCAGCAGAGCTGTGACGAAATCGCGGTAATAAAAATCATTTCACCCGAAACATAACTCGCATATAATAAGTCAAAAAAAATTAGAATGACTTATTACTTAATTGTTTGTCTTTTTGTTTGACAGCAACCAACCCTCCATTTAACATTTCAATAGAGTTGTATAAAATGTAGTAGGAGTTTCCAATTTCTTAAGAGCATTAGCGATAAAGTTGCCGGGATAATCAATGCTGGAAAGGATTATTATAACACTAGGAGCTTGGGGCAAACTTGGTCAAAAGCTGATTAAATATGTGGAGGGAGGAAAAACCGTCAAAGGCAAACTCCTGAAAATCTTGCCTTTACTATTTGGCGCGGTCTTACTCTGTACTATACTGTCTAATGCTTTCGGCTTCTTCACGCTTTATCTGCCACAATTGTCTGGGATTCTGATTATTTCTGGACTGGCAATTCCTTTTGGCGTTATAGTCTTGAGCATATTTCTTCCCTTTATAGAAGCCATAAGATCAAAGCTGTTTCCGAAAAGGATAAGTGCAGTAGCATGGATAGTGGGAATTGTGTTCTCAGGATTGTTACTATTTTTTAGTCTGGGTCTGTTTGTTTTTGGTGTCGGAGGTTTAAGCTGTCTGCCAAAATGTGTGCGAGCAAACCTTGTTTCCGGCAAAATACAGTTCCCCCTTAGCCATCTGGATGGGATTGCCATAGACCATAATGGTCGCATATATCTTGCCATTTCAAATTATAGCCGTATTCAAGTATACACTAATGAAGGCGATTTTTCAGGAGGTTGGTTCATTAATTCACGAGGTGCTTCCGTCGACATCTGGATAGATGATGAAGACCTTCTCCATGCGGTCGTAGCAAGAGGAGGAGGTCATCAAGTTTATGACTTAAATGGCCTACCCTTGAGATGGGACGAAATCACATCGTCTGATGATGAATATCTACGTTTAGCTGACAAATTAGGCGGCCTGAGGAAAAAGGATGCTTTGGGTAACATATATTTAATTAGAAGTCCAATATGGTCACCAAGAATAGTCAAAATAACAACCACGGGTGAAGAAACTATACTGATCAAAGATGCCATTTACTTTTGGTTGGTGCAATCGCCACAGCCTATTTGGCTTGTGAGTTTGGCCGGTCTGATTATGTCTATAATATTAGGTGTTATAATTAAGGTAAAAGGTAATTTCTCAGACTTTTCCAATTAAATTGCAGGAAAAAGAGATAAGCGACAATATGAGCAATTACACTTGGGGAGGTTTAAAAAGCATAAAATTCTTCGAACCGAGCATAAAAATTTACATTTTTTTAAAAACCTTAAGTTGTATTACCACCCTTAGATACTCCGCTTTTAGGCGACCTTTTGAAAGCAGACGACCTGCCTGCCCACCGGCAGGCATAGGCAAGTCGGCTGCTGTCTCTGTATTAGTCTCTGTATTAGTATATGTATTAGTAGTTAAGCAATTGTTGCGAAGTGAAACTGCAGGTTTTGCTAAACTCGATTGACTCGATTTGCCAAGGTCAGTTAGGCAGTTCTGCTTAAGTTGAGAAGATTTGTTTTGTCCTGAATGTTACGATAAACTCGACCTCACAGGTCGATAACTTGACTTTTTTCACACTTGTCAAAAATCGTCAAAAACGTGTCATTCCCGTTCACTTTTTGGTCAAAAGCGCGCAATTTTAGTCATTTTTTGCTCATTTTTGAAAATTTTGAAAACGCCCCAAAATCATTCTATCCCTTTATATATTAAGGACTTACACAATTTAAGGCAAAAAAGTCCCGTTTCACCAAGTGTCCAATCACCCCCTATTTTCAGCTCAAAATCAAGGATAACAGGGTCAGATTTGACCCACTTGCCCTCAATTTTAGCTCATAAACAAGGTTCTTCCAAAAATAATGTCACTCAACACCACCACTTTTAGCCCATAATCAAGCTTTTTTAATATAAAATCTTTTAGCTAATTCTCATTTTCAGCCTAAAAACAAAGATAAAATTTTTTGTAAATTCTCTTTACACAAAGGAAAATCATAATAGAATAACTTTGTGATTGTGAACACAAATTCAATCTCAAGGGTAAAATATTTAAGTAAACAATGAATTATCGCAAGATACCGGATGAAACTATAAGGCGGCTGCCTATTTATCTAAGAGACCTGACAGGCTTTTCTCAGCAGGGGTATAAAAATATATCCAGCAAGGAGTTATCAGGTCATTTGGGAATTAATCCCTGGCAGATAAGAAAGGATTTTTCGTGTTTCGGAGCGTTTGGTACCTGTGGTGTCGGCTACGATGTTGACAAGTTAATACAGCAAATTAAAAAAATTCTAAAACTCGATACTATTCACAAAGCCGCACTCGTCGGCGTCGGCAATTTAGGCTCGGCTGTCCTTGCATATCCGGGTTTTGTAATGTACGGGTTTGATATTGTAGCAGCTTTCGACAACGACCCAAAAAAAATAGGCAAAAAAATCAATAAGATAACAATTGAAGATGTATCAAAAATTCCCAGCCTGAAAAATAAAGATGTAAGGATAGGTATCATAACTGTTCCCCGCCAGGCAAGCCAGCAGACTGCTGATGCTCTTGTAAGCGCAGGCGTTACAGGGATTTTGAACTTTTCGCCCTGCCGGATTAAGGTACCGAAAAAAGTTAAGGTTATAACAATAAATATTGCCCTGGACCTTGCACGGCTGCCCTACTATATGCCGGCAAGGTAGGAAAATATAAAAAATCAAAGCAAAAAAGAGTGGCAAAAATCAAAGGAATATGTTTTTTATAAAGCTTTAATAACATAAAAAAGTCAATGATTAATAAACCAAAATAGAGACAAAAATGAAAGCAGCTTTCACAAGTGAATTAAAACCGTTTCTGGATGCCATTAATGCTCAGATGGAACTTTATGTTCCCAAAAAAAGCGGGGAATACTACGTATTTATAAAATACAATCCCGAATCAGAGCAACAAACAGAATTCAACAACATACGTTCCTGTATGCCGATAAAAGACTTTCTTTTCCCGTTTCGCGAGCTTGCAGCTGTTTTTCCCGAACCGGCAGAGCCGCCGGAGATAAAAGAATTTGCAATCTTCGGGATTAAAGATTGCGACCTGCGTTCGCTGGAAGCGCTCGATAAGGTCTTTATCGAAGAGCCTGAATTTATCGACCCCTACTACAAAGCAAGACGAGAGAAGATGTTCATTATATCCGGTGACTGTTTCGAGCCGGGACCGAGCTGCTGCTGCACACTTTTCGAGGGAAAGCCCTACTCGGATAAAGGTTTTGATTTGAACTTCTCAAAGGTAAAAGACGGCTTTATAGTGGAGGCCGGCTCGGAGAGAGGCGAGCGATTTATCAACAAACACAAAGAGCTGTTTACCGAAGCAGCCAATGGTGCAATCAACGAAAGAGATGCCATTCGTTCTGAGACGATAGAACAACTGAATAAACAAAATGCCGAATTCGAGCTTGACGCCCGGCCGAACGAGGTGATTGAGAACAATGCGGATTCCGATGTTTTTGACATTGAGTCGCAAAAGTGCGTTGAGTGCCAGGCGTGCACGAGGGTCTGCCCAACGTGTCATTGTTTTTATCTTTACGATATAAAGCAGAAGGACTATTTTGCGAAGATGAAGATGATTGACAGCTGTATGCGAATGGCTTATGCTCAGGTTGCCGGCGGGGAGAACCCAAGAAAAGCGCTCGGTGACAGAATCAAGCACCGGCTGCTGCACAAGTTTTCGTTTTTTCTTGACAGGTACGGGATTTATATGTGCGTCGGTTGCGGCAGGTGCATTGATGCAGACACGCATAAGATGGATATTCGTGTAGTACTTAAAAAACTGAACGAGGAATTAAAAAGCAGGCCAAAGGCTAAAGCTACAAAATGAAACCGACTTTATATCAGCCGATAAACAGTGAAATCGTAGATATCATTGACGAGTCGCCCACGATAAAGACATTTGTAGTGGTGCCGGAAGAAGAGTTTACGTTCGATACGGGACAGTTTGTAGAGCTTACCCTGCCCGGCGAAGGCGAAGCCCCGTTTACGCCGTCGTCATCACCATCGCTGACAGAGAAGATGGACATAACGATTATGAAGGCTGGCAGGGTTACAGGGCTGCTTCACGAGTGCAGGAAGGGACAGAAGGTCGGGATACGCGGGCCTTACGGCAACGGCTATCCTATAGAAGATTTTGCCGGCAAAGAGGTTTATATAGTCGGCGGCGGCGTGGGGCTGGCTCCCATCAGGTCACTTTTTCTCACACTGACAGAAAGGATAAAGGATTTTAAGAAAATTGTATGCCGATACGGAGCAAAGACGCCGGAAGACATTATATTTAAGAGTGCGCTATTCAACAAATGGATGAAGCTCGACGGAGTGGATATGAAGCTGACCGTTGATAAGGCTAACGGCAAATGGAAGCACAATGAAGGTGTGGTGACAACGATATGCGATAAGAAGGATGTGAACATAAAGAATGCTGTTGTGGTGATATGCGGGCCTCCAATAATGATGAAGTTTGCCACGCTCAAGATGATAGAGTTCGGCTTTGAGCCGAAAGACATCTATCTTTCGATGGAAAAGAATATGAGCTGCGGGTTCGGCAAGTGCGGTCACTGTATGATAGGCAAATATTACGTATGCAAGGACGGGCCTGTATTCACATACGAGCAGATAAAAGGATACCCGAATATCTGGGACTAATAAAAAAGGACACAGAATACAGAACTCAGAATTCAGAATATTTAGTCGTTTTGAGGATTGCTATGGGTAAGAAGTTAGTGATAGATTTAGCGAAGGTAACGACTCAGCAGGAATCCAATGTGAGATGTTCCTACAAGCATCATCCCGATAATAAGGGGATTGATGAGCTTCTGGAAAAGATACGATTTGCGCTGATATGCCGGCGGTGTGAGCAGGCACCGTGCGTTATAGCCTGTCCCCGCGATGCACTCGAGAAAATACCCAAAGAGGGGATGAGGGAAGGCAAAATACTGAAAAGGTATAATATGCTTTGCACCGGCTGCGGCACGTGCGCTTTGGCGTGCCCCTTCGGGACGATTTATACCGACCTGATACCGTTTGTTGACAGTGTATGCGATGTTTGCAGGGGCAGGCTTGCACCGAATGAAAAACCTTTGTGCGTGCAAACCTGCACCAACGGCAGCATAGATTACAGAGAAGTCGATTTGAAAAAGGAAAGTGACCTTATAGAGGTTTTCGATGATATTGTTGTTAAAGTTGCCGGAGGCGTACTCTGGGAGCCCTTTGTTCGAAAAGTGGAGAAGGCATAGGCGATGTTCGAAGGTTTTATGAATAATTTGTTCTGGATACTGATTTTCCCCGGTTTTGTTTTTACCACGATTGCAGGCTTTATTGCCTACTGGATTGTTCGCAAGGTAAGCGCCCTTGTTCAGTGGCGGGTAGGCCCCCCGCTGCTGCAGCCGTTCTACGATGTTGTAAAGCTGATAGGCAAGGAGACGCTGATACCGGAGGACGCCCAGCAGGGTATTTTCATCGGTGCGCCGGTTGTGGGTTTCGCAGGAGTCCTTCTGCTGTCAACGATGCTTTGGTTAATAACGCTGAGGCAGGTGGCTTTTGTCGGTGACATTATCGTAGCTATTTATTTGATGGTTTTGCCGTCACTGGCTTTAATTTTAGGAGCAAGTGCGAGTGCCTCGCCTCACTCAGCGGTCGGGACAAGCAGGGAAATGAAGATGGTGATGGGCTATGAGCTGCCGCTGGTACTGGCCCTGATAGTTGTCATTATAAAAAGCGGCGGCGAGCTTAATATTGCCAGGATATCCGAGCACGCACCGGTACTGAGCATATCCGGTTTTATAGCTTTCGTGGTAAGTCTATTATGCGTACAGGCCAAGCTCGGCTTCGTGCCGTTCGATATAGCAGAATCTGAAACAGAGCTTGCCAGCGGAATACTGATTGAATATTCCGGGCCTCTTCTTGCGGTTTGGAAGCTGATGCAGACGATTATGATTGTGGCACTGCCGCTGTTTCTGGTGATGGTATTTATGGGCGGATTCGGGATTAGCGGCTGGCCGCTCGTCTGGGGGATTGGCAAGTATGTACTTATACTTGTTTTGATTATATTGATAAAAAATACCAATCCCCGACTTCGAATAGACCAAGCAATGCGATTTTTCTGGGTATGGTGCGGCTTGATTATGGTTATAGCAATAGCTTTAGCGATTGTCGGCAATAGTACAGGGCTAATCTGGTTATAAGGTGAATTATGGACTGGAGAATATGGTCATTAAAGAAATCGCCGTGGATATTTCACGTTAATGCCGGTGCGTGCAATAATTGCGACATTGAGGTGGTTGACCTTTTGACGCCAAAGTTCGACGTAGAAAGACTCGGCATTAAATTAGTAGGCTCGCCGCGTCATGCTGACGCCCTGCTTATAACAGGAGTAGGTACAGCCCAGACAGCGAAGAGGGTCCAGGAAGTTTACCGCCAGACACCCAAACCCTGTGTTGTAATCTGTATCGGTACCTGTGCGTGCGATACGGGGATATTCCACAGCGGCTACCATGTTGTCGGTCCCATAGACAAAATAATCAAAGAAGTGGATCCTAACGCGATAATAGCATACGTGCCGGGCTGTCCGCCAAAACCGGAGGCGATGATATCAGGAATAGTAAAAGCACTGTCGGCACTTTGAAAATAAGTGAGATTCGAAAAGATGAACGAAAAAGAGCTGAAAAACAAATTGGAAAAAATCAAAGATAAACTGACAAAGATAGAGCAGACAAGCGAGAAAAGGATTTTTCTGTACTGCGAATCAGAAAACAGCTATTCGGTGAACAAATATTTGTTTGAAGAAGTGCCGCTTCGATTTGTGATTGAAACGGGTATAGACTCGGTGGACTATTTCGAGATTCTTTATCACTACGCCTGCGACGACACAGGCTGGGTAGTAACATTAAAGACCTTTATACGTGACCACGAGAAGCCGTCGATTGAGTCAATCGCGCCGTTTCTGCCCGGCGCAGAATGGATAGAAAGAGAAATCCATGATGAGCTGGGAATCGAATTTAAGGGACATCCTAATATGAGGCGGCTGATTTTATCTGACGACTGGCCTGAGGGAGTGTATCCATTGAGAAAAGAGGTACCAAAATGAAAAAAACGGTTAATCTTCACAAGCCTGTCCTTGCGGTCGGTCCTTTTCACCCGCTCCAGGAAGAAATGGAATACTTTAAGCTAACCGTCGACGGTGAAATCGTGACGGATATCGATGTCCGGATATCATATAATCATCGTGGTATGGAAGGTATTTCAGAGACTCTTCAGTTCGACCAGGTACCTTACCTGGTATCAAGGATATGCGGGATATGCTCGGCATCTCATCCACTTGCGTATGTTCAGGCAGTAGAAGAGATTTGCGGGATAAAGCCGCCCGAACGAGCGTTATACGTTCGCACAATCATCAACGAGATGGAACGACTTCACAGTCATATTTTGTGGGCAGGTTTAGCCGGACACTTTATCGGTTACGATACGGTTTTTATGTGGGCGTGGAAATACCGTGAGCCGATTCTTGACCTGCTCGAGGAGATTACGGGCAACAGGAACAATTACGGCAATGTAAGAGTGGGCGGCTGCAGAGAAGATATCCAGGAAGAATTGAAACCAAAGATTTTAGATGAGATGGACAAGCTCGAAAAGAAGATTGAAATGTTAACCAAGGCGGTTCTCGATGACCCGATTTTACATATGAGGCTGAAAGGCGTGGGAATACTCAGCAAAGAAGACGGTATCCGATATGCAATTACCGGCCCAACGGCGAGGGGCAGCGGTATAGATATCGACGTACGTCGCGATGACCCGTATGCCGCGTACGGTGAGCTCGACTGGAAGGTGATAACTGCGCCGGAAGGAG
>CAZMQF010000026.1:0-21077 GCA_964568365.1 uncultured Pirellulales bacterium | reverse complement strand
CTGGGTATTTATAGCGGATATTATTTAGAAAGACTCAAAACAGCTATGAAAGACAAAAATATCCTGATTGTTGACGATGATACAATAGTCCTTAGCTCTCTTTGTCAATTCCTATCCAAGGACGGCTTTAAGACTAAAGGCGTTACAACAATAAAAGAAGCTTTAGCCGAGCTGCAAACGCACAATTACTGCTTAATCCTTACAGAGATAAATCTTTCAGATGGGGACGGCTTATTTTTATTGGATAAAATACGACAAAACTATCCACAGACAGTCAGTCTTGTCATAACCGGTTACGGCACAATTGAAAGTGCCGTAAAAGCTATTAGAAGCGGAGCATACGATTACCTGACAAAACCAATCATAGACGATGAGCTGCGGTTAGTTGTGGAAAGAGCGATTAAGCAGCAATCGCTTATGAGCGAAAACGAAAAACTGCGTTTGCAACTCGAACAAAAGTACAGCCTTGATAACATCATCAGTCAAAATTACAAAATGGCCAAGATCTTCGAACTTGTAGAAGCGGTTGCCGACAGTAAAACAACAATCCTTATGACGGGGCCATCGGGAACCGGGAAAAGTATGCTCGCCCGCGCGATTCATCACCGTTCGAGCAGGAAAAATAAACCATTTGTGGAGGTAAGCTGCGGCGCCCTTCCCGAGACACTGCTTGAAAGCGAACTGTTCGGTCACGTCAAGGGCTCATTTACTGGTGCGATAAGCAATAAGAAAGGCAAATTCCTCGCAGCCGACGGAGGAACAATCTTTCTCGACGAGGTTTCAAACGCATCGCCGGCCCTGCAGGTAAAGCTGCTTCGTGTTCTGCAGGACAGACAGTTCGAGCCAGTGGGGAGCAATACAACCGAGACAGCGGACACGCGGATTATAACCGCATCAAATACAAATCTCACCGAAGAGGTAAGACAAGGCCGATTCAGAGAAGACCTTTACTACCGAATCAATGTGGTGACAATAGACCTGCCGCCTTTACGAGAACGAGCAGGCGATATAGGACTTCTTGCAAAACATTTTCTGCAAACGTACAGCAGTCAGCATAACAAGCTGAAACTGGGTATCAATGATAAGGCTATGGGGATACTCGAGAGATATTTCTGGCCTGGAAATATCAGGGAACTTGAAAACGTCATCGAACAGGCGGTTCTGATAGGCAAGAACAAATATATCGATGTAGATGAACTGCCGGCATCGATTCAAAACCATCAGCCAAAAAGATTCGAAGCCGTCAGTCTCAGGGATGCTCTGGCTGAGCCTGAGAAGAACATCATTCGCAGCGTGCTCGAGGCCAATCACTGGAACAGACAGGAGACTGCAAAGGCGCTGCAGATAAACCGCACGACACTGTTTAAGAAAATGAAACGTTACGGCCTGCACGAAGAGGCCAGGAAACTCGGCCTGGCGTGAATTCGTATATCGTATTGCGTATTGAGTATCGCGTATTGCGACTAAGAGACAATACTTTTTTTAGACAGTTTCGGCCTTGCGCTATTTTTCATCGGGATATTTTAATTTCCACTGACTGCGGATTTTATCCATCGTCTCCATAATCGTCCCGCTTTCATCGAGGCCCATTATATCGCTTTCTGTCTTTTTCTTTATCAGGCAATCAGCGACGTGCTCGGCCTCATACTCAAATCCGTTTCCGCGATATGCAAAATCATAAATCTTTTGCCTTTTGCTTTCCAGCTCCAGTATCACCTTCGAAGGCCGGTAAAAATCATCGGGAATAATTATCATTCCCTTCGTACCGTAGATGCACAACTGCTGTTTCATCCAGAATCTGCTGCTGCAGGAAAGACTCGCCTGGGGGCCGCCGTCATACTGAAAGACAATCGAGCTCTGGTCATCAACGCCGCTTTTTTCCTTATGCACGAGCGAGGCAATTTTTTTCGGCTGCCGGCCGAAAACCATCGAGGCCATACTGACAACGTAAATACCCAAATCCAAGAGAGCGCCTCCTGCCAATTTCGGGTTATGAATGCGGTGCTTTGGGCCGACCCTAAAATGAACCCCGAAATCGGCCTTCAGTTCAAGGACATCACCAATGAGTTTTTCTTTCAGCCATTTTCTTATAAGGCGCATCGAGGGGAAAAATCTCGTCCACATCCCTTCCATTAAAAAAACGCCTTTTTTCTTTGCGGCCCTTTGCATAATTCGAAACTGTTTTGCGTTTATCGCTATGGGCTTTTCGCATAGTACGGCCTTGCCCGCCCGGATGCTGTCAAGGGTATTTTGCATATGGAGGGTATGCGGCGTTGCGACGTAAACGATATCAATATCGCCGTCGCGTAAGAGCTGCTGGTAGCTGCCGTACCATCTTTTTATACCGAACCTTTTTGTGAACGCCTTTGCCTTTTTGACAGTTCTCGAGCCGGCTGCCAGAACCTCACAATTGCGTGTTTGAGCAATACCCTCAGCAAACTCGGCTGCGATTGTACCGCAGCCCAATATACCCCAACGAATCTTTCGTGCCATATATTTTGCCCGTTCAAATCATCTTACTGTTTTTTCTTTCAGAAATATTATTGTAACTGATATCTGTTGAATCACAACTTTTGCTTTTTGGCAAACATTTGAAATTTACGTCGAATTGAAAATGGTGAGCAAGGCTGATAGTTTTTACTATCAGCCGCGTCGAACCAATGCCCAGGACTGGATTCGAACCAGCACGAGCCGAAGCTCACCAGCCCCTCAAGCACAAGCCGCAACAAATCCTTTGACGGCGAAAGCTCCTCTTTTGAAATATTAACAAAATTTACTCCCAGCCTTAGAGCTGACACTAAAAATACCCTTTATCCCCCCTCGTTAGATTGACTATGCAAATAAAATACCGATTCTCTAGAAAACAACTATTTGTCGTTCATAACAATTTTTTTGCCTCCGCTATATTAATTCGTGCCTTATGTCCGTGTTTTTCAAGGAGAGAAAGTAAATTGCTTCCATTGATCAATGTTATTGGTTTATCTTTGGCAAATAAATATGAATCTTTTCCATAATCAGAAGTAGTGACTAAAATACCTTTTGTTGCCCCTTCATTCATAACCGTGCCATATAAATCTCGAACTGCAGAAACACCTACGATATTTGTATAACGTTTTGCCTGAATAACAATCTTACCACCTCGAATTGGATCCGGATCAAAAGCGACAGCATCAACACCTCCATCAGAACTTGCTCGTGTAACTTTTACTTCTCCTCCATTAGCAGCAAATTCTTGTTCGAAAAGTTCACGAATAAGATGCTCAAAATCTTCCCAATCCATCGATGCGAGATTCACAGATTCACTAAGTTCTTCCGCGATTGCTTTACCTTCAATAAACCGCTTATCAGTTTTGTCCAGTTTAATGACAGGTGGGATAGGGGTTAAATCGACAA
Source organism: uncultured Pirellulales bacterium (assembly GCA_964568365.1). GTDB lineage: Bacteria > Planctomycetota > Phycisphaerae > Sedimentisphaerales > Anaerobacaceae > CAYLMG01. The sequence goes on along the minus strand of CAZMQF010000026.1, from coordinate 17,684 downwards.
GTGATACTGCCGCAACTCCTTTTAAGTGCTTAAATGTGGCCTTTGGGTCAACTTTTGATAAATCATAAGTCAAAAATTTATCTTTTTCCGCAGCAACAGAAATAATTACTTTTGTCTCTGAAATCCCGGTTGCCGGATTAATATTGGTCACCAAACCGTTGAAGGCAACTAAGTCTATCGCGTTGATTACATCCGCTTCAAATAATTCATGAATTGTTCGAATACAGATTTGGTAAATGACATTATCATACATTTTTTTAAGAGTTATTTCAGCAATGAGTTTCTCTTTAATCTCATCGCGTGCTTTAATATAGCTGTAGGATTCGACCTTTGGAAGTTGTTCGGGGCTGAGAAGGGAATAATCAACTACAACCATTCGACTTTTTTCGCGATATTCTAAAACCCAATCTTTAGGGAAATAATCAGGGTATTCCGAATTGCTTAATACTAGATCGCAATATTCCTCAATCGCTTTTGGATCGGCTTTTTGGTATCGAATACTGATATTATCCAAGGCTTCATTATCTCGTCTTTTTTCTTCTTCAAAAGCGGATTTTTTTGCTTTATAAAAATCAACGATTTTCTTATACCATTTTTCACGGAAAATATTTTCCTTCTTTGTTTGTTTAACATTTTTTTGCCATTGCGAGTATTTCTTCGCATATTCATCACTAATAGCTTGTTTTCTAAATAATCTACTCAATAAACCGTATCGATTCCTGACCTGTTCGTAGGTAGGTTCTTCAGGAAAACTCATTTTTTCAAAACTCATTGGTTGTCCATGATTGTTAAAAAGGACGTATTCAGGGCATTTATTGTCTTTGAACATACTTTCCGGCTTGATGCGGAAAACATCTTTGCGTTTTATTGAATTCCAATCAACAGCGTCATTTACGGTTAATGTATGTGCTAAAATTCCGCCAAGGGCTTCAATAGCTTCTCTGGCTTGGGCATTCAACTCTTCAACGGAATTCGCCTGCTTATTTTTGTGTTGGATTTCAAGCTGGCGTGTATATTTCCTTTCCCAATTACGTAATGTTTCTTCAATTTTCCCGCCTAGTAGACGATAATCAGCAGCTTTAATACTTTTTGATAATAGCATTTCCTCAAAGAACATATCAATGCCATAACTCGTAGGATTTCCTCTCGCATTGTAGTTTTGGTATGGAGAAGAAATCTTGACTTTACCGTCAAGAAGGTCAGGAATCAAATAACTGATTTCCGCCATCTTTGCGCCTCCGCGTGATTATCTAATTCTTATTTTTCTCTCAGTGCTACCTACAGCTATATCTCCTTAAACTCTTCACCCCTCGACGCGAGTTGAATTGTCATTCAACTCTTGCTCAGGGTGATTCTCTGGCGAGAACCAATGCCCAGGACTGGATTCGAACCAGCACGAGATTACTCTCACCAGCCCCTCAAGCTGGCGCGTCTGCCAAATTCCGCCACCTGGGCAAATTCAGTTTTCTATTTATTATTTACCATTGATTATTGATTATTTATTATTGATTGTCAATTCCCAATCCAGAAGCGCATAGGTACTATTTAAGCAGTTCAATAAATTCTTCTACGGTAAGCTCAGCATCTCTAATGATGCCTCTAAGTGTCCAGCGGTCAACTTCTTTATGGTCAGGAATGATAAGAATTATCTGGCTTTTATCATTTCGAATCTTTATGTGGCTGCCTCTCCGGCTTACTCGATAATATCCAATTTTTTCGAAGGCTTTGACAATCTTTTTGCCGGAAAGCAAAGGCGGTTTGGTCATACCACAACCTCTAATACCTTGTGGCCGGCAGAAGGTTTAACATCTTTAATATCCGGCTCTAAATATAGAGCGATTGCTTCTTTGATATTCTTAATCGCCTCCTGTTCGGTTTTGCCCTGGCTCCAGCAGCCCTTAAGGCTTGGGCAGTGGGCCACAATAAATCCGTCCTCACCTTTTTCCAGAACTATCTTTAGTTTCATTTTTATCACCTCTAATAAAAAATATACTACATCCTTAAGAGAATATCAACAGAAAAATATTTCAGAAATCCGGAAAATGACGGTCTAATGTTTTGCACAGAGGCACATAACAGATTATAATTGCATAGTATTATGTTTTCCAGTGTTGTAAATCTGCTAAGTACGAACGGTGGGCAGGAGTTGGTTATTACTATTGTCGCCTCCATAGGTAGCACCTGGTTTTTTGTCACCTACTATCCTTATTTTCTTGTGCTGCCTGCTGCAATGGTTGCCGGAATCATTCTTTACTACAAATTAAACAGGGTATCGCGATTTATTAAGACCCTAAGTCATAAAGATATATGGAACAACAGATCTGCTACCAAGACCCTAGATAAAATTCACGAGAAATCTCTTATTCCTGTTCTCAAGGAGGCTTTATATTGTGAAGATGAGCACATCCGCAGTGCAGCTAAGGAAGTTATTTATAGGGAAAGTGTCCTAGATAGAGTAACTTGCGATCACGACATACTGAAAGAATTAGAAAGATGTCACCAAGATTATCCCCATGACCTTCTTCCGATTACCGAGCTTGTCTCCAAACGTCGATACTGGATAAAAAACTTCGTATGGGATGTGGAAGGTTCGATAAGAAACCTCAAAAAATCTGGCTTGGTTGAGGTTCACAGACAGAAATATGGCCACACACTTGGCGTGAAAATATCTGGCAAAGGTAAAGATTTCCTACATAGACTTGTACCTGTGCTTGGGTCCTTTAAGAAAGCCAAAAGTCGTGCGAACAAATCGGACACAGAAATGGCACTTCGCATATTCGGCACTATAAGACTTAATCCTGTTACGTCTTCGGGTGAGTTTGGCGACGAAATAGCCTCTTGGGCGGCTCAACGCGACTTTGAGTTTGCCGAGGGACATGCGGTTGATGAGCGACTCCGGGCGCTAGAGAAGTCAGCTAGCCTAGGAGACAAGATTGTCGAGATATATAGACAATTTGGTGTGGGTTATGAGAACTGGCGCGTCAGACAATGTGCTGCGGAGAAATTAGGTAAAATTGGTAACCCAAGAGCAGCTGAACCTCTTATTATGCTCCTGAAAGACCGATGTTCCAGTGTTCGCGAGGCCGCAGCCAAGAGCTTGGGGCAAATTGGTAATGAATCTGCTATACAGGCTCTTAAAGAAGCTTTGAATGATGAATATGAGGTTGTGCGCATAGCCGCCGAAGACGCTTTTAGAAAGATAGAAGCGAGGAGTAAGCAACAAAATTAACCACAGCATCACTTTTAGATCCACTCCGCTTCTCAATTTGCACGTTGAGGCCCAGAATTGGCAACCCCGACTCGGAACCTCTTAATTGAATAACGGTGTGGAAAACTATCTGCCTCTTTCATTATTCCAGAGCAGAATTTGGAGGCGCTGGCAAAAAGCAAAGCCGGTTTGCGTGCACAACTCAGCTACCATAGGCGATTTTGCTAAATACTCTTGTCTGGTTGCGGCCTGCGGCATCAGCATTACCTTGCTTTTATGCACATTGCCAATCCGCTGTAATACAGCTAATACCTCAGCAAGGTCAGCTTCGGTATCAACGACAAATTTCAACAGATAATCGTATTTGTCAATAAGCTCTCCCAGAACAGCTATGTCAGGCTGATTTTTTCTGTGAATAACCGCGTCAATAGAATTTTTCGGCACAGCATTACTCAATTTCGGGCTGATGCTCATCAAATCGCAGGCCAAACCTTCCAGAAACCAGCCGCCTACGGTCTCAATCGTTATGTGCCAGCCGTGAACTTTCAATAGTTTAGTCAATTCCTTCAATCCCTCTCTGGCTTCAAGCTCGGCAGTGACAAGCGGCTCGCCGCCTGTTATTACTACATACCTGCAGTCATATTTTTGGACAGCTTCAACGATATCAGCCACCTCGTAATCCTGCCCTGCTTCGTAGTCCTGTGCATATTTCGTATCGCACCATCTGCATCGCAGGGGACAGCCTGCCAGCCGCACAAAGACGCTGGGTACACCCGCTAAAAATCCTTCACCCTGCAGTGAATAAAATATTTCGTTAACCTTCATCATTCGGTATTCGATATTCGATTGGGTCTTTCAGTCCGGCATCGGCAAAACCTTTTAAGCGGAGCTTACAGGAATCGCAGCTGCCGCACGCCCTGCCGTTTTCGTCCGGGTCATAACAGCTATGTGTCAGGGAATAGTCCAAATTCAACTGCATACCGGTTTTTATAATCTCAGCTTTGGTCATATTAATAATCGGTGTATGAATTTTGTATTTACCTTTACCTTCGATTGCAGCGGCTGCGGTTGCAAGGTTCGCCAATTTCTGAAATGCTTTTATAAACTCGGCTCTGCAGTCGGGATAACCGCTGTAGTCGATTGCATTAACGCCGATGAAAATATCAAAGATGCCGAGTGCTTCCGCCCAGGCGAGGGCGAAGCTTAGAAAAATTGTATTGCGCGCTGGCACATAGGTTACCGGAATATCTGTCCGGCTGGTTATTATGTTTCTGTCCTTAGGGACATCGAGACTCTTGTCGGTTAAAGCCGAGCCTGCAAAAGCTGCTGAATCAATATCGACTATGCGATGCTCAAGGGCGCCGAGTGCCTCCGCCAGGCGTTTTGCTGATTCGATTTCTATCGAATGCCGCTGGCCGTATCTAAAAGTCAGGGCACAGCAATCAAAGGCCTGATTTTTTGCAATAGCCAAAGTAGTTGCAGAATCAAGCCCTCCGCTTAATAACACTATCGCTTTTTTATTATTCGCCACTTTCTCAATCCTTGTCAAAAGCAAGAATCTTTATTATATTAGTTTAATACTTTATTGGCGAGGTTCAATAAAATGAATGAAAAAAAACCGGAGCTCGAATTATTCGAAAATCCCAGGCCAGAGCGTGATTACGTTATTACAATCGAATGCCCTGAATTTACGAGCCTTTGTCCCAAGACGTCTCAGCCGGATTTCGGGCAGATAACCATCGAATACTGCCCGGATAAATTGTGCATCGAGCTTAAAAGCCTGAAGTTCTATATGCAGAGCTACCGAAATAAGGGCATCTTCTACGAGGCGCTGACAAACGAGATTCTCGATGATTTGGCCGGGGTATGCAAGCCGCGATGGATGAAAATCACCTCGAGTTTTACACCCCGCGGCGGGATAACGACAAAAGTAACGGCTGAGTATAAAAAAGATTGAAAAACAAGCTTAAATATCTTATCATTAGTACAGGCTATAGAAGCTTAAAAATCAAAGTCGGTTTTTAAGAGAGGCAGCACAATGAGCATAACATTTCATTGCGAGCACTGCGGTCATAAAATATCCGCAAAAGATGATTCAGTAGGTAAATGGGGCAAGTGCCCTGCGTGCCATAACAAGATTTACGTTCCCAATTTAAACGTTGATGTAGACGACTTGAAGCTGGCACCAATCGACGAGGAAGCAGAAGCCAAACAAAAAAAGCTTATGGCAGAAACACATAACATCACAATGCATATCTTAAGTGAGCGAGATGATACCAAAACCGCCGGCCCGGCTGTACCTTCAGTTTCATACCCGATAGACGATAAAAAACTGGAGGTCAGAATAATCTCATACCTGAGAAATATAGCCGACGGCAACCTCAAGGAAGCGGAAAAACTGCAAATAATAATCAGTCCATATAAACAAAAGGCCTTGAAAATCCTTGATAAAATTGCACTTAGCGAGATACCGGAACCTGAGCTGGCCAACATACGGCCGGTGGTATTAAGCGGTATGATAAAAGATTTGAGAAATAAAATAAGCGAATAAGAAAAATTTTTCAACCAATCCCTCGATAGTCCTCAAATACCCCGCTGCAAAAACTCAACATATCCATATTCTCGGACTCTTCAATCAAGATGTCACCGGGAGTCAGACTCTTTTTGATGTAACCGTTGTATTTGTTAAAATTTAAATAGAGAAAACAACAAACAATTGCAGCCATAATCTGGAGAGAAATTCATTATGGCAGAGACTAAAACAGTAATTCACGTTACTCACGAGGCAATCGGAAAAGTCGGCGGTATCGGTGCAGTCCTGGAAGGATTTTTTACCTGCCGGTCATATCTCGATGCCGTCAGCCGCTCAATCGTCCTCGGGCCTATCTTTTTCTTCGAAGGGCCGCTGCAAAAAAGACTGGGTGATGACGTTGAAGTGTTGTACTGCTCTGCCGAGAACATCGACAAATCGCAATATTCCTTCGAGCTTCGCAGGATTGAAAGCCTTTATAACGTACCTATCATTTACGGAAGACGAACGTATCACGACCCGCAGACCGCTATCGAGAGCTCGCCGGAACTGCTGCTGTTCGATATCCGGAACATGAAAACAGGGCCGATTAACCTGTTCAAGAAAAAGCTCTACGAGCATTTCGGCGTTCGCAGCGACCTGCACGAGAACCTCTGGGAATACGAGCAGTATATAAGAACGGCACCTGTAGCTATCGAAGCATTGAAAGCCATCGGGGCGGCTGACAATGATACGACGATTATCGCGCACGAATTTATGGGTATGCCGACCGCCCTTGCCGCTATACTCGAAGAGCAATGCAATTTCAAGACAATCTTCTACGCTCATGAAACAGCGACAATCCGCAACCTCATCGAAAAACATCCGGGACACGATACGATGCTTTACAATCTTATCCGCTACTGCCGTAAAAATAATCTGTATCTGAAAGACGTGTTCGGCGACCAGAGCAGCTACTTCAAACATCCTCTTGTCGAGGCAGCGAGATTCTGTGACAGAATCTTCGCCGTTGGTGACCGCGTCGCCGACGAGCTTCACTTTCTGGAAGAAAATTTCGAAACAGCTGAAATCTACCTTGTTTATAACGGCGTACCTGCATACCAGACGAACCTCAGCCAGAGAATTAATTCGAAGCGCAAGCTTCAGCAATACTGCCAGAATCTGCTCGGCTACGAAGCTGATTTTATTTTTACGCACGTTACAAGACTGGTAACAAGCAAGGGACTGTGGCGTGATTTGCAGGTTCTCGAGCGTATCGAAAGCGCGCTTCGGGGACAAAATAAAACCGCGGTAATGCTGCTTCTCTCGACAGAGGTTGCACACAGGCCGAACGGAGATATTTTGAGAATGGAATCGGAATACAACTGGCCTGTCGCCCACCGCGAGGGCTGGCCGGATTTGTCGGGCGGAGAAGCAGAGCTTTATACGAAGATACAATCGTTCAACGCCAGGAGCCGTAACATACAAATCGTATTCATAAACCAGTTCGGCTTTAACCGGCTGAGCTGCGGGCGGAATAGCCCAGAGGATATGCACTTTATCGATATCTGCAGAGGCTCGGACGTAGAGTTCGGGATGAGTATTTATGAGCCTTTCGGTATCTCGCAGCTCGAATCGCTGACGTTCGGCGGAATCTGCGTTATAAGCAATGTCTGCGGCTGTGCAGGTTTTGTAAAAGATATCGCTGTGCCGGAAAATATCGAAAATATAATTATAGCCGACTATACAAACCTCAACGGCCATAACTTTAACAATCTTGAAAAGCTGCTGAAGATAAACGCCAAGGTAAGGGGACAGGTCGAGCAGCGGGTAAGCGAGCAGGTTGCGAACCTGATTCTTTTGCGTTTGACCGAGGAGCCGACTGAGCTTGAAGAGCGGATTGAGACCGGCTTTTCGCTGGCGAGGAATATGAGCTGGGAGACGGTTGTGAGAAATTATCTTCTGCCCGGCCTGGAAAACAGATGCACTGAAAAAGACACACACAAAATCTTCACAAAAAGCTGAAAAACTCAGCATCGCTATTCTCGGCAGATAGTAATTTTTAATCACTGATTTCGCTGATTGACCCGCCAAAAGGTGAGGCCCCTCGGCTCGAAGGCCGCGAGGCCTGCGGCTCGCCAAAGGCGGACACTGATTAAGATTTTTCGCAAAAGCGAAGATTTCCTTGTAAAACAAAGCCAATATCGGGAAAAACAAAGCCAATTTTGGGCCAAAATTGGGTTCGTTTTGGCTTTGTTTGGCTTTGTTTTTTCGGCGGCAAAAGCTGCGTAAATTATCATAATCCATTGTTATATAAATACTTATGTTCATAATGGCATTTTTAAAATTGGCTTTGTTTTGCATAATTTTGTTTTTATTGCGCGCGCGGTTTTGAAAGTTAATTGGTGAATTGGTGAACTTGTTAATTAGTTTACCGATTTTCGATGCCTGATACTCGATTCCAGTCGTGTTGGACATTTGTTAGTCCTTATTAAGTTAGTTTATTAGTGAATTAGAGGATTAGTTAATTAATTTACATTTATAAGTCCTTAATAATAATGAGATTACGCCTGATTTATCTTGAACTGCTGTTCTGAAACGTGCGGAGCTCCGCAGCCCCGTAATCGGGGCCTCCCCCAGTTAGGAGTATTGTACCAAATTAGGTGAGTTTTTTCAATAAAAAAAATAAGTTTTTTGCCACAGAGCTCACAGAGTCCACAGAGAAATCTAACCACGAATACCAAGCTGCGCAGGCACAAGTTTTCACGAAAAGGCACGAATTTATTTAATCACTGATTTCGCTGATTTAATTGATTTTATTATTTCAGAGTAATCATCTTAATCAATGTAATCAGTGATAATTTTTTTCACCACGAAGGCACGAAGGAACACGAAATATTTTGACACAGATTAACGCGGATTTCCACGGATTTTAATAAACCAAAAAGACGCCAAGGCACACGTCAAAAGTCAAAAGGAAAAAGAGAAAAATCGCTTGAAATAAACTGTTGTGGGATTGTCGGTTTTGGGTATAATGGCGGGATATGAAAAAGTCGCTCGCACATTTGCCGAATACGTAGAAAAACTGCACGAGATTACAGAAAGGATTCGCAAAGATAAAATAGATAGCTTTACATAGTATTGAAGAAGCAATGGCAACTTCTTATATAAAAAGAGGCCATCTGCGTTTTCCGTTTTATGCAGACTGTATTTACAGACAACTTGCACTACTAAGCGTCAATTGGGAGTCAACTAATGCTAACATACGATTTGAATAGATTTTCCGCGGTTTTTGAAGACAAGGGGAAGATAAAGTTTCCGTCTTTAATAAGGCTTAATGTTGAATTGGGACCCAAAACTCTGTTTGGAATGGAAGATGGTTTCACGCGAGCTTGTTTCACTGGTGGCAAAGTTTCAGAGATTTTCATAGATTTTGAAAAAGGGACCCAAGGCTGCAGAAACATATTGAAGCAGGAAGATTTTCAAGGAAAGTTTACCTGTCCGGAGGCTAATTCAAAGGATGGAAAAGAAGCGTTCAAAGAATATTCGCTTGAAATAGCTGGGAATGTTTTGAGCTTAGTGCTTAATTGTGAAAACGATAGGGATTTTGGCGGATTAGCTTATTTAGCAAGATATTTGGTTCCTGCCTCATTAAGTTTGGAATTGTGGGAATCTGTATTTGTCAAAAGAATCAGTGGGACATGTGAAGGGAGACCATTTAAGCTACGTTTAGCTACATATGGAAATTTAATGTCTGTGATACGTCCGGATGATGTAGCAAAACGCATTAATAGGGCGTTTGAAAACCTAAATGCACTACGTTTCATACAGAATTCCAGGTTGAAAGCGGCTTTACATTATTATCATACTGCTCGTAGATTGACCGCTGTAGGAGAAACTGTGTGGGAGTTTGTTCCAGAAATAATACTGAATTATGTGAAGATACTGGAAGTGCTTTTTGGTGACAACCGCGAAAGCGTCAGACAGCAATTAAAGGTGTTGGGATATGATAAAGACAAAATAGAAACAAGCTTTATTCCCATACTCTTACTAAGAAACCATTTTGATATTGCTCATGCAAGGTTGTCATCTCCCCAAAAGATAGATATTCCTGAGGTTGCAAAGTTCATTCTCAATGTTGAGGCCCAGATGGGTGACTTAATAAGAAAAGTCATTCAAAAAAGTGAATCAGGTGAATTCGAGCTTTTACTGGCGGACCCAAACTCCGAATATTCAGATGACGAACAAAAAGCATGGGATGAGATTAACGAAAATATCAAAAAAGGTTTTTTGGGCGAACAAAACATACCAAATGTTTAACAATTCCCGCCGGGTATAGTGTGCAACTTGTTTGCCCACGCGGAATCATTCAGTAAATCCAACCCCGTACTTGCTGTCAAGAAAAATGGATTCCTGCTCCCCGCTTTCGGGAGGACAAGCTTCGCAGGAATGATAGAGTTTAACCCTCGCCGCGAGCGGCGAGGCTAATCGAGGGACAATCGACTTGACGGGGGTGGGTTTTGGGGATAGACTTGCGGGCGTGGAAAAAACAAACAAAAAACCTGTTATCGGCATACTGGGCGGAATAGGTTCGGGCAAGAGCACAACAGCGACGGAATTCGAAAAACTCGGCTGCGGCTTAATCGACGCCGACAAAATCGCCCACCAACTTCTCGATGAGCCGGACATTAAGAAAAAAGTAATCGAGGCGTTCGGCAGCTCGATTTTAGATACAGATAATAAAATCGGCAGAAAAAAATTAGCTGACATCGTATTCGCCGACAGGGATAAATTAAAGCAGCTTAATAATATTATTCACCCTGCTGTTTTAGCAAGGGCAGAAGAGCTAATCGAGCAATTTAACAGCCAACCTGAGACGAAAGCAATCGTGCTGGATATGCCGCTTTTGGTTGAGGTCGGCTGGGAAAAACGGTGCGAAAAGCTTATTTTTATCGACTGCAAAGAGCAAATAAGGGCTGAAAGAAGCAAAAAAACGCACCTATTTGATGAAAACAAACTAAAAATTCGAGAAAATTTGCAGATTTCTCTGGACAAAAAGCAAGGCATAGCCGAAAATACCATTGATAACAACTCAGAGTTATCAGCGCTGAAAAAACAAGTCGCTGAAATCTTCTCAAACATTGTGGAAAAGTAATTGGGGTTTATTATAGAACGCTCTTACTGTTAAGACTCTTAAAAGAATTATATTTTATCTCTGCTATTCGGAAATTCAAATCCAGGTGAATTTCTACAAGAAACTGACTTGATAATTTAACAATTTCTCAATTTTACAAAGGAGCAGATATGGCTAAGACAGCCACAAAAAGCAGAAAGCGAAAGAAACCGAGGAAAAGTATCGAAGCGGCAAAAGAGCTCGTCGAAGAGCCGGTCTCTACCGAAGCAGCCGAAGGGGCAAAAAAAGAAATCTCAGAAAAAACCAAGGAAGAAATGAGGAAAAAAGAGCTGGAAGAATCCACTCACGCCAAGTACGAGCGAATCAAGAAGGGGAACCTGTACCTGACCGACCTGCAAAAGCTCGACGTCGCTGAACTGCACGACCTTGCGAAAAAAGAGAAAATCACCGACTACAGCGCACTTAAAAAGCAGGACCTGATCTTCAGGATTCTCAAGGAGCGTATACAGCAAAACGGTCTGTTGTACGGTGAAGGCGTTCTTGAAGTTCTGCCGGACGGCTATGGTTTTTTGCGTAATCCCGATTACAATTACCTGTCGAGCCCGGACGACATTTATGTTTCTCCATCGCAAATCAAGCGTTTCGGTCTTCGTACGGGCAATATAGTTTCGGGGCAAATCCGGCCTCCAAAAGATTCGGAAAAATATTTTGCCCTGCTTCGCGTCGAGGCAATTAACTATGAGAACCCCGACAACCTCGCGGAAAAAGTCGTATTCAGTGACCTTACGCCTCTGCACCCGGAACAAAGGATAATCCTTGAGACAGCGGCTGAAGAGCTTAATATGCGTATAATCGATTTGATAACGCCGGTCGGTATGGGGCAGCGCGGACTGATTGTGGCACCACCGAGAACCGGAAAAACCATCCTGCTGCAAAAAATTGCCAACGCAATAAGCACAAATTATCCCGACGTCAAACTTATCGTCCTTCTCATTGACGAGCGTCCCGAAGAGGTAACAGAGATGGAGCGTAAAACCGCCGACGATGTCGAGGTTATAAGCTCGACTTTCGATGAGCCCGCAGCCCGTCACTGCCAGATAGCGGAGGTTGTAATTGAAAAGGCCAAGCGTCTGGTCGAATACGGCCAGAACGTTGTAATTCTGCTGGACTCGATAACCCGGCTTGCGCGTGCCTACAATACCGAGATGCCGCATTCCGGCAAAATACTTACCGGCGGTGTCGATGCAGGTGCTATGCAGATGCCGAAGAAATTCTTCGGAGCGGCACGAAACGTCGAACACGGGGGCTCATTGACAATTTTTGCAACCGCTCTTATCGATACAGGCTCAAAAATGGACGAGGTTATCTTCGAGGAGTTCAAGGCGACAGGAAATATGGAGCTTCACTTAGACAGACGGCTTGTCGACAAGCGTATCTGGCCGTCCATCGATATAAGCAGAAGCGGAACAAGAAGAGAGGAGCTGCTGCTTGACAAAAAGGAACTTGAACTTGTTTATCGGCTCAGAAGAGTGCTAAGTGACCTGAATCCAATCGAGGCCGTTGAACTGTTAAAAGGCAGACTCGCCAAGTGCCGTTCAAACGCCGAGTTTTTGATGACGATGAACATAGATTAAAAACAGCTGTATAAATTAGAGGCGGCCGGCAATTTGGTTTCGGTGCCACCTGTAAAAAACAACAGCATTGTTGTTAATTGTTGTCTTTACATCAAAGACCTTTTTTACTAATATGTAATTCCGGTTTGCAGGTGCGGTTTGAAACCGCATAGAGCGGTTCGACTCCTTCGATTTTACTCCCTTCGGCAAGCTCAAGACATGCAGGACAGGTACACTCAGCACAGCCGGAATTTTTTGTTATTTGAAAACGGCAGTCGAAGGACAATTATGAAACAAAAATTGTCGAAAGTTTATAAGCCGAAAGAAATTGAACGGCAGGCTGACGCAATCTGGATTAAGGGCAAATATTTTCACGCACTAACCAAAGCCGAAGGCAAAGCTGAAGGGGCTAAAAATTACTGTATTGTTATTCCGCCGCCGAACGTTACGGCCCCGCTTCATCTCGGCCATGCGCTTAATAACACACTGCAGGACATTCTGATTCGCTTTCGGCGGATGCAGGGCTTCAATACGCTCTGGCTTCCGGGGACAGACCACGCAGGTATAGCAACACAGACAGTCGTCGAAAAAAGAATACTGGCTGAAGAAGGCAGACGGCGAAACGATTTTCAAAGGGAGGAATTTGTCGCACGCGTACAGGCGTGGAAGGACGAATACGAGGCGACAATAATCGAGCAGCTAAAGGCTATGGGCTGCTCGTGCGACTGGCAGCGGACGCGTTTTACAATGGATGATGTTTGCGCTAAGGCCGTCCGGGCAGCGTTCTTCAAGCTCTTCAAAGACGGTCTTATCTATCGCGGTAAAAGGCTGGTAAACTGGGACCCGGCAACGCAAACTGTACTGGCCGACGATGAGGTCGAGCATGAAACTATCAAGGGTCATTTCTGGTACTTGAAATATCCGCTTGCCGAACCTGCTGAGTTTGAAGGCAAACGAGTTGAATATGTTACGGTTGCGACGACACGGCCTGAAACTATGCTCGGTGACACAGCAGTTGCGATGAATCCGGCGGACCCGCGGGCAAAATATTTTGTCGGTAAAAAGGTAAGATTGCCGATTGTCGGCAGGATTATACCCATTATTGCCGATGAGCACGTCGTTCTTCCCGGCAAACACGGGCAAGATGCCCGTGATACGAGACACGGGCAGGATGCCCGTGCCACAGATGAGAAGGCGAAATTTTCCACCGGCTTTTTGAAAGTTACACCTGCTCACGACCCGGATGACTGGGAAATCGGCCAACGAAACAACCTTGAAGTCATAAATGTATTAGCACCGGACGGCAGTATCAGTGACAAATTCGGCTGGTCAGACTGGGACGAAATTAAAAATCCTGAGGTCGAGAACCTTATCGGGCTGGACCGTTTCGAGGCGAGAGAGGCTATAGTCGAATGGTTCCGGCAGGAAAACCTCTTAGAAGATGTACGCGAATACACACACGAGGTCGGCCACAGCTATCGCAGTCACGTACCAATCGAGCCTTATCTTTCCGACCAGTGGTATATCGCGGTCAAAAAACCAATTCCGTCGCTCGTGACCCGTGACTCGTTGCCCGTGTCGAGTGAACCGAGCGACGAGCAACGAGCGGCGAGCGACGATTTTATCGAAGGAACCGATGTCCCTGTAAATTCACTTGCAGGCTTAGCGTTAAAACCTCTTCTTGACGGCCGATTGCGATTTATTCCCGAAAGATACGCAAAAACATACCAAAGCTGGCTTGAGAACCTGCGGGACTGGCCAATAAGCCGACAACTCTGGTGGGGACACAGAATACCCATTTGGTACTGTCGGAAATGCGAGCAAACAACTTCAGGTATCGAAGACGCCGAAAAATGTGAAAATTGTGGTTCACAAGATTTGGTTCAGGACGAGGATGTTCTTGATACGTGGTTTTCATCGGCGTTGTGGCCTTTCAGCACGATGGGCTGGCCTGAAGAGACGGGCGAATTGAAAGAATTTTACCCGACAGATGTGCTGTGCACCGCGCGCGAAATTATAACACTATGGGTTTCGAGAATGGTAATGATGGGCCAGTACTGTATCGGTGAGATTCCGTTCAGCGATGTTTATATTCACGCGATGATACAGGACGGCGAGGGCAGGAAGATGTCGAAAAGTCTCGGCAACGGCATTGACCCACTGGTCGTAATCGACAGCCACGGCGCAGATGCGATGCGTTTTACTATCGCATCGATGACTACCCAAACGCAGGACGTCCGAATGCCGGTGGTACGAATGACACTGCCCGACGGGCGAGAAGCCAACACATCACCGAAATTCGATATCGGCAGAAATTTCTGCAATAAGCTCTGGAACGCCTCGCGCTTTGCATTGATGAATCTGGAAGGAATCGATACTAAAAAATTCGACAAAGAAAAAATGACAGTCACCGACAAATGGATTCTTTCGAGACTGGCGCAAACGATAGCTGAGGTTACAAAATTGCTTGAAGAGTATAAATACAGCGAGCCTGCTTCGGTGCTTTATAAATTTTTCTGGAACGATTTCTGCGATTGGTACCTCGAGTGGATAAAGCCGAGAGTGCAGGATGAGCAGGAAAAGGGTGTTGCGCAAAACGTGCTGGCATTTGTGCTGGACGAGATTCTGCGTTTGCTGCACCCGTTCGTGCCGTTCATCACGGAAGGAATTTTTCAGAAGCTAAATAAGATTGCACCTGAAAGGGGTTTGGCCGGTCTGGTAGAAGCTGAAAATTCAAAGAGTCTTGCCGTTGCACAATGGCCTGAACAAATTGACAGTTTAGTCTATAAGGGAGCGGAAAAAGAAATCGAGCTTGTACAGGAAGCAATTCGCACGATAAGGGACATTCGAAGCAGCCGCGATATTGCACCGAAGGAACTGTTAACGGTATCGGCAAGGACACAACAGGAAAATGCAGATATTCTGAATCGAAACGCAAAACTCATCGAACAGTTAGCAGGTGTGAAAAAATTTGAAGCAGGAACCGAGACGGCTAAACCTGTCAATGCAGCGGTCGCAATCTGTGATACAACTGAAGTGTATGTTCACAACGCAATTGACGTCGGCGCTGAAAGAGCAAAGCTTGAAAAGCAAAAACAGCATCTCGAAAATGCCAAAAAAAATCTCGATGTAAAGCTGTCAAATCAGGACTTTGTTACGAAGGCAAAGCCCGAAATCGTTGCAAAAACAAGAGAAAAGCTGGCTGAGGTTACTGAGCAATTACAAACTGTAGAAAATCACCTTCTCGAACTGGAAAAATAATGTAAAATATTTAAAGTAATAATCGGTTTTTATACAAAAGTGGTGATAGTGAAGATATATTTAAGCAGGCTCTTTCGGACGGTGAGTAAAGGCGGTGAATAAAATGGAAGTTCAGGCGGAATTATCGCGGATAATCATTAACGAAATGTCTGACCAGCAGATTATCGTTCTGAAGGAAAGCAGCGGCGAGCGGAGCTTTCCGATAGTCATCGGCATCTCCGAAATCTTCGCGATTGACCGCCGGCTCAAGGGCATCACACCTCCCCGGCCGATGACGCACGATTTACTCGACAGCGTGATTAAAAACCTCGGTGCTAAAATCGAAAAAATAGTGATAAACGACCTGCGTCACCATACGTTTTTTGCACAAATTACTCTGAGTATGAACGGCAAGAAAATCGAAATTGATTCCCGTCCTTCGGATGCAATCGCACTCGGTGTGGCTTCAAACACACCTATTTATGTTTCCGAGCATGTTTTTCAGAAGGCCTCTGAATAAAGGTCATAATCAGGGCAACAGCTACAGCAATGCAAAGGAGACTGTCAGCAACGTTAAAAGCGGGCCAGGGTTTTAATCCGGGCCAGTAAACAACCTCAACAAAGTCACGGACCCGGCCTGAATTAAACAACCTATCGAAAAGATTTCCACAGATACCAGCGGTAAGCAAACCAAGCACAGCATAAAGTAATCTATTTTTACTACCCGCGAAAAAAAACACAAATAAAACAACAAACAGTGCGATAAAAGAAATGACCGTTAAAATCACTCGTGCGCCCTCTAACAATCCAAAGGCAGCACCTTTATTTGTAGCCATTACCAGGGTGATAAAACCTTTGATAATCGGAAACCTGAAATCCGGCAGCCGGCTTAAAAAATCAAAAACTGCCTTTTTTGAGAGCAAGTCCGCAGCGAGCCCGCCTGCAGCAAAGGACCAAAAGATAATATGAGCCCACAAACTGGGCAGGTTTTTTTTGGCGAAACCGGACAAAAAAACCCGACCGGTGGGCCGGGCAGCTAATTCTTTCTTTTTCAATTCTCCCATAATTTAAACCGGTCTTCCTCAAGCAAAAAAAGTGTGCGCAAAACAAAGACCCGGTAATGCTTTTATTGCATATATCCTTTTATCCACCTGGCGAGTTTATCCGCACTCGGCTGGTCAGGCTTTATCCTCAGGGATACATTCCACTGCTCAACGGCTTTTGCCTTGTGCGCTTCATCTATCGAGCCATCCGGCTGTCTTCCCTGGAAGATATAAGCGACGCCGAGACCGTTATGCGCCTCCCAGTCCATATCATCTATCCTGAGCCCTCTGCTGTAACTTTCTACCGCTTTGTCAGCGCTGTCGAGCTTCAAATAACAATAGCCGAGGTTTCTGTAAGCAATGGAATTATCCGGCTCGAGCTCGACGACGCTCAATAGAAGCTCTTTTGCAGGCTCCTTACGATTTGTTTTGATATAAGCCATAGCAAGAGAAATCATAATATCGATGTTGTGAGTTTCTCTTTCGAGGACTCGCTTATAATATCGAATGGCCTGCTCATAATCGGCTTTTTCTTCATAAATATTACCGAGCATCTTGTAAATCTTAGGGACATTTGGGTCAATCTGCTCAGCACGCAGTCCGTATTTCAAAGCGTTGTCATAGTCTTCAATCATATAGGCGCATTGCGCATTGTTTACGTGAGCTTCGAGATGGTCTGGTTTTAGCTCGCACGCCCTGCTGTAAGCTTTAACAGCACGAGCGAATTTTTCCATAATCTGGTATGCCCTGCCGAGATTATAGTAATCGTCAAAAGACCAGGGAAATAATTTCGTTGCCTTCTCGTAAGCAGCAGCACTTTTCTCATATTCCCTGATTTCCATATAAATATCACCGAGCAAAGAATAAGCCAGAGAATATTTTTTATTCAGCTGAACAGCACTGTTAAGCTTTGCTATAGCCTCCTCATTTTCCTGAA
>CAZMQF010000025.1:0-21648 GCA_964568365.1 uncultured Pirellulales bacterium | reverse complement strand
ACACAAGTAACAAGACAATCAAATGTTAGCAGAAGTAATGTTAGATCAAACAGGTCAACAAGAACATCAAACGTTAACAGAAGCAATGTTACATCAAACAAAACAACGAGACAAACACAAACGAATATTAGAAGTACAAACAGTAACATAGGCAGAACGAATAGCTCAGTACAGGTGAGAACACCTGCATCAACGAATATCAGGACACATAGTATTACAAGCCGTCCAGATGTTTCAGTCAGAAGTTCTACCGTTACACCAACAGTTTCACGGTCAACGGTGCGTAGTACAAACACAAGCGTTCTGACACAACAAAGGGCAAGTAGAGATACAAATATTAGTGTAAGTCGAAGCAACAGAGTAACAACGTCAAAAAGCCAAAGCATCGCAAAAAATATCGGCAGCCCGAATATATCAGTTGCCAATAGAAATACGAACACACAAACGTCTAAAAATATCGTGAGCTCAAACAGAGCAGCAAAAATAGGCAGCAATATCGGCAGGTCTGTCGGCACAGCAAGAAACTCTGTTATCACTCAAGGCACAAGAACTCAGGAAAGCAGACCGAATGTAGGACTTGAGGCTGTTAAGAAATCTCGTATCGGAGGTGTGATTGGTGATAGGAAACGTACTGTTGTTGAAAAGGGAAATAATCGTAAGAGGTCTAATTTGATTGTACAGCCGGGGCAGCAAGCTGACAAAATCCCACTTGTCAAGCAACCTGTAACTGACAGGCGTACAGCAGTTAGAGGGGACAGGGACGAAGGCTCTTTGACGAGGCAAAAATCTCATTTACAGACCCGGCAGGGAGCCGAGACAGGCAGAGTTACAAGAGAGCGTTCCAACGAGAGAACACGACCTCGAGTGGATAGTGAGCGTCGTTCAAGAGGACAGCTTGAGCAGAGAAGGGACCGTAAAGGAATAGTTGAAAAGAATCTTGAATACAGGCACGGCAGAAGGTCAGGCAGGGTTGTATATCAGGACCGTCCATACCAGATAAGGCACGTTAATCATAATGAATATGTTTACAGAGACCGCTATGGCGGCTTATCTCATCGCATTATCTGGCCGAGTTATCGTTTCTGGGTCAGTTATAGCTGGGGCAGAGACTGGACGTTCTGCTATGTGCATCCTTATTATCAAAGAAAATACGTTTTTGTCAGCTTAGGCGGTTACTGGCCGATTGGATACAGGTATGTCCGTTATTACTGGTATCCCTGGCATATATACAGGTGGTATGGTTACTATCCTGTTGCACGTGAATTAGGTTATGGCACTGACAATTACTACACCTATAATTACTATAATTATTACGGCAACGATTCGGCAGGTTATTATTCGACAGATATCCCGCCGGTGGATGAGACGACTTTTGCTGATGTGCGGGCGAAGCTTGCTCAGCAGGCCGGTGAGGAACCTGAGCCGGCGACTTTAGCGGATAAATACTTCGAGGAAGCCGTCAAGGCCTTTGAGCTCGGCAGTTATGGTTACGCAGCTGATAAGTTTGCACAGGCGATAAAGCTTGCGCCTGATGATATAATTTTACCCTTCGCTTATGTGCAGGCTCTGTTTGCAGTTGAAAGCTATCCGGAAGCAGCTGAGGCACTGCGAGAGGCTTTGGGAAAAATTTCACCTGAAAAAGAAGGTGTTTTCTATCCTCGCGGCCTTTATTCCGATGAGGAGGTCCTCTTTGGGCAAATTGACAAGCTCTCAGAAAAGGCAAAGCTTTATGCCTATGATACCGACCTGCAGCTTCTTTTGGGCTATCAATTGCTTGGCGTCGGCGATAATGACGAGGCAGAACAGCAGCTTCTTAAAGCAAGCCAGGATATGACGAATGCTCCTTTTGCAATGATACTGCTTGAACTGCTGGCAAAGATAGAGCGGCAGGAAATTGATGAAGCTGAAGTAATTGAATGAGAACACTCTGATGCCGGACTGACATTTTTTACCGGTAGTCAGTGCTGTTAAAGGGCTGAAAAAATGGAAAGACGTAATATGGCAAAATTGGCTTTGTGTATGGTTCTGGTGGGCCTGATGGTCTCTGCGGCAAAGGGCGGTAACCGGCAGGAATTTATTATCTATTCCGCAACCGATGACCAGCAGGTACCGGACATACACGGTAATATCGTCGCCTGGCAGCAGAGCGTTGATGGCGACTGGGATATATATTACGCTGATATAACTAATCCTGAGAGCCCTTCCGTTTTTGACATTGCCGATTACGAAGACCAGATGAACCCGGCTGTTTATGGAGAGAGAATCGTGTGGCAGGATTATTATTATGGTAACTGGGACATTTTCGGCATTGATATTGGAAATCCGGGTGAGATTTTTACCGTTGTGGATTTTAATGAGCAGCAGGTCAATCCGGCAATCCACGGCGATATTGTAGTCTGGCAGGACGATTTCTATGGTGACTGGGATATTATTGCAGCAGATATTTCGGACCTCAATAACGTCGAGGAGATTTACGCTGCTTTTTTTGATGATGACCAGCAGTTTCCGGCTATCTATGGTAATACGGTTGTCTGGACAAACGGCAGCGAGCCGGATTTGGATGTATATGCTACCGACATCACCGACCGGAGCGAGCCTTTATCCTATCTTATTGCCGGTTTTGATGCCAATCAGCAGGCACCAGCGGTTTATGAGACTACCGTGCTTTGGGATGACGACTTTTTCGGCGATTGCGATATTTTCGGTGCTGATATTTATGAGCCGGCAAGACCGATTGAATTTGCTATTATCGCTCAGAGCTCCTGGCAGATAAATCCTGCAATTGATGGCCATTTAATTGTCTGGCAGGATGACCGTAACGGCAATTGGGATATTTATGGATATAACCTGAGCACAGGTAAGGAATTTCAAATCACCGATAATCCGGCGAATCAGACGAATCCTGCCATAAGCGGAAATGTGGTTGTCTGGCAGGACGACCGCAACGGCAACTGGAATATTTATGCTGTGATTCTCGACGGCGCTGAGGTTGCCAAGTGTCTGACAATGCCGGACGGTGATGTCAACGGTGATTGTAAAGTTGATTTTACGGATTTTGCCCTGTTGGCTGCAAGCTGGCTTGACTGCAATCTTGAACCACAGCAGATTTGCTGGCAGTAGTGCCAAACGGTACAGGGTTCAGGCAGGGCGGCATAGGAAAATTTTAGGGATATGCAATTATAAATATATGCAGAAACTTATTAAGGAGATATGAAAATGAAACTGGAGCTTATAAAAATTTTGGTAATCGCAGTTGTAGTTTTGAGTATTGTTTTTGTTGTCGGCTGTGAAAGCGATGCAATGAGCGGGGCTGCTGTTGGCTCTTTGGCGGGGGCAGGTATCGGCCAGCTTGCCGGAAGGGATACGGAATCGACGCTTATAGGAGCGGCTGTCGGCGGCGGTGTCGGCTATCTGCTTGGTAATGAGAGCGATAAGAAAAAAGCCGAAGTACACAGGTATGAGCTCGAGGACGAGATGAATACCGTTACAGTCAATGTTACCAACAGTAATGGCTCGATTGTACCGGTAAGGCTCAGAAGACACGGTGTGGGTTACGTCGGGCCGAGAAACGAGTATTACGGTGAGCTGCCTCGAAGTGAGCAATTAAGGCCGGTATATGGCTTTTAGTGTCAGATAGGCCTTCACAGCCGATATCGGGTTTGATTTTGGCAGAGGCGTTATGCCAGAAGAATGAAGTTGCAAGGTTAATGTGGGCCGAGCCTTGCAGCTTCTTTTTAATATCATTATCCTTTGACAAATGTACGACATTTTTATATGGTTCATTTGTGAGGTTTGCGGACAACAAATTAATTTGTTTTTTGGAAAAAATGCTTGAAAAACATGAGCAGATAATACATAATGTATTAAGAGTATTAATACAATAGGTGGAATAGCCTTTCTTGCTTTTTACAATGATTCAGTTGAGTATTTTGTTAAAAAGTAAATCTGAAAGGCTATCGGGAATTTATGATTATTGCTAATTTTTTCGGTTGATTTATTAAGGCCGATTTTTTCGCGGGTTTTTACGGCTTAAGTTGATTTTTACTGTAACAAAATGGGTATTGGCGGCGTCTAAAATAATAGTTATGTTCGATTTTTTATGAGGAAAGTGTAACAATATGGCAGGAGAAGGCCTTTCTGCTTGACATAAGTCTTTTGTTTATATATAATTATATCTTAAATAGTGTTTTGGTTTACACTGCTGTTTCTTTTGTAAAAACAGTTATTTTTAGGATACTGTAAAGGGTGGATGTACGCAAAGACAAAAAATTAGGCCGTTTGCTTTGTAAAAACTCATACCTGGATGAGTCTAGCCTTCAATTTGCGCTAGCCCAGCAGCAGATTAAGCACAAGCGTCTAGGCCAGATTTTGCTTGAGCTGGGCTATATTACAAAACCACAGTTGAACGAGACACTTGCATATCAGGCAGGCATAGAAAAGGTGGACCTGTCAAACGTTACTGTCAGTGCTGATATAATCTGCCTTGTACCGGCAGAGATGGTTAGTAAGTATAATATTTTGCCTTTGTGGCGGGATAACGGCCGTCTGGCGGTGGCAATGACAGATCCATTTCAGGCAGAGGCTGTTGAAGATTTGCGTTTGGTTACTAATTTTTCTGTTCAACGGTATTATGCGGACCCGGCTCAGATGGAAAAATCCATTCTGAAATTCTATGGAAGTAACGTGGCCAGGATGCTGGATAACCTTGTGCCGGTTGAAAAGGGCACAGAGGCAACGCTGGAAAACGGCGAGTACACCGCAGCAAAGCTGCATGAAATGGCAAGAGAGCCCTCGCTGGTTAATCTTGTCAATCTGATTATTCTTGAGGCCATCGATGCCAGAGCCAGCGATATTCATATAGAGCCGTTTGAAAAAGAGGTAAAAATTAAATATCGTGTTGACGGTATGCTCGTTGAAAAAACACCTTCATCGAAGAGGCTCCAGGCTGCCATTGTTTCGCGAATCAAGATTATGGCAAATATGAATATTGCCGAGCGTTTTGTTCCCCAGGATGGTCACGTTGAATTTATGGGCAGAAACGGAAAGGTGGACCTTCGTGTCTCGACTGTCCCGACGATATTCGGTGAGTCGGTGACAATGAGAATTCTCGACAGGACCGCTTCATTGATGGCCCTTACCGAATTGGGTATGGACCAAAAGACTTTGAAAGGCTTTAACCGTTGTTTGCATAAGGCTCACGGAATTGTACTTGTTACGGGACCGACAGGAAGCGGAAAGACAACAACACTTTATGCCGCTCTTAATAAAATATATTCGCCGGCATTTAAGATAATAACCATTGAGGACCCTGTTGAGTATCAGCTCAACGGCATTATTCAGATGCCGGTCAATCCAAAGCGAGGTTTGACTTTCGCCACCGGACTTCGGCATATAGTTCGTCAGGACCCCGATATTGTTATGGTAGGGGAAATACGTGACAGGGAAACAGCAGACATTGCGATACGTGCGGCATTGACAGGTCATCTTGTTTTCTCGACCCTTCATACAAATGATGCGCCGGGTGCGGTTACAAGATTGATTGATATGGGTGTCGAGCCGTTCTTGTTGGCCAGCTCTCTTGAGGCGGTTCTTGCTCAGAGACTTGTGCGAAGAATCTGTCCGAGCTGCAGGCAAGAATATCAGCCTGACAAGACTTTGCTGGAGAACCTGAATAATTCGGTTCGGTTACTGCCTGAGGTGAAATTATATAAAGGTACCGGTTGTAGTGAGTGTATGCAAACCGGAATGAAAGGCAGAACGGGTATATTCGAGCTCCTCAGGATGACAGATAATGTTCGTGAGTTGATTGCTAAAAGACCGACAACTGAGCAGATAACAAAATCAGCCCCGTCGGACCATGTTAGTATGCGGCAGGATGGAATCCAGAAGATTCTGGCTGGAATTACAACGCTGGAGGAGGTCTTGAGAGTTACCCAGGCAGTCAGTGAGGAAGATTAAAAAAAAGAGGTATCTCAAAGGCCTGCAGGAGCGAAAGGGCGAGATACGAAATGCAGGATACTAAGTTAATATGGGCCAGTTTGTATATAAAGCAGTTAATCGAACCGGGGAGCATATTTCCGGGCAGGTTGAGGCAGCCGACCGCAAAAGTGCCGTTTCTACTCTCAGCCGGAGGGGACAGTTTGTAATAGAACTGACACAGAAAATTAAAGTGGACCAACAGCTTGAAGCCGGCATAAGATTGCCAGCCGTCTCTGCCGGCAGATTAAGAGTAGGAAGAGTTCGAAGCAAAGATGTCCTCGCATTTACAAACCAGTTAAGTACTGCTTTGAGAGCGGGTCTGCCTTTGCTGAATGCCATTGAGATTATCAGAGACCAGCAGCGCAGGCACGCAATGAGGCAGATTCTTTATGATATCGCAGAATCAGTCCGTGCGGGACAATCTCTTTCTGAAGCTATGAGCAGTCATCGGAATGTTTTTAATCAGCTCTATATTTCAATGATAAGGGTTGGTGAAACCGGCGGGATACTTGAAAAAACCACCGAACAGCTGACCTCGCTTCTGGCCAGAGATGAAAAGATAAAGACGAATATGAAAAATGCTTCCGCCTACCCTGTTTTTGTTTTGAGCATGGGTCTTATAGCGGTTGTGATTGTGATAACCTGGATTTTGCCGACGATATTAGAAACGATAGGCGATGTAACATTGCTGCCCTTGCCGACAAGAATACTGATGGCTATAAGTAACTTTTTAATAGCCGCTTTTACAACAGTACAGGGCTGGCTTTTTATTATTCTGATTGCCGCAGGATTTGTTTACCTTTTTAAGTGGCTTAGAACTAATGGCAGGCTGCATTGGGACGGATTCAAGTTGAGGATTCCGGTGCTTGGGTCGGTTTTGCGAACGATATCGGTTGGCCGATTTGCGAGAACCCTTGGTGCCCTGACAAAAGGAGGTGTTACTATACTGGAGTCTCTGGCTGTTGTGCGTGACACACTCGGCAATGAAGTATTGGGACGGGAGATTAATAGGGTCTCGGAAAAGGTCAAGGCAGGTGCATCGCTGGCAGAGCCTCTGGATGAGTCTGGTCTTTTCCCGGCTTTGCTTGTGCAGATTACTTCGGTTGGCGAGCAGACAGGAAAGCTCGATGATTTGCTGCTGAATGCAGCTGATACGTTTGATGAAGAGGCCGATGCTGCAATAACGAGGTTTATGGCGATTTTTCCCGCTGTTTTGATATTGCTGCTGGCTTTGATTATTGGTTTTATAGTCATAGCTACACTGCTGCCTCTTGTTATGTTGAATCTCGGCGCAGGAACTTTTTAGATCATAGTATAGGAAGGAAAAAAATGAGCAGAAAAAGAAAAGG
Source organism: uncultured Pirellulales bacterium (assembly GCA_964568365.1). Taxonomy (GTDB): domain Bacteria; phylum Planctomycetota; class Phycisphaerae; order Sedimentisphaerales; family Anaerobacaceae; genus CAYLMG01. The sequence continues at coordinate 14,320 of CAZMQF010000025.1, read as the reverse complement.
ATTTACGCTTATCGAACTGATTGTAGTTATATTGATTTTATCGCTTCTGGCTGTTTTTGTTGCACCGAAGGCTTTCAGAAGGCTCGGTCAGGCAAAAAAAGACCTTGTGATACCGAGAATGAAGCTTGTTGAGGATGCGCTTGAAAGGTTCGCTATTAACTGTGGACGGTATCCGGATGATTCAGAAGGTCTTGGTGCACTTCTTGCCTTGCCTGAAGGACTCGAAGAAAAATGGAGAGGCCCTTATTTAACGAGAAGACAGCTTCTTGACCCTTGGGACAATCCTTTTGTTTATGAGGCCGCGGGAGAAGTTGGTTCGGACATTTATATTTTAATCAGTTATGGTGCAGATGGAGAGCCAGGTGGTGATGGTGACAACGCAGATATTACAAATGAAGAAGAGTAGAATTTGTTTTTCCCGCGAGGTGGGCTTGATAAGAATGAAAAAGTCCCTGACGGCGAGAAGGGGACTTTGTGCGCTTAATACGTATGGTTTTACACTTGTTGAAGTGTTGGTTGTGATTGCTTTGATTGCACTTGTTGCCGGTATAGGGGCAGGTTTATATAAGGGGACATATGAAGGACTGCTTGTTAAAAGGGCTGCCCGCGATTTTTATCTCGCTGCGAAGTACGCAAGGATGCTGGCGATTGAACGACAGAGGCCCTGCAGGTTGATTTTGGATAACGAGGAGAACAGATATGCGCTTGTGATGGATGAGTTGAGGCAGGATACCGGCGAGATTGAACAGCAGGCAGTAAGAAATTTTTACTTCAGGCCTGTGCAATTAGCAGGGGATGTTAAATTTGAAGAAATTAACATCACGTCGGCGGATGCTGATGAGGATTATGATGAGCAGAGCCGGGTCATAGTTTTTTCGCCGCATGGGACATCTCAGGCAGCGGTGATTCAGATAGGTGATGGAAAAACACATTATACGGCAAGTGTGTCACCTGCTACTGGCAGGGTGAGGATGGAATTTGGTGAAGCTAAAACAATCGATGCGCAAATCGTTGATTTGGATAAGCTGGAGCAGTATTAGCTTATGTAATGGCTTACTGTAATTTTGAGGAGTAGATAAACATTAACAGGTACGGCTTAAAACTTAAAGGCGGTTTCACTCTTATTGAGGCTATCGTTTCCAACGTAATCCTTTGCGGAGCCGTGGTGACACTTGGTGCGATTAGCACGCGATGTCTGAGCAGGATAAACATCGACAGGCTGTACGAATTGGCAGCTTCGATATCCGACAGACAGCTTACAATGATTGAATACGTGGGAGTTGAAAATTTTATTGAAATCGGACAAATGGAGGGAGAGTTTGAGAATAACCAGGTCAGGTACGTCTGGCAGGCGGCCGTAGAGGAAATGGAGATAGATGGTTTGTATGAGATAACTATTCTCGTTACTTTCAGGCAGCACAATCGTCAATACAGCCTTTTGGTTTGCACGAGACTTAACGGGACCGGCAACACTGTCTTAACAGGACAGATACCGGCTACCGGCAGGTAATAAGATGTATATGAAAAGAAACGGCTTTACATTAGTGGAAGTTTTGATTGCCTCGATGATAGGGGCCTTCATTATGCTGGTAGCTGTTGGCGCGCTTAAGGCTATATCGGTAAGTGCGCAAATAGTTGACAGCAATATTGATGTTGCCTCTGAGCTGCGTTTTGTTGCGAGCAGAATTAATACAGACCTTAATAACTTCTATCGGGACGGCGACACTGAGAGTACCAAGCTGGTTGGGAGAATTGAACAGGTACAGGAGGATACCTTGTGTGTGCTAACTTTTTATACAGTCGGCAGAACAAAGGCCAGGGCTAATCAGCCTGAAGGTGACGTTTATGAAGTGGAGTATTTTTTAAGAAAAGACGAAGATAAGACACTTTTGATGAGGCGGTTATGGCCTAATCCGGATAAAAAGTCGCGGCCAGGCGGTATTCTAAGTGTTATTGCCGAAGATATTGATGCTTTTATGGTCAGATATTTTGACGGCCGGGACTGGCAGATTCAGTGGCCGGAAGAAGCCACAACCCTGCCGGAACTCGTCGAGGTAACCTTGGCTTCAAATACTTCAGTTGGCGCGACGCCGGTGACTGAATCTTTTATTGTTAATCTTAAAAAAGCCCGTTTAAGAAGTACCATACAGGATTTGGGACAGCGCCAACAGCAGCAACAGCAACAGGGTACACCGGAGCCTGAGGGCGAACAAAGACAGGAGCAGCAGATTAACAGATGAGAAATAATAGTGATAAAAAAGGGCTTGTTCTTATAGCGGTTTTGTGGATTGTTATTATTCTTACGGTGATTATAACAGGTGTTGTCCGCAGCAGCCGGCTCAATGTTAAAGTATCCCTGGCGGCGCAGGATTCGGTTTGCCGCAGATGGGCAGGACTGGGGGGGATTGAGACGGCCGTGGCTGTATTGAAAGAGGATTTGACTGCAAGCGACAGCCTGTTTGATTTGTGGAGCGATAATGAAGATGACTTCAATAATATTCAGCTTGGTAATTATCTTTTTACAGTGAAGGTTATCGATGAGGCCGGCAAGTTAAATATCAATACCGCTACAAAAGAGCAGCTATTGACCCTGCCTGATATGACGGAGGAAATTGTCTCTGCAATAATGGATTGGCGCGACGGCGATGAAGACCAGACCACAGGTGGTGCCGAGGGGGGTTATTATCAGAATCTGCCTTTTAAGTATCAGATTCGCAACGGGAATTTGCGAACAATTCGTGAGCTGATTTTGGTTAGAGGTGTCACTGGGCGGCTGCTTTACGGTGAAGATACCAACCTGAATGGCCGACTCGATTCCAATGAAAGAGACGGCGAGGCGAGACCGCCGGACGATAATGAAGACGGCAGACTGGATAAAGGATGGATTGAATATCTAACCTGTTATTCGTATGACAAAAATGTCGATGCCGATGGTAACAGAAGAGTCAATATCAATCAGGCTGATGCGAATGAGCTCAAGGAGTCACTGGGTATAAGCGAGTCTCATGCCAAATGGATTGTTGAAAACCGCGGCCAAAATCGATACCAGAGCATAGCTGATTTGATAAATGCGAATTCTCCCAAGGAAAGTAAGAACAGCTCAGGCGGAGATTCGCAGGTGCAGGCTGAGCCCTTGGATTTGGCGACCTTTTCTAATATTGCCGACAAGATAACCGTGGATGACACAGAGCAGGTGCCCGGCAGAATAAATGTCAATACGGCATCAAAGATTGTCCTGGCGGCTTTGCTCGGCGGCGATGATAAGGCTCATCAGCTTGCCGATAATATTATCGCTCATAGAGAGAACCTTCCTGATGGTATGAAAAGTATTGCTGAGATAATGGATGTAAGCTCGATGGATATTGATACGTTCAAAAAGATTGCTAACCACATAACGGTACGTTCAAACGTTTTTACGATTCGCAGCTTTGCATCAGCAGAAAGTAAAGTCATTAGCAGAGGCGAGCTGCAAATCGAATCGGTAGTTGATAGAGGAAACTCGCCTTCTCAAGTACTTTATTTTTATCAGGGTGAGACTAATTAAATGCTTTTGTGATTTTAAAGTGATATGAGCGGCAAAAAAACGGATGTAATAAAGGAACATAGTGTAATTGCGATAACACAGGAAGATGGTGTTTTCAAAGCTGTATGTCTATCTAAAAAAAGCGACAGCTTAAATCTTGTTTGGACTAAAAGTTGTGATGTTGACCGGATGGATTGGCCTGCTTTTATAGCCGGATGTCTGCCGGAATCAGGCGACGAAGACAGAAAAGCTGCCGGCCGAAACAGAACCATAGTGGTCGGCTTTAACTCTATTGGTGTGGTTTTTTACAGGCTTGAAATCCCGGCTGTCAGAGAAGATGAAATCGAACGGATAATCAGATTGCAAACCGAATCGAAACTGCCCTTGCCGGCTGAGCAGATAGAGATGGCCTACAGAACGGCAGTTGTTCGGAATGGTCAGGCCAAAGTTACCGTCGCCGCTGTGAAAAAAGAAAATCTTCAAAAGTTTATTGAAGAGGTTGAGCTTATCGAGCCGGAAAAAATCCTGCTGGACTGTGAAGGGCTGGTGAAAACGTGGTGGAGTTTGTTTTCCGACGGTAAAAGCACAGAGCCGGCTGTCGTGGTAAGTATAGCTCGACGCTCGGCAAGGATTTGCCTCGTAGAGGCCGGCAAGTTAAGCAATGCTGCAATTGTTGATATGGGGACAGAAGACCTTACGGAGCAAATCGGCTCGCCGATGGATTCATCAGCCGCTGATAGATTTGTGCAGGATATTCGAAGCGTGTTCGAATTGTTCGGATTTGCTGATGAAAGCAAAGTACCGGTATATGTTTTTGCAAAAAGTGTCAGTGACAAAGCTGATAAAAAAAGTGTCAGGGAATTTGAGATTATAGAGAATATTGTTTCAGCTCTCGGGTCAGCAGGTTTTGATGCAACATTGTGTGATTTCAGGTTTCCTGTTTCGAATTATTTATTATCAACCGATGATAACGACTGCCTGTATGAATACCGGGTGCCGATAGGTCTTGGCCTGATGTCACTTGATTTGGACAAAGAGCTTGCTCTTTTTGATTCTTTGTATAGACCAGCCGGTGCGGAAAAGAAAAAACACTGGTTGTATTCTATGAAAGCTGCTTGTTCTGTCACTGTGATGATGCTGATATTGTCTGTTATCGCGTTTTATTTGCTTGATGTAGCCCAGTTAGCGCATCTGAACGAGCTTAAAACGCGGGTAAATTATAGCAGGCTGATGGCAAAACACAATCTGATGGAGATTGTTGCTGCTCAAAGGCCCGATGTACTCGAGCTTTTAAGCCAACTCAGCTCGGTCGAGGCGAACGGGATTATGCTCAGCGATATAGATTTTAAAATGGGCAAGGCGGTAAAGATAAAAGGTACTGCCGGAAACGCTGAGCAGTTGTATAAGTTTCAGGAAAATCTGTTGGCTGATGAAAATTTTAAAGAGGTTAAAATTCAGAGCCCGCAACAGGATGAAAAAACCAAAAAGCTCAATTTCACTATAACTTTCAGTTACAAAAATTATTCTCAAAGAAGAGGCTGATTAAGTTTTACAGGGTCGAAAAACTATGCTCGATAAGTTAAATCAAAGAGACAGAAGGGCCATAAAGCTTGGTTTGTTTGGTGTAGCAATTATTGTGGCTCTTATTTTTGGACTTGATTGGCTTGGGCGGTGGATGCAGGTAAGAAAATCACTTGCCAAAAGCAAAGCCCAGTTTATGGCTGTCAGCTTGTCGGATATTCAGCGAGAGCAGCTTCTATCAGCTGTGCCGGCTTTTGAAATGCCGAAACCTGCCGAAAGGCAACAGTTTTTATTCAGAGCCGAGCTTAACAAGCAATTAAAAGAAGCAGGAATAAAAACTAAACCCTTGAAGTTTCTACCGGTCTCGAGCTCGACTGTACCCGGTTACAAGTTATTGTGTATTCAATGCAGCGGCCAGGCTGAGCTGGATAAGATTTTAGATTTGTTTGTGAATCTTAAAAAAAATCCTTATCTGGTTGCAGTCGAGGAGTTTGTGATGAAAAAAACCGATACCAAAGACGAGAAGTCACGCAAATTTGAGCTTGATTTGAAGGTATCGACGTTTGTGAAAGAGTAGATATGAGACGGGATTTTCTTAAAAAAGGACAGGAGTATATATCAGTAGTGCTGTTCGCTTTTGCGGTGGTTCTGGCGGTTTGTATTTTTGTCAGGCTGATAGATTTTTATACGACTAATGCCCGGGCCGAACGGTTGGTCGGCCAAGAAGCTGCCAAAGGTAAACTTGACCCGAACGAAATGGATAAATTTATTGCAAAAACAAAAGAATTAGCTGAGGAATTGAAAAAGAAAAGCTTATTTGCCCCTGCACAAAAAGAAGAGGGACATCCGGTCAAGGCGGTGACGGGCATATTCGGTGACGAAGCCCTGGTAAATGGTAAATGGCATAAAGCTGGTGACAAGATAGCAGATGCTGAAATCATATCAATCGAGGCTACGGAGGTGAAGATAAGGTGGAACGGGAATGTAAAATCCTTTGCTCCCATCGCAGCGGCAGTTTCAAGCGGGCCGGAGACAGCGGTCAAGAAAAAATCTGAAGAAAGCGATGATACGGCAGCTAAGCAAACTGTGAAGCCGGCGGTTACAACCGAGGGTGACACAGGGCAGGCTGTTGAAGAAGACCCGTTTGCCTGGTTGGGAATTGAGCTAACAGAAGGTCAAAGAGAAAAGCTGGAGCTTATGTGGAGCAAAGTTCCGGATCAATATAAAGAAATGATGAAACAGCAATGGAATAATATGACCGATGAGCAAAAGCAGGAGGCTCTGGAGGAAATAGACAGGATGCCTATTGAAGAGATAGAACAGCAGCTTGATCAAATGGACTCGATGATGTGAAAATAGTTAATACTTAAATACTTTTAGGTGAGGTGAGAAATTGAAAAGGCCAAAGTTAACAATTTCAGCGATTGTGCTTGCGGTAATTATCGGCGCAGCGGTTTGTGTAAACTTTATGGTTTATGACTTTTATACCCCGTCGGCTGATTGGGCTAAAAAGGCGTTAGCCAAAGTAGGTGAAAAACTATCCAGTCTTGAAGAAGGAGCTGAGATTCCTGCCGACTTAGCTGATGTCAATCAGCCGAAGCTCAAGGAAGATGTTAACACTCCTGCCGATGCCAACAAGCCTGATAAAATCACGGACAGCAATGAACCCGGAAAGGTTTCGGATGCAAATGAAGCTAAGGTTGTCGGCGATGTTAACGAGCCGAATGAGCCGGTTGACCCGAATAAAATAATGGAAGCGGTAAATCTTAAAGACGTTGAAATGAAGGACATCATCGCAAAGATAGCTGAGTGGACCGGTAAAAATATTATTCCGTATGATGAAGCGATGAAACAAAAAATCACTATATATGCACCCGCAAAGATGCCTCGTCCGGAGGCCCTTTCGCTTATTTATGCTGCACTGCGGACAAAAGGATATGTCGCGGAGGAGGTTGATAATGTACTCTACTTGAAACCGATTAAAGAAGCCCTGTTCGGTTCCGTTCCTATGGTGCCGCCCGATAGACCTCTTGCAGCATTAGAAAATAAAAACCAGATAGTAGAAAAACATTTCAAACTTAAAAATTACAGCCCGACCAATATGAGTAATGTTATTTTGCCGTTAGTGGGCGAATACGGCTATGTCAGTGCGGATGAGGATTCGGGCAGCCTGCTTGTTATCGATACGGTTGCAAATCTTATTCGATTTGAAAGAATTATAATGCAGTTCGATGTCCCCGAAGCCGAGCAGACTGTTACCGAGGTTTTTCAGATTCAGGAGGGCGACCCTGCGGAGATAGTACAGATTCTCAAACTTCTTCTGGGTATTGATGAGCGTACCGGTAGAAGAGTTCGCCGTTCTGGTTCTCAGGCGAAGCCTGCGCCTGCCCAGGCCGGTGCGGCGGTAGGCGGAACGAAGCCTGCTGCTTCTGTTGTAATTGCTCCTGCCGAATCGGAGATTATTCTTATACCTGAGCCGAGACGTAGATGGATTATTGTAAAGGCTTCTGCTGATGATATGAAGCGAATAGCTGAATGGATAGAAAAGCTCGACAGAAAGGAACAGGTTGGTTCTGAGTATGAGACCGTGCCGGTTACGTATGTGGATGCTTATGAGGTGGGAGACCGGATAAACAGGGCACTGCAGCAGCTTCCCGGCACTGAGCTGAGAAGCAGTGTTCTTGTTCAGCCTTTAAGACAAGCCCGGCAGATTATGATTTTCGGCAATAAAGAGATGCGGGATATGGTTAAAAAACTCATAAAGGATATAGATATTCCTCCTGGAAAGCTTATAGAGAAGACCTTCACACTGGAGCATGCCGACCCTGAGCAAATCAAGGAAAACCTGGATGAATTGTATGGTGAAGATATTCCAATTTATGACACTTACTATTATTACAGATATGGGCCGGGAAGCCAGAGAACCGCAACTGATATAGTTAGAGTAATAGCATTTCCGACGATGCAGCAGGTAACAATTATCGCTTCGCCTGAGAATATGATAAAAATTACCGAGCAGATAAAGCAGTGGGATGTTCCGATTGATGTGGAAGCTGTCAAACCGAAAATTATCCATCTTGCTAATACCGATCCCGTTCAGATGGCACAGCTTTTATCGGAACTTTTTTCGGAAGAGCAAGCTGGCGGCCTTGATTATTTAAGATTGCTTTTTTATCCTTACAGGTCGCAGGAAGAGAGGAAAAAGATAGTCGGGCCGCTTTATGGCCAGTTGACTTTCAGGGCTGTCCCCGAGACAAAAAAAATAATTGTAATAAGCAAGATTCCTGAAGCGTATAAGGTTGTCGAGGAATTGATAAGAGAGTTGGATAAAGAGGAAATGGCTGAAGTGCCGGAAGTGATAACGCTGAAGTATGCGGACCCTGAGGATCTGGCGGTTCGTTTAAATGCTATATTTAATGAGCCCGGCGTGCCTGCCATAATCTGGTTTAGTGAAACAGGTCTCTCAGAGTACTCGATGGAAGAAGAGACCCAGCAAGGCCAGGGTCAGCGTGATTCACAGCAGCAACAGCAGGGCACCACCAGAGGTCAATACACACCTCCCTGGTCATCACAGAGGTCTCGTGCTCAGGAGGATAGGATGCCTATCAGCAACGTCATTGGCAGAATTCGTTTTATTCCTGACCCGCACAGCAAATCGCTGCTCGTTCTCTCTCCGCCGGAATTTAAGGACAGGATAATTGAGATGATTCAGAAGCTTGACCAGCCAGGCAGGCAGGTAATGATAAAAGCAATTATTATGGAGGTTGACCACAGCAACCTGACTTCTCTTGGTCTGCAGCTTGCGACTAATCCCCTCTCATTTGGCACTCTCGAGGAAAATGCCATTGAAGCTATTGCCAAGCTTTCATTTCTCGAAACATACGGCTCTTTGACACTCGGGGCTGCCGCGGACATATCGGCTCTGATTGACTTTTTAGTCAAGAGTGTCGATGCAAGGATTCTTAATCAACAAACCCTCTGGACAAAAGACAACGAGGAAGCCGAATTCTTCAAGGGTGACAGCGTTGCTTTCCAGACCACTGCATCAACTTCAGAAACGGGAGGAAGGATTACTTCGAGTTTCGATTTCAAGAGGGTCGGTATGACGCTGCGTGCTCGGCCGAGTATCACTCCTGAGAAAAACGTTGATATGATTGTAAATGTTATTCTCTCACAGCTTACAGGTGAGATTGTAAATGGCCAGCCGGTAAGAAGTGAGATGGAAACACAGACAAATATGATAGTTCAGGACGCCCAGACGATTATGCTCGGAGGCATACTATTTCAAACAGACAGCCAGATTGAGAGAAAGCTGCCTTTAATAGGAGACATACCGGGTGTCGGCGGCCTTTTCCGACATAGTGAAACTATTTTGAGAAACAATGAGCTTATTGTATTTATTACACCTTATGTAATTGATGCCCAAACCGGTCCGGAAGCAAAAGAGGAACTGGAAAAGGCACGTGAAAAGCTCAAAGAGATGCTTAAACAGCTGAATGAAACTATAGGCGGAAGAAAGTAAAATTTTCTTGCTTATTAGCTTTTTGGTATAGGCTCAAAAAGGCCGTTATTAGCTATCTCGGCCAGTCTGTGCCCTTTATGCCTTCTTTTGTCAGGTTAGCATCGGGAAGATTGTCGTTGGCTTCTCGAATGTCAACAGCTTTAATAAAATAGATACTGCCATCGGCGAAAAGGAAATTTCGCCTGCCTTGCCAGCCCCACCAGCCGGGGTCTGTGTCCTTTAATCGGTAATGATTACTCAGCCATTCGCCGGCCAGAATTTTGCCTGACGGCCTTGCAACATTGCAGCTTCCCTGCCGGATTGATGGTTGAGGATTCGCAGGTGGATAAGTGTCACTCGGGCTGCTCATAGAATCTATTTGCTGAGGGCTGTGGTAAAAAGCCATCGAGTAAGCATAGCTTGTGGATTCGTATTTTTCTTTGCTGATTTTGTCCTGCGGACAGATAAGTACCGAAGGATTGTTTGGGTCGATTTTGCTTTGAAGATAAGGTTGAACAAATCTGCGCCAGCCGCGTCCCATCCAGAGCCAGTAGCCTTCCGGCAGAGGGTCCTGGGCGCAGGGGTAAGTGTCGTCATTTGCGTTCAGGTACAATCGTATGGCAATATCAATTTGTTTTAGATTGTTTGTGCACTTAACACGCATCGCCGCGGACTTTGCCTTTCCGAGTGAGGGTAAAGATATGCCGATTAAAAGTGTTATTATCGCGATGACGACAAGCAGTTCAATTAGTGTGAAGCCAAGATCTTTTTTTGGCAGAGCATAATAATGACGGCGGGGCGGTTTGGGCGTTTTGCTTGTTGAAATCATATCAACAGTTTATTCGACGGTAACACTTTTTGCAAGGTTTCTTGGTTTATCCACATCGTAGCCGCGAATTACAGCAGCGTGATATGCAAGCAGCTGAAGTGGTATGACTGTTACCAACGGTTGTAGAATCTCGGGCACATCCGGCACCGTGATTAGATGGTCGGCATAGGGTTTAATATTTTCATCACCTTCGGTTGCAACCACAATTGTTTTGCCTCCCCGGGTTCTGACCTCAGCGATATTGCCCATAATTTTGTCGTATTGCGGCCCCTTGGGTGCGACGAAAACTACCGGCATATTATCTGCTATTAAAGCAATCGGGCCGTGCTTCATTTCAGCCGCGGGCAGGCCCTCTGCGTGAATATAGCTTATCTCCTTTAGTTTCAGGGCGCCTTCGAGTGCTATCGGATAATTAAAACCTCTGCCCAAAAAGAGCCAGTTGTCTTTCTCGATGTTGGCCTGAGCGATTTGTTTTATATGCTCGGATTGCTCAAGCACTTTGCTGATTTTCCCGGGTATTTTGGAAAGCTCTTCAATATATCGGGTAGCTTCAGTGTTACTGATATGTTTTCTTCTTCCAAGTTCGATAGCGAGCATTGTTAAAACCGCTACCTGTGCTGTAAAAGCTTTAGTGCTGGCCACTCCTATCTCTGGTCCTACGTGCAGGTATATACCCGCGTCGGTTTCTCTTGCAATGGACGAGCCGACTACGTTAACGATGCCGAGCACAGTTGCTCCCCTTTCCTTTGCTTCCTCAATTGCTGCAAGTGTATCGAGTGTTTCACCGGACTGGCTTATAGCGATAACTAATGTACCGTCTTCGATTATTGGGTTGCGATATCGAAATTCGCTTGCATATTCGGTCTCGGTTGAAATCCTCGCTAATTGTTCAAAGAGGTACTCACTTACCAGAGCTGCGTGAAATGCTGTGCCGCATGCGGTTAAGATAAGTCTTTTTATACGGGTTAGTTCACGAAAATATGAAGCTATACCGCCGAGTTTAATCTTATTATTGTGGTGGTCGATTCTGCCGCCCATACAGGTGCTCAGAGCTTCAGGCTGCTCAAAAATCTCCTTGAGCATATGGTGCTCAAAACCTCCAAGCTCGATTTGTTCCAGCGAAAACTCTATCTGTTCCAAATCCTTGCTGATTACAATGTTGTCAACGGTTTTTGTATGAAAACCTTCTGCGGTGATAGTTACCATCTCGTTGTCCGAAAAGTATATTGCCTGTGTGGTATGCTCTACAATAGCTGCAGCATCGGACGCCAGGATATATTCTTCGTCGCCGACACCCAGAATCAGAGGGCTTCCTTTTTTTGCTCCTATGAGCATGTCGGGATAGTCTGAACAGATAATAGCGAGACCGAAAGTGCCGTGGAGTTTCTGGATTGCCTGCTGAACAGCCCATTCGAATCTGTTTTGGCTTGTTGATTTGTTAGCTGATTTGTCACTTTCGCTCAATGAATAGAAATAGCCGATCAGGGATGCTATGACTTCAGAGTCGGTTTCGGTTTTGAATTCTACCTGCTCGTTTTGGAGCCATTTTTTTAAGGTGCTGTAGTTTTCAATAATGCCGTTGTGGACTATTGCAATTTTGCCTGTATGGTCTATATGAGGATGTGCGTTAGTGGTGTTTGGTTCGCCGTGAGTTGCCCAGCGTGTGTGGCCGACACCGAGCGTCTCTTTTTTATCGGCTTTTTCTAAAATTTTTTCCAGGGCACTTATTCTGCCGCTGGTTTTTTTAACTTTAATTTTTCCGTCACTGAGTAGTGCTATTCCTGCTGAATCGTAACCGCGGTATTCCAGCCGTTTTAATCCTTCGATTAAGATCGGCTGAGCACTTTTTTTGCCCAGATATGCTACTATTCCGCACATCTTTATATCCCTTTGGGTTATCGGTTTCTTAAAGTAAATAAATCGGCCAAAAACATCGATACCATAATCGATAAATCGAGCCGATAGAAAAAACCTTTATGCCGGAAAAAACTTATATTTTCAATAATAATTATAGACTGCTTTTGATAATGTGGCAATTCATTTATGCTTAACTGTCTTATCAGATTTGCTTATTGGAAGATTTGGTTTGAACGGTTAATAATATCAGATATAGTATCTGTCTTTAGCAAACTAAACACTAAGGACTAAAAACTAAGCACTGACTATGATAGTAGTTATTGATTACAATGTGGGTAATGTCAGGAGCGTTTGTAATGCGTTTCAATACCTCGGCTGTGAAGTCCGGCTCAGCAGCCAGCCTGACGAGATTGAAGCTGCTGAAGGTCTTGTTCTGCCCGGGGTAGCGGCATTTGGATACGCTATTGGTGTTCTCGGCAGTCTCGCCGAGCTTATAAAGGAGCTTGCCCTGGCAGGGAAGCCGCTACTGGGTATTTGTGTCGGCCATCAATTGCTTTTCGAAAAAAGCTTCGAGCATGGTGAGCACGCAGGTCTCGGCCTTGTCAAAGGCGAGGTGGTGCGTTTGCCTGCCGGAAGAGTAATTCCACATATGGGCTGGAACAAAGTTGTGAGACGAGAGAATATGGATTTGTTTGCAGGTCTCGGCTCAGAAAAACATTTCTATTTTGCGCACTCATACTACACTGATGTAAAAGATGGCAGCGCGGAAGTTGCCTATACCGATTATGGATTTGAGCTGCCCGCATCGGTTCAAAAAGATAACATTTACGGTGCACAGTTTCATCCGGAAAAAAGCGGCACTGCAGGCCTGCAGGTATTGAGAAACTTTGTCTCTGTTTGTGAAAAAGGAAAACGCTGATGCTGACAAAAAGGATAATACCCTGCCTTGATGTCAAAGACGGCCGGGTTGTCAAAGGCGTAAAGTTTCTTAATCTGCGTGACGCCGGTGACCCCGTTGAGCTCGGTAAAAGATACTCGGCCGAAGGCGCTGATGAGCTTGTATTTCTTGATATCACCGCCACCATTCGTTCTCGCAAGACAATTGTTGAGCTTGTTGAAAGGGTTGCTGAAAATGTCTTTATCCCCTTTACTGTCGGCGGCGGAATCCAGACCATCGAGCAGATAGACGAACTGCTGAGAAGCGGTGCTGAAAAGGTATCAATAAATACCGCCGCTGTGCAAAATCCGGATATCATTGCCGGGGCAGCTCGGCGTTTCGGCAATCAGTGCATTGTTCTTGCCATAGATGCGCGACGGTCAAAAATTAAAAAGGGACATTGGCAGGTATGTGTAAAGGCAGGCACCGAGCCAACTGATATAGATGTTGTTCAGTGGGCTGTCAAGGCTGAACAATTAGGTGCAGGCGAGCTCCTTTTAACAAGTATGGATGCCGACGGCACTCAGGAAGGTTATGATAACGAGCTCAATAAAGCTGTCAGTGATGCTGTCAATATTCCTGTAATAGCCTCCGGCGGAGCCGGCAGGCTCGAACATCTCTACGATGCCATTGTCAAAGGCGGTGCCGATGCCGTCCTTATGGCCTCTATCACTCATTTTGAAACTATAAGCATCAGGCAAATGAAAGAATATCTCGCCGGCCGACAAATACCTATGAATTTATAATCTCCGCTGATGGCGGTGAGACTTTCCTGAAGACTTGCATACCATCACGAATATGCGGTCTCGATAAGGTTTGAATATCATTTGGGGCAGATGCAAATAGGCCGTAGCAGCGGAAAATTAAGATAAATTCAGCTTTTTTTGCAATAACTAACGTTTTTATCGCGTCTTAAATTGTGTAAGGGCTTTTTTTGTAAGGATATAGAACCATTTTATTAACATTTTTTTCAAGGAGATTTGGTATGTTTAACAAAAGAATGGCTTTAACCTCTGTGGCCGTATGCCTCGCGGCTGTTATGTTTGTCGGCCTGTTATCACAGGCAATAGCAGCGCCTCAGGCAGAAGGTGATAATGCACAACAGAGAGGGCCTCGTCGAGGGCAGCGATTTAATCGCGAAGATATGCAAAG
>CAZMQF010000024.1:0-21992 GCA_964568365.1 uncultured Pirellulales bacterium | reverse complement strand
TAACACACAACCTGATGATAATCAGGCGTGCCGCCTGAGCTTTTCAACAGAGCAAAGTCACAAGTCAAAAGGAAAAAGAAAAAGTTAACCACGAATACCAAGCTGCGCGGGCACAAGTTTTCACGAAAATACACGAATAAAATTTAGCAACAGAGCACACAGAGGTCACAGAGAATTTTAAGACACGGGTTAACACAGATTGACACTGAATTTTTATTATTCTTTTCAAATATTTTCAATTTTTTGCTTAACATTTTCTCCTGACTGTCGTCATTCATACGGCGGACACAGTACATACAAGCAGCATAATTTGTAAAAAAATTGACTTTTAACCTATTTTTAAGTAGAATTATTAGCAAAGGAGATAAAAAATGAAAAAAACATTATTTGCAACATTCATATTAACAATAATAGCGACAGTCTGTTTCGCTGAAGGCAAAACACAAAAGGCCGAGCCAAATCACATAAGCGTGGAAGAATTGTTGGACAAATATGGGGAAACGCCCACTGCTTCTGATTTAATACAGGGCTATAAAGTCGAAAGGCAGAAAGTCACCTCGATTTCATACAACTATACCTTGCATAGCAAACAAAATGATTCGGCATTTTCAAGTCCTATCGTGGAAAAATTCGAAGTTGAGTTTAAGACAGATGGAAACCGAGTCGATCATCGGGCCAAAGTCTGGTCAAACCATCACGATAGAGATCACCCAGAGGTCATAAAAACTGTACCTGTGCAAGAAAGAAGCTTTATGTGGGATGGACAGTCTTTATATTTGTATCGGACAAATGCTCTGCGTCCTCAAAAGGAGCTTTTTATTGAACCTGATGAAAAAGAAAAACCAGCATATATGGCCATTGATAATAGAGGTTCGCCCTTACAGGGAATTTTCATAGGAGATTTTGAGCGTGTTGACAGTATCCTTGAAAAATCTGATGTCGTGAAAGTTTCTGATAGGAAAGAAAAGGTTGGCAATTATAGTTGTTATGTAATCTCAGCTGAAGGAAAATATGGAAAGTATAAAATCTGGATCGACCCGGAACATGGTTATAATATCGCAAAAGCAAAGGTTTCTAAAAAAAGAGATGATATTGCCTGGAGGAATATGCCTTTAGGACCAAGGATGGAGAAGACTAAAGGCGAGCGCAGAACATACCAAATGGGAGAACATCCAGGGATTAAAAAATCTTTATCTTTCGTGTTAGATAATGTCAAATACGAAAATGTCGGTGGCGTGTGGATACCGGTTAGTGCAAATTTTCAAACTGAGATTACACATGTCAATGGAAGGACTGTAGAGCTGGAAACGTCCATTGAGCGTAAGAATATTCAGATCAATCCCACATTTGGTGAAAACGATTTTAAACCTGATAATATTGCTGACGGAACAAGGGTTGCTATTATCCCCTATACAAGTATCTCATATACATGGCAAGCCGGCAAAGTCGTGGACAAAGACGGCAAGGTGATTATGGACTGCAGGCCAAAGAAATCGAACGAAAAAGATTAGCCACGGATTACGCAGAGAAATATTAACCACTAAGGAGCTAAGACACAAAGTTTTTAGATTTAATAATAAGACCGTGTTAATCAGTGTAAATCTGTGTCGAAAATATCTCTGTGTCGGATTAATAGACACCGCGGATGTGGGACTTTACTTTTTGCTCGTAAAAGTCTTTCAATTTTTCATGTAAATCTTCACTCAACGGTGGGAAATCTGAATCCTTTGCATTGTCAATAGCCTGCTGCGGCCGGCTTGCGCCGGGGATAATCACTGAAACGGCATCGTAATCCAGAATCCAGCGCAGAGCGAACTGGGCCATAGTCATACCCTTCGGGACATATTGTTTTAATTCATCGGCTAAATCGACGCCCAATTCAAAGGGCAGGCCCGCAAAGGTCTCGCCCACATTGAAGGCCTGGCCGTCACGATTGAATGTGCGATGGTCGTCTTCACCGAATTTTGTATCTTTGGTGAATTTACCTGCCAGAAGGCCGGATGCTACGGGTAGTCTGATTATAAGAGCGATATTTTTTTCTTTGGCCTGCTCGAAAATCGTATCAATGGGTTTCTGCCGGAAGATATTGAATATAATCTGAAGCGATACGCAGTCAGCCTGCTGCATACACGTTAAAGCTTCATCCATCGATTCGACACTTGCACCCCAGTTTTTTATTTTGCCCTGCTGTTTTAATTTTCGCATTAGCTCGAAGATGTCACCCTGCTGCAAGAGTGCCGGCGGAACACAGTGCAGTTGAACCAGATCGAGGCAATCGACACCGAGTCTTTTCAGAGAGCCGTCGATACAGGCTGTAACATTTTTCTCTGTATATTTATTGGGATATGTGGTATCGCTTCTGCCGACCTTTGTTGCGACGAATATATCTTTTTTGCCTTTTAAGAAGGAGCCGATAAATTTTTCGCTTCGGCCGTTGCCATATACATCAGCGGTATCATAGAAGTTTACGCCTGCTTCGTAAGCGGCGTTTAGAATCTTCATAGCGGTATCGTCAGGGATATTACCCCAGCACGAGCCGATTTGCCAGCAGCCCAGACCGACTTCTGATGCATTAAAACCTGTCTTGCCGAAAATTCTGTAATTCATAACCTGCTCCTTTTTAACGTAGCACGGCCATCTTGGCCGTGCTGCCACGGGCTGGAAGCCCGTGTTACTTAATCTTATCTGCAGAAAAAGAAAAAATCGAGGAAAAAATTGATTGACAATTTAAGCGAACAATATATTACTATGTGAGTATATATTCACATAGTAATGAATTGAGGATTTTTGAAATGATTAGCAAAAAGAAGCGATTACTGTACGAAAAACAATCCTTTGTCTTGAAGGCTTTGGCGCATCCGGTGAGGATTGCTATCGCTGAATCCCTAAAGGACGGCGAGCAATGCGTCTGCGATATAGCCGAATTCGTCGGCTCGGAACGCTCCAACGTCTCAAAACACTTATCGATAATGGTCAATGCCGGCGTTCTCGAATATCGAAAGGAAGGACTGAAGGTTATCTATAAACTCCGCTGTCTATGCGTCTTGGATTTTCTTTCGTGTGTTACCGAGGTCCTGAAGAAGCAGGTTAAAGAAGACCGCAAATTACTCGGAGCAATATAAAGGTAGTTTTATGTGGTTTAAGAGCAACTGGAAAAAGCCGGCATTGATAACAGGTGTTTTTTTAGTTTTCTATTTTCTGCCAACAGACTCGCCGAGGTTAAATAATGCGTTAGGCGAATCTTTAAGGCTTACAAAAGACTATGCAAGAGAACATGTCCTTTTGTGTTTAGTACCTGCATTTTTCATAGCCGGTGCAGTATCGGTGTTTTTAAGCAGCGCATCGGTGATGAAATATCTGGGTGCAAAAGCAAATAAAGTTTTGGCTTACGGCGTTGCTTCTGTTTCGGGCTCAATACTTGCGGTCTGTTCCTGCACGGTCCTGCCGCTTTTTGCAGGGATATACAAAATGGGAGCAGGCTTGGGGCCTGCAACTGCGTTTTTGTATTCAGGGCCTGCGATAAATATCCTTGCCATAATCTTGACTGCAAGAGTTTTAGGACTTCAAATTGGAATCGCCAGGGCTGTCGGTGCCATTATTTTCAGTATTGTTATAGGCCTGCTGATGCACCTGATATATCGCAAGGAACAGATTGTAAAAGCCGGCAGCCGCACAGTGGCGCCTGAAACAGAAAGCGCCCGGCCGTTATGGAAGAATATAATCTATTTTGCAGCGATGGTCGGTATTTTAGTTTTTGCGAACTGGACAAAACCGGCCGAGCAATCAGAGGTGTGGCATACAATTTTTTCAATCAAATGGATTGTCACCGGCATATTCGTTTTTATTTTGATTATTTCACTTTCACTGTGGTTTAAGTCTGGTGAGCTTAAGGACTGGGCTGAATCAACTTGGGGCTTTGCGGTTCAGATTCTGCCTTTACTTTTTATCGGTGTGCTTGTCGCAGGTTTTCTTCTGGGAAGACCAGGCCAGCAAGGCCTTATACCTTCAAAGTGGATTAATGCTGCGGTCGGCGGTAATTCGATTCGTGCAAATCTTTTTGCAGCAGTTGCCGGGGCATTTATGTACTTTGCAACACTGACGGAGGTTCCGATTTTGCAGGGTCTTTTGGGCGCTGGTATGGGCAAAGGACCTGCTCTTGCACTTTTACTTGCAGGGCCGGCATTAAGTCTGCCAAATATGCTTGTTATACGCTCTGTTCTGGGGACACAAAAAACTTTGGTTTATATAACGCTGGTAATTGTTATGGCTTGCATTTCAGGGCAGATTTTCGGAGCGTTTTTTTAAGGGACAGGATTATGATAAAAATAACAGGCAGATGAAAAAAATAGAAAAAGTTTGATTGACCTATATATAGTAGGTAATTCGGATTTGTGGAATCGGGATATTTTAAAAAAGGGGGAATTTTGAGGATTTTGGAGAGGGATTCAGAGAGGGAGGCTTGTTTGCGGCTTATAAATGAGGGTGCAATTTTACCTAATCGGTACAATCGTTATATATACCCTAAATTACGGTCAAAAATGGACAAAAAATGACCGGAAAATGACAAAAAGTGATAAGAAATGAACAGAAAATGACGGGAAAGTAACTGGTTTTGAACGGTTTTTGACCACCATTTTTTTAAAAGTACCTAAAAATAGGGCATACTATAAAATAGGTAAAATGTGATGGTTGTAGCGGTTGGAGAGCGATATATAGCGTGCAGCGTAGAGCGTTCAGCTATTAATTAAACCACGGATTTCGCGGATTACACGGATTTTGGAGCCACGAATTAACACGAAAAGACACGAAGAAAATGAATATCGAATATAGAACAAGGAACAAGAAATGATGAAGTGAGGGAGGAAGACGAGAATGAGAAGTTAGAAGTTATAAGTAAAAATGGCGAGAGACACGGATTACCTAAGGCACAAGTTACACTGCTAAAATGCTCAACTGCTCAAATTTCTTGCATAGCGCCTTTCTCGCGTAGCGCGGAATATCGAGTAAAAGCAATTAATTCATCGGGCCAGAGTATGCCATCAAATACGATTTCCGTTGTTTTATAGTTTGCCACAGAGAACGCCGAGGCAGCAGAGAAAAATTTACCACGAAGGCTCAAAGACACAAAGAGATAAGTCAAAAGTCATAAGTCGCAAGTCATAAGAAAAAATCAGCCACGAATTAACACGAATTAAAAAAATATTTAACCGCGGACAGTGTAGAGAAATGTTAAAAAAATAGGTAAACGTCCCCTATTATTCTCTATTATTCCCCTATTATTCCAAGAAATAGTGTCTTTAATCATTTTCTTCTGATTTAGCTGGCTTTCGCAAAACATAGCTGGCAGTAATAAGCCCTCCAACAAAACCCAATACGAATGTTACAAAAAGCAGTAGAACTCTTGGCATTGTTACGGTTAAAAAGAGAAACTTGGTCTCGACTGCTTGTGTGTTCTGAAGAAAAACCTATTAGAGCCAGCAGCAAAGTAACAACTATAGTAATTATTTTTGCTTTCTTCATAATGTACCTTTCACTTCTTAATTACCTCACGGCACCATATTCAAATCAAAGTATAGATATACAGACTTTTCAGGCATTGAAACCGGAGCAGCTATTCTTCTTATGACAGTAAATGTCCAGAAAAAAGTATCAGTACCTTCCAACGGTTGGCTTTGGGCTGGTCGGCATATTCACCAATATTACGTTAGTATGCAATTCTTACCGGCCCTCGGCTTTGACCACATACCTATTCTCGTTCTCAGCTACATTTAATGCCGGCCAATGAGTATGGGCTAAAACAGGCCAATCCCAATCTCCAAAAAACCGACCAAGAAGACCATCCATTTCATTGTGAAGCTGGGCCATCTCATTTCTGACTCTTTTTCTAATGCGGCTACAAGTGGCCCGACAGATACATTTATTCATACGAGAAATCAACTTATTCTTGCTTATAGTTCAACCGGGTCACAAACATTTTCACTGTTATTTACTTTAGCACCACAATTGCCACACTTAAATTTGGGATTTTCTGTCAGTTTCCTGTACTTCTCAGGTTCCCTTATCTCGAGCTCTTCGGCCTTCATTGAGCACATATGCATTTTATGCCCTTCTTTATTACATTCTGGATTACCTGCCATTTCCTTTATCTCCTTTCATATTTTTTGCGATCTAAGCCAACTCAGCTTAGAACTCTTTGAGCAGCAAAGTAAAATGCTGCTAATCTAATAGATATTATTTAGATTGTATTCTACAAGCCAGCCTGACAAGATACAAAGGAAAAGTTGACCACGAAGAACTCGAAGAGTTATAGACACGGATTCACACAGATTAACACTGTTTTTTTAACAAAAAAAATTGCCAAAACAGCCGACCGGCTGTAAATTAGAATACAGGGTAAAAGCGATAAATGCTTTGGGGAAATCTATGCCGTCAAATACAGTGGCGGCAGTGCTTTAGAGCGGATAGCGAACAGCGTTTTAGAAATCGTGCTTCGATAATTGGAACTTGTCTGCCTCAGGCGGTCTTATAATTTTGTCCATTTACTGCCAACCGCAATTTATTTCTTCTCCAACAAACCCCTAATTTCTTGTACTCTCTTATCATTTTCATATATCACTATCTCAATCTGTTTGCCTGTGTCTATCCCTATATATTCTGTTGAAGCAGCAACCATAAGAGGAAATACGAGTCTTAAGTCTCCTGAAGAGCCAGTGCTTATAGCAGTTGTCCTCCAGAGCTGAACTTCTTTGTTTGTTTTTCTATACTCTTCCAAATTATACGCATCAAGAACGAGGAACCTTGTAAAAGTGATTAGTGTTCCTACATGGGATTGATAACCTGTTATTCCATATTGTGGTGTATATGTTGTCGTACCAGAATAAGAAGCTATTCCGCTCCCAAAACTGTTGATTGTACCTGTTGTGTATGATGAAGAAACGCCAGTTTGTCCCCAGACAGGTGTACTGTAGTTATAAAGGTTTTCATGAGGGTTTCTTATGCCATAATTTAAGAATACCACTACTTGGGCTTCACCTCTATTATCTGTTACCTCGTACCCATTTTTCTCAAGTGCACGTTTTATATAAGTGGCGTATTCCTTATACTGAAGTTGGTCAGCTGCAATATTTGGGTCCGATGGTAGTATGACGCATTTAGAACCGCTTAATAAGTTGCCGGAAGAAATGGAGTTGATATTAACTTGAAATGGTCTACCGCAACCCACACAAAATATTAAGGCTATACAGAGAAAAATCTTTTTCATATCCTTCTCTTTTTGTTTAATCGCCAACCAACCATATTCAGCCGGCCAAAATCAGTAGCTGAATCTCCTCATATTGCCGAAGTAATTATACAAAAACCTACCGCAATTACAAGTATTTTCTGTAAAGTAATATATTTATACCACATTTTTTCACCACGAAGGCACGAAGTCTCTAAGAATTATCTTGGCGTCTTTGTGGTTTAAGAATCTGTGAAAATCTGCGCTAATCTGTGGTTGAATAAAAAAAACCTGCCGTAAAACGGCAGGCTAAATATAAAAGAATCTGTGTAAATCCTGCGTTCAACCCGTGAGATAATTTCATATCTCACGGGTTTAATCTGTGTCAAATTCTCTCTGCGGTCTCGGAGTTCCCTGTGGTGAAATTTCCCAGTGGTTTTATGCTGATTGGCAAAAAAGGCTTGCAAAAGGGCGGATTTGGTTCATATTATCAACAGGTTTTTTGGGTAAAATTATGGATTTCTCAAGCATTGAAAAATACAGTTCAGCGATAACGCTCTCCGATATGGAGATATTCGTCTTTCCTGAGCTTATCTATGCGCTGGTTCTGGCAAATATTATGAGCCCGATTATCTGGCAATGGCGGAGAGAAGGCTGCTTCAAAAAGCTGGAAGGAAAAGACAGCTATAAAAAGCTGATGCGGCTTCGCCAGTATATTATGGATAACTTTGATTTTAATCTCGACCTTGAGACCTGGGGACTTACCGACAAAAAGACAGAGATTGACAGATTCAAAGATTTTATATCGCCCGACAAAATAGCGGAAAGCAATGCTCTTTTCGGCTATGAGGGTGATAAATACTATTTCGATGTCGATATCAGAAAGCATTTCGGCTTAGACAAATACACTACTGAGGCGATTCCATACTGGAAGACTGAAACGGTCGAGGCGATGTACGCGTTTCGGCATAAGCAAAATTATCCTCTTGGTGCGGGTGAGTGCGTCTCGCTTTCCACGCTTTATGCGGCCGCTGCCTTTATTGTTTGCGGGATACCGCTAAAAGATATTTATATGATACTTACGCCTCTTCATTCGCAGAATTTTATCGACATAGCCGACGGTGTCCTGACCAACAACAGAAGGCTGATAACGAAGACGATGTGGTTTAACGGCAGTGAGATTTCCAATAAGGCTCAGCGTGCCCTGCGAAATGAGAATATTACTATTGTTGCTCATAACACAGGCTACATACATTGTCTTTACGATAAGGCGACCATAGATAAAAAAAGGTACGAATACTTTATCAAACGTCTCGACGGTTATTTTTCAGCCGAGCTTACTTTGCAGGGCTTTGCGAGCTTTCTGAGGACATTTTCCCAATACCAGAAATTCTTTCAGCTTTGCCGTGACTGTCACGGCCAGGCTCAATTCTTAAAGGCGGAGACATTATTTCACTATGAACACAACAGCAAATACAGGATAGTAGAGAGCACACACAATAAACTTCTGGAAGAGGTATCTGATGAGGATTTTTTAACCTATGAATTACCCGGCAGAATCCGCTGTGATAAGTTTGAACAGTTTCTGCAAAAACAAAAGCCGGACCCGAGAACAGCGGAGGGAAAAGAGGCTTTGATAAAAGTTTTCAAATCAAATATTCCGGATGCCGAGCAAATGGTTGAAAAGCTGAGAGACTATTTGCATACGGAGGCGAAACTGCCGTCGGCTGAGAAAAAATATCTGCCGTCCAAGCCTATAGAGATAGATGTTGATATGAGCAGAGAAGAAATTATTGATTACCTAAAATCGATACGTAAAACTAATGCGGTTGCAGACCTGGCTTTCTATGCCTTTCGTGATATGGTTAATTGCGAGTGGCAGCCTTTCGTAGAAGCGGCGATTGAAAGAAATCCTGTTTCAATTGAAAGATATAAAGAGCAAACAATCGAACAGGTTTATGAGCATTTAAAACAGATTGACGACGAGTCGATATATGACGCCGGTCGGCTGGCTCAGCCGGATGAGGTCGTCAATTATAACAGGGGGGATGGTTTGGAGAAGGCGTTTGTGCTGGCAAACGTCATCAAAAAGAGGGAGCCCGAACAGAAATTAAAATTAACTGTAGATAATAGTAGGGTAAATTTGCAGCAGGATAGCGTCGAGTACAGCTTCAATTCCAAAAAGGGATTGAAAAACCAGCTGAGCTTATAATTTTTTTGAAGGTGATTTGAATATGCCGTTTGATACGGTTTTGACATATATAAAACAGATATTTGTCGAGTTCTGGGCGGTGCTGGCTGAGATGTCGCCTTACCTGCTGTTTGGTTTTTTTGTAGCTGGTTTACTCTCGGCACTTATCTCTCAGAGGATAGTGGAAAGGCATCTCGGCGGCAAAGGATTATGGCCTTTGGTGAAAGCCTCTTTTTTTGGTGTTCCGCTTCCTTTATGCTCCTGCGGCGTGATTCCTGTATCAATGTCGCTTCACAAGCATGGGGCGAGCAGGGGCGCGACCGTATCTTTTTTGCTGTCAACACCGCAGACCGGCGTGGACAGCATTTTTGTCACCTTAAGCCTTTTGGGCCCGGTCTTTGCCATATTCCGGCCACTGGCGGCATTTGCGACAGGGATTATTGGCGGCCAGATGGTCAATATATTCGGAGGGAGACAAGAGCAGGAAACAAAAAAATGTACCGACGAGTGCTGCAGTACGGAAGTGAAAACTAATAAGCTGGTTCGGGGTCTGAGGTTTGGCTTTGTGGTGCTGCCTCGTGACATCGGCAGGGCGATGCTCGTGGGCCTGGTTATAGCAGCGTTCATCTCGGCTGTTGTGCCGAAGGATTTTTTTGCACAATATCTTGGCACGGGCATTTTTGCTATGGTAGTAATGATGATTTTGGGGATACCGGTTTATGTGTGTGCGACGGCGTCGGTGCCCGTGGCAGCGGCCATGATGGCAAAGGGGATTACACCCGGGGCGGCTATTGTATTTTTGATGACCGGCCCGGCAACAAATGCAGCAGCTTTTGTAACGATATGGAGGAGCCTGGGCGCAAGAACTGCGATTACATATATAATTTCGGTTGCAGGCTGTGCGCTTGCAAGCGGTATTGTGCTGGACTATGTAATTTTTAGCGGTAACTTCGAGTCTGTCGTAAAACCGCCTGCGTGGATGTTGCCGGATCCCGTCAAGTACATATCGGCAGTGATACTTCTGGCGATACTGCTTTACGCCATCTTCAGAAATAAATGGCTAAGACATACTGAACCTAAACACAATACGGTTCGCGATTAACCTTTTACAACAGCCGGCTTTTTACAAACCACCTGAAATGATCGATACAAATACCATTCTTGACTTGTAGTAAAGATTAGTTTATGTTCTGCAGAGAATCGGTTGGTTGAAATCGAGGAGTCAGGCTTGGGATTTCTAAAATTAAAGATTCACACACAAATTCTAATTGCAATGATTATGGGGGTGGCAGCAGGTCTTTTATTCGGCCAGCATGCACAAAAGATTAAGATAATCGGCGATATTTTTCTTCACCTGCTTCAAATGATTATCATCCCTCTGATTTTAGCATCGATGATAGTCGGGGTCGTAAGTATCGGCAACATACGCAATCTCGGCAGAATCGGTTTGCGGACCTTTATTTATTATACGGCGACAACGCTGCTGGCAGTTGGCCTTGGGCTTGTGCTGGTTAATATTATACAGCCGGGAGTCGGCGTTGAATTAGCAGCCGAACAAAGTGCCGAAGAGGGTGTTGAAGTGGTCAGCTCTTTAGGTGACATTATCAGAAATATTGTTCCGAAAAATCTTTTTGAGGCGGCTTCAAAGGGGCAGGTTCTGCCGATTATATTTTTCTCAATTCTGCTTGGTATTGCCATAAGCAGCATTGGCGAAAAGGGCAAGCCTCTGGTCAATTTATTTGACTGCCTGTATAGTGTTATGATGAAGGTCACCGGCTGGGTCATACTTCTTGCACCGTTTGGTGTTTTTGCATTGATGGCCAGCACAATCGGTCTTATGGGTTTTTCTGTGATAAAATCACTTGCATTGTATATGATTACAGTATTGATAGGTCTGACGATACACGCCTGTATTACCCTGCCCGTCATATTAAGGATTTTTGGAAAATTTTCTCCCTTTCGATTTTTGGAATATATGTTCGGTGCGGTAGCGACGGCTTTTAGCACGGCGAGCAGTGCCGCAACACTTCCAATAACGATGGACAGTCTCGAGAACAAGGTTGGAGTATCCAACAAGGTGGCAAGTTTTGTTCTGCCGATAGGTGCGACGGTGAACATGGACGGGACAGCTTTATATGAGGCGGTGGCGGCGATGTTTATAGCCCAGGCGTATGGGATTGGCTTAAGTATTGGCCAGCAGGCTATAATTATGCTAACCGCCACTTTAGCCTCAATCGGTGCAGCAGCAATACCAGGTGCCGGGCTGGTAACAATAGTAATTGTATTAAAGGCGGTGGGGCTGCCTCTTGAGGGGATAGGTCTGATTTTAGCTGTCGACAGGCTGCTGGATATGTGCAGGACCGGAGTAAATGTATGGGGCGATGCGTGCGGTGCCGCGGTAATTGCAAAGCTGGAAGGTGAAAGTATTTCTGATACTTAGAAATGTAAAAAGAAAGGAGAGAGCATTTGAAAGGAAAACTTTCAGGAAAATTTATTGTCATAGATGGTCCTGACGGCTGCGGCAAGAGTACACATACAAGGCTGTTAAGCCGGTGGCTTCAAGACCAGGGTCGAGCAACTGTCAGCTTTCGAGACCCGGGGGATACGGAGATAGGCGAGAAGATAAGGGAAATCCTGTTGGACCCCCGGAACTCACGAATGAATACGAGAACGGAATTATTATTATATATTGCGGCACGAGCTCAGTTATGGAAAGAGAAAATTGCTCCGGCGCTCGATTCGAATAGCTGTGTCGTGCTTGACA
This sequence comes from uncultured Pirellulales bacterium, assembly GCA_964568365.1. Classification (GTDB taxonomy): domain Bacteria; phylum Planctomycetota; class Phycisphaerae; order Sedimentisphaerales; family Anaerobacaceae; genus CAYLMG01. The sequence continues at coordinate 9,818 of CAZMQF010000024.1, read as the reverse complement.
GATGGCTTTCGAGCACGTGTGCGTATCAGGGCTATGCCGGCGGTTTCGGCATCGAAAAGATTGAAAAGCTGGCTGAAAGCTGTCTGGAAAGGGTCTGGCCTGATTTGACAATCATCTGCGATTTGGATATCGAGGCAGCCTCAGGACGATTAAAAAATTCCCCTGACCGGATGGAGCGAAAAGGCCGGGATTATCATATTAAGGTCAGAGAAGGTTTTCTAAAACTCGCTTCAGGAAGGGCTGATTTTATTGTTATTCAGTCTGCCGACGATATTGAAACTGTTCATCGAAAAATAGTTGAAGCTGTCAAAAAGCATTTTAATCTTTGATATGTCACTGAAAGAAATATTCTGCCAGGATAAAGCTATTGAGATTTTACAGCGGTCGTTTGCCGCAGGCAAGACGTCTCATTCCTATATTTTTGCCGGCAAAGACGGCGTGGGCAGGTTCAAAACAGCCTGCGAATGGGGCAAGCTGCTGCTGTGTGAAAGGGCAGTGAAGGAAAAGGATTTTTTCGATAGCTGTGGAAAGTGTCGGTCATGCAGGGCCTTCGAGGCGGGTTCGCATCCGGATTTCCATCATATATATAAAGAGCTGCTTGAATATACCAGAAAAGGTAAAGACAAAAAAACGCCTGTTAAATTGCCTATAGATGTTATTCGGGAGTTTCTGATAGAGAAGGTATCGAACAGGCCCGCCCAATCGGAGAGGAAGGTTTTTGTTGTAAGTGAGGCTGAAAAACTCGGCATCGAATCTCAAAACGCGCTTTTGAAGGTTCTTGAGGAGCCGCCCGTTTATTGCTGTATTATCCTTATTTGCACGAGGCTTGAAAGACTTCTGCCGACCACAAGGTCACGGTGTCAGATAATACGTTTTGTCCCTGTCGATGAGGAGAAAATCGCCGAAAAGCTCGCCGAGATCGGCCTTGACAAAAAACGCTCACAATACTTTGCCCGGCTGGCGGACGGCAGTTTTGGTATGGCAATCGCTTGGGCCCGGCTCGAGCTTGCGGATGCGAGCCTCTACGAAACAAAGAAAGAGCTTATAAACTCGCTGGCTGGTTACGAATACGCAGATTGTCTGGATTTAGCACAGTCTTTTTTGGATGAAAGCAGACAGATAGAGACGGGCTGGGCCGAGCTGGAGGAGACGATTAGCAAGACCGATATCAATCGCAGAGCCTTAAAGACAGTTATTCAAATAATCATATCGGCTTTATACGACGCAATGAAATTAAATGTCACCCCGAACAGGGTAATAATCAATTTCGACCAGAAACAACAGATACAAGAAATCGCAGACAAATTCGGCGCTGAGCAGATAAGCGAAAAAATAAACGAAGCTTACAGAATGCTGCAATGGCTTGATGCAAATGTGAATGAGAAACTTATTTTTGAGCATTTATTGTTAAAGCTCGTTACTTCTGGTAAAATGAATGATTTGTAATTACCATTTTAAGATTTAATAAAAAGGTATAGCAGAGATGGCAAACGCTGCTCCGGTAAAATCCCGGCAGGAAAAGCACAGAAAATATATGCTGGTTCGCTATGGCCAGATGCACAATCTCGGCATATTCGAGCACAGCGAGTCCAATATACAGAAAAGAGCTGCGCGGGTGGTGGTGAAGACCGCTAAAGGCCTTGAGCTGGGCCACATCGTAGGGCATTTCAGCCATTACAAGTCGGGTCAGTTCAAGATGGATAACAAGCAAATCAAAAAGTATTTTCAGGATAGTATGATAGATTTTGACAGCGAGCTAAGCGGCAAACTTATCCGCTATGCAACTGCTGAAGACATAAGCGAAGAGAGGCATCTGCAAAGAATAGCGAAAGAAGAGTTGAAATTCTGCAAACAGCTTGTCAGAGAGATGGCTCTGCCGATGAATATTATCGATGTGGAACATATTTTTGGCGGTGAGCGAATAATTTTTTATTTTATGGCGGACGGCAGGGTTGATTTTCGCGAGCTTGTCAAAAAACTGGCACAGGAATATCAGTCGAGAATAGAGATGCGACAGATTGGCTCGAGAGATGAGGCAAAACTTCTCGGTGACATCGAGACCTGCGGCCAGGAATGCTGCTGTATTAAGTTTCTCCAGGCGCTCAAACCGGTTAATATGCGGATGGCCAAGATGCAGAAAGCGACGCTCGACCCGTCGAAAATATCCGGTTATTGCGGCCGGCTGAAATGCTGCCTGCGATACGAGGATGCAACCTATACTGAGCTTAAAAAACGGCTTCCCAAAAAGAGAGCAAAAGTAAAAACCCAATATGGGCAGGGCAAAGTGGTGGATATACAGATATTGACACAGCTTGTAATGGTTGAGCTGGAAAGCGGGCAGCAAATTGCTGTTCCGGTTGATGAGATTGAGATACTTGAAACGCCGACAGCTAAAAAGAAACAGCAGGCCGGCAAGGAGCAAGACCTTCAAGAAGGAAACGGCAGCGATGACGATATGGAACAAAGTGAAATCGAGGCCGACGAAAATGATGACGTCGATACAGAAGACAAGGAAGATGATGCAGAGAATAATAAAGGACAGCAGGAAAATTAATTTAAGGACGAATGATGCCGCGTAAAATCGCTGTAACATCAGCATTGCCGTATGCGAACGGCTCGATACATATCGGCCACCTTGTCGAATATATTCAAACTGATATCTGGGTGCGTTTTCAGAAGATGTGCGGCAATCACTGTTTGTATTTTTGCGCTGATGACACACACGGCACACCAGTTATGATAAGCGCAAAAACAGCGGGGATAAAACCGGAACAGCTCATTGAGAAGATGTACAAAGAGCACAAGGCGGATTTCAACGGATTCTTGATTGAATTTGATAATTATTACTCGACACATTCGCCTGAAAACAAGGCTTTGAGCGAGCTTATTTTCAAACGTCTCAAGAAGGGAGGCTCTATTGTCAAACGCAATATTGAGCAAACCTACTGTGAAAACTGTAATATGTTTCTTCCCGACAGATATATCCGGGGCGTGTGCCCGCGATGCGGCGCCCGGGACCAGTATGGGGATTCCTGCGACAAATGCGGGGGGACGTATCAGCCGACCGAGCTTATTGATGCCCACTGTGCAACCTGCAAGGCGGCTCCTGTCCGCAGAGAAAGTGTTCACTACTTTTTCAGGCTGTCGGATTATGAGCAGCAGCTAAGGCAGCTTATGTCTTCCGGCCATACTCACAAGTCTGTTGCAAACAAACTTGATGAGTGGTTCAAGGCGGGTCTGAAAGACTGGGATATCTCAAGGGACGGGCCTTATTTCGGATTCAGGATTCCGGGTGAAGAAAACAAATTTTTCTATGTCTGGCTCGATGCTCCAATAGGCTATATGGCTTCGCTGAAAAATTACTGCGACAGAAATAATATTGATTTCGATGAAATCTGGCCCGGGCTGGAGCCGGGGGCAAAGGTGAGCGGCTACGAGATTTACCACTTTATCGGCAAAGACATAATATATTTTCATGCCCTTTTCTGGCCTGCTATGCTTATCGGCTCAGGATTCAAAACGGCTGATAAGCTCTTTGTGCACGGTTTCTTAACAGTCAACGGTGAAAAAATGAGCAAGAGTCGCGGGACATTTATAAAAGCAGCGACGTATCTGAAACATCTCGAGCCGGAGGCGTTGAGGTATTATTATGCGAGCAAGCTGACCGGTGCGGTGGAAGATATAGATTTAAGCACAACTGACTTTATAAACAAGATAAACGCCGACCTTGTAGGCAAGTTTGCGAACCTTGCGTCCCGTTCTGCGCCGATGCTGACGAAGAAACTTGATTCACAGCTTGGCTCGTTGGATGAAAAGGGCAGGGAGCTGATAAACAGACTTACAGCAGCCAAAGAAAAGATTGTCTCAGATTATGAAAACCTTGAATATTCAAGCGTAGTGCGAACAATAACGGCACTGGCTGACGAGGCGAACCGGTACGTCGAACAAAATCAGCCGTGGATGACAATAAAAACCGATTCGGAGCAAACGAGAAAGAGCCTTACAGCAACGATAAATGCTGTGCGAATCCTGACGATTTATTTAAGACCAATTGTGCCGAAATTCGCCGGCAAAGTTGAAAAGTTTCTCAATATCAGCCCATTGGGTTTTGCCGATGTTGAAAAAGTTCTGGAAAATCATAAAATAAAAAGGTTTGAAAAATTATTTGACAGAATAGAAAGTCAAAAGGTGCAAGCGATGATTGAAGAAAGTAAGGAAACACAAAACGCCGAACCAAAACAGGTTGACATTGAGCCGATAGCGCCGCAGTGTGTTATTGAAGACTTTGCGAAGGTAGATATGAGGATTGCAAAGGTGACGAAGGCGGAAAAAGTCGAAGGCGCCGACAAACTGCTGAGACTAAAGCTCGATGTCGGAGGCCTGGCCAGAGAAGTTCTTGCGGCTATCGCGCAGGCCTACCGGCCGGAGGAGCTGGACGGTAAAATCGTCATATACCTGGCCAATCTAAAACCCAGGCAGATGAGGTTCGGCGTCTCTGAAGGAATGATTCTTGCCGCCGGCACGGGCGGAAAGGATGTATTTATGCTTTCGGTAGATGAAGGCGCAAAAACTGGACAAAGAGTGAGCTGAAGAGCTTTTAAGTAAATGAAAAAGAAGCTTTCACAAGTGGCTGCCGAGGACGGCCGGTACAGGTCCGGCGCTTTGAAGTTCGTGTACGAAGGACTTGTCTATATGAAAAAAGAGAGCCTTGATGAGCCTCAGCATGTGGACGGCCAGGGCCTTTGCGAGGCTTTACGGCAGCTTGCTTTAAAAAAATGGGGCAGGCTGGCTATGCTCGTATTGAACAGCTGGAGTGTAAAAACGACGCGCGATTTCGGCGAGTTAGTTTATCTGATGGTAGAGAATGAATGGATTAGTGCACAGCCCGCCGATTCGATTGACGATTTCAACGATGTTTACGATTTCAAAATGGTCTTCAAGGAGCAATTCAAATTTTAAGACTGTAAAGAGCGATTCAAAAATGGGCTTTGGAAATAATTTCCAAAGCCCATAATTTCAAACACTAACCAATAAACTTATAATTTTCAATCACCCAAACCCTCCTGGTAAATCTGCCGGACTTCTTTATCAGTTAAAGCCCTATCATAAACATGAACATCATCAATTTTCCCGTCAAGCGTTTTTACCCTCCGTTTCGAGCTCCTAATCATTGTGGTCTTCTAAAAAAGGCTTCGACAGGGCGGAAGAATTATTTTATTGCAAATTGTATTTTATTTCTTTAATATTCTTTGAGTTGATTAACAAAGGAATGGACTCTTTAAGAAATGATTTTTACTTTGCACAGATATATATTTCGCGAGGCATTCAGGGTATTTGTACTTGCCGGCCTTGCGCTGACGGTGATATTGAGTCTGGGGATGATTTTGCGTCCTGTTCAGGAGCACGGTGTAGGGCCTCAGCAGGTATTTCACTTGATAGGGTATTTCTTGCCAATCACGCTGACGTTCGTGCTGCCGATTGCGGCTTTGTTTGCCGCCTCACTTGTTTACGGCAGATTTGCAAGTGATAATGAACTTGATGCCTGCAGGGCAAGCGGTATTGGGCTGACGTCCCTTGTTTATCCGGGATTGGCGCTTGCAATAATGGTTGCGATTACAAACTTGATTCTGAGTTTTTATGTAACACCGGCCTTTGTACAGCGAGCCGAAAAGGCTCTCAAGGCTGACGCACAGAAGATAATATTTCGAAACATACAGCGAAGGGGATATTATAGATCGCCGGACGAGAGATGGCAGATTTACGCTGACCTGGTGGACTCCAAAAAAAAGCTGCTTTCGGGTGTTGTTATAACAGAGCTCGATGGACCGAAGATGCAAAGAATTATTACCTGCGATGACGCCTATGTGAACTTTAATCCACAAAGACGGTTCAATGAGGTGCAGATAACGGCATATAATACATATATTGTTGACTATACAAATGAAGATTCTTTTTTCAATGAGCGATGGAGTTTTACGCAGGAATTTCCGCCTCTGCTGGGCGATGATATAAAATTCAAAAAGATAGATAAGATAAAGCAAATCCAGGCCAATTATATGCTTTTCAATCCGGTCGCCAAGCTGGCTTATACAACTTATGCACAGTTTACTACTGAGCTGCTGGCGAATGATATCGCACAAAAAATCAATAATAAGGAAGACGAATTTTATACGCTGCACAGCGGCGAGAAGATTATAAGATTCACAGCTGATAGCTGTACCGTGACGGACAAAAAAGAAAGGCAAATTGAATTTGGAGGAAGGATCATCGCCGAGGAATACGATGATCTGTCAGGTACAGTTCCGAGACGTACCTTGCAATGCTCGAAGGCTTTGCTGAATACCAGAGGTGAGGAGGATTTGCTGACCCTGACATTCGCCTTTTACAATGCGCGTTGGCGAACCTCAGACGGCTCGGGAGGCACAGCGGGGCGGCCAATTGTCATTCGAGGATTAATTATACCAGCTTCGATAACGAAAATAACAGACCAGAAGGGCTCTATTCTTGAAGCGGTCAACGGCCCTTATGTAGAACAGTCTCTCAAACAACAACCCGGGCCGCAATTGCAGCAATTGGAAGATAAACTTCAAAAAAAGATTCGAAAAACTGCTGTTCAAATAAAAGCTGAGATACATTCGAGACTGTCTTTTGGTATTGGATGTGTACCGCTCATTATGATTGGTATAGGGCTGGGTATCATCAAAAAAGGAGGGCATCTGCTCAGCGCGTTCGGTACCAGTTCAATACCTGCGGCGGTTTTGATAGTGTGTATAATAAGCGGCAAAAATATTATTGAGAATCTCGGCTCGCAGTCACAGGCCGGTATGACTTTGATATGGGCAGGCCCGGCCCTGCTGGTTTTACTGGTTGCTGTGATATATCGCTGGCTGCTGAAACACTGAGCCGGTAAACAAAGTTTTTGAAAAATACTATAGTAAGACGGAAATCTTAATGAAAATATTAGACAGATACGTTGCAAAGAACTTTTTAATAGGTTATGCAATTGCCTTTTCTGTGCTTATCGGGCTGCGGATAATTATCGAGTTATTCGTTAAACTTGATGAGTTTACGGAACGTGCAGACCTTGGAAGCTTTGCTGTCATTAAAAATATATTAATTTTTTATGGAATCCGGGTATCACTGTACTTCAGGGATTTTGCTGGGATGATAACGGTTGTCGCAGCGACATTCTCGTTTGGCAAGATGGTCCACAACAGAGAGCTGGTTGCTGTGATGGCTTCCGGGGTCAGTCTGAAACGTGTGGTTGTTCCCATAATTGTTCTTGCGTTAATAGCCACCGGCATTTTGGTTATCGATCAGGAATTTATAATACCGCCGCTTGCCAATAAGCTCGTTCGAGGCGAAGACCATATCGCAGGTGAAGAATCCTATGATGTAAGATTTATAAGTGATGCCAATAGCGCCTTGCTTTTTTCACAAAGGTACGAGGTAAAAAGCCAGACTTTATATAATCCCACAGTCCTGCCGAGAAAATCAACTCAGAGGCCGGGCATCTGGGAGGTGACAGGCTGGATATCAGCGGATAAAGCCGTCTATGATAATAAAGCAAAGCAGTGGGATTTGAGTAACGGATTCTTTAATAAGAGAGGCTCGCAGTCTATGCCCGAAGCCTTCAAATATTACAAGACTGATATTACTCCGAGGGACATCCCCATCATGCGCAAGGCTGCCAACAAGTCTCTGCTGAGCTTCTGGCAGCTGCACACCCTTGCAGAACAGGGAAAGAAACTAAAGGACCAGGCCCAGCTTTATGCCCAAATGCATTCTCATATCACCGACCCTGTTATCAATCTGGTAATGCTTATGGTAAGCCTGCCCATTCTTATCTGTCGTGACCCCAAGACAATGAAGGCGGCTGTTATGATAAGCTTTGGGGTCACTTCTGCCTGCTATATAACGACTTTTATCTGTAAGCTGCTCGCAACCGAGGTCTTTTTCAAAATGATAATACCGGAATTCTGGGTATGGCTGCCGGTCTTTATCTTTGTCCCCATCGCCTTTATCGAGCTGGACTCAATGAAGACTTAATTCAGACCGGAGAAGTGGATTCATCTTTTAAGAACTCTCTGATTTCTTTATTGATTCTGAGACTGCACCATTGTTTTCCGCACATAGTGCAATAATCGGCGCTTGTCACCTGCCTGTCAGTTCCCCTTTCGCAAGCCTCGCGATACATACGCTCTGCTGTTGCCGAATCGAGCGATTCAGACAGATGTTTTTTCCAGTCGAGACTGCTTCGTGCAATGCTCAAGTTTTTATCTCTTTCGGCGGAGCCTTTCAGCCCTCGGGCGATGTCTGCTGTGTGTGCTGCAATTTTTGCCGCGACGACACCTGTCCGGACATCGTCGGCGTTGGGCAGCCCGAGGTGCTCACGTGGGGTTACGTAGCATAAAAACGATGCTCCGTAAAAAGCAGCGGCCGTTCCGCCGATTGCCGAGGTTATATGGTCGTATCCCGGGGCGATATCGGTTACTACCGGCCCGAGAACATAGAAGGGTGCACCGTGACAGAGCTTTTGCTCGATTTCCATATTGTACTGTATCTGGTCGAAGGGAATATGGCCTGGGCCTTCGACCATAACCTGACAGCCTTTTTGGCGTGCTCTCAAAACAAGCTCACCGAGTGTTTTCAGCTCCGCAAGCTGCGCCTTGTCGGTTGCGTCTGCAACAGCACCGGGTCGCAGACCGTCGCCGAGTGAAAAACACACATCGAATTCTGCCATTATGTCGCACAAATCATCGAACATCTCGTACATAGGATTTTGCTTGTTGTGATAAATCATCCACTTGGCCAGTAGTGCTCCGCCCCGGCTGACAATACCGGCAACTCTGTTTTTGACAAGAGGCAGGTATTCTTTGAGAACCCCGGCGTGAATAGTGAAAAAATCGACACCCTGTTCGGCCTGTTGTTCTATTGTTTCGAGAATTGCTTTGCCATCGATTTCTTCTACTGCTCTTGACTCAATAACCTGATAAATCGGTACTGTTCCGAAAGGTACCGGGCACTGCGACAGGAGTTTTTGGCGAGTTTCGTCGAGGTTACCGCCTGTACTTAAATCCATAATAGTATCTGCGCCGACTTCAAGAGCTACCCGCATCTTCTCGATTTCAGCTTCTATTGATGAACCTGCGCTGCTGGTGCCGATATTTGCGTTTACTTTGGTCGTAGCTGCTCGGCCGATGCCTATCGGTCGCAGATTTGTCTTTATATGCAGTTTATTTGCCGGTATTACCATTTTGCCGGCGGCTACCTGTTCAGCGATGAGTTCAGCACTAAGGCCTTCAGACTCGGCAACTAATCTCATTTGTTCGGTAATATTACCCGTCTTGGCAGCCTGTAATTGTGTTGTCATTTTTATTACTCGCTCTTAAAATAAAAAATCGCTCCTGCCGGAAGCGATTTAATTCAATGTCTTAAAATTTTTAGGCCAACCACTTTCCTACGCAGGCATATCGGCCGATTTTAGGCGAACTGTCCTGATCAGGTTCAAAGGGTTTTATCTCAGATCCCGCACAAATTAGGCTCGAGCCTGATTTGTGCCGAACCACCCCTAGCGAACAGCCTTTATTATACATCACAAATCATAACAGTCAAATAAATAATCAGGACAACCGATTTGGCAATTATCCGCAACATAGCGGTTATTTCTTTCTGCGGACATCCAGCTTTATAACTTGTAATAAAGCGATTTTGGTATTAAAATGCACCAACTTTTTTGGAAGTTGAGCAGGGCCTTTAAGTTATGTTCATACTGCCTATACGGACAAATATATGGCCGAGAAGAACGCCTTATGCCA
>CAZMQF010000023.1:0-22026 GCA_964568365.1 uncultured Pirellulales bacterium | reverse complement strand
GGCCTAATCGTGCGGTCACCTCCGCGTTCCGTGTGTTATGCTAACACACAGCAGTATACTACTAAATCAAGGCGATATATTCAATAAAAAAATAAGAATTTTTTTAACCACAAAGGCACGAAGAAAATAGGTCAAAAGTCACAAGCCAAAAGGAAAAGTGTGTTTCTGGCGGAGGAAGAAGGATCGATACTAGATGCTTTTTAACATTCAAAAATTACCTATATTAACAGAAACTTAAAGCCTTAAATTTACAAAGGGGGAATTTTTTTTTTTATAATTATTCGAAATTATATTGACATTACAATTGCCTAATGCTATGCATATAGCTACTGGATATATATTTAGTTATAAATCATAATTCATTAGGAATGCAATTATGGAAGATAAAAAGCTTCAAGAAACTGTCATAAAACGCCTAAATGCTTTAGATACTATTGCGAAACGTCTTAATACTTTAATTTCATTGACGATTGATATTGCATTATCACAAGATTCAACATCTATATCGGATAAGATTCATCGTTTGTTTGATTTAGGTTTGTCTCCAGCCGAAATAGGAGAAATTCTCAATAAGCCAACCAATTATATAACTTCAATCATACATCAGAAGAAAAAAAGGAGCAGAAAATGAACAATGACCTACAACCAGTTACTAACCGTTTAGATATCCTAATAAAATTAGTTGCAACAAGTCTTTTAGCTGGAAAAAAACAAAGAGAGCAAATTGAACTGCTTTCTAAATCAGGGTTAGCTCCAAAAGAAATTGCAGCGTTGATTGGCACGACACCAAATACCGCTCGAGTTGAGCTTAGTGCAATTCGCAAAAAGCGGAAAAAGAAAAGAAAATAAAAAAGGAAGATAATAAATTATGGGAGTTTAATATAACATGAACCAACTTAAGCAAAATGAAATCATAATATCTCTTTTGGCCCGATTTGTTTTTGGAGAAGAAAGGATAAAAAAGATTGTAATTGACAATAAGCGTAAACCTTATGACTGGATAAGAGGTTATAATGCTTGCGATGGAAAAAGAGGAGTAACTGAGATAGCAAGAATAGTAGGCGTAAAACAGCCTACAGCAACACCTATACTGAAATCATGGGAAACAAATGGAATTGTTTATAATATTGGAACTGAAACAAAACCGCTTTATATGAAATTGCTTACGCTAGGTGAATAAAATGAAAGATGAAATATTAATAGAGATTAATAATAAACTAGAGTCTATTAGAAAACTACTTCTTATCAAAAACATTGCGTGTCGGAGTGAGGTGATGAAAATCCTTAATGAGGAATTTTTGACCACAAAGAAAAGAAAGGAAATGTATAAATTATGTGACGGTGAAAAGAGTATTGGAGACATATCAAATATATTGGGTATTACACATGAAAGTGTAAGGCTGCTTGTTGATGAATTAGAGAAATTAGGAGCTATAGAAATAATCAAGAAAAAAGGGAAGACCAAATATCCTTTGAAGATAATTTGAAAGTATAAGTTATATAATAGAAAGTGAACAATATGGAAGAAGTAAAACTGAACAAACAACAACTAAAACTTTTAAGAAGTGATTTAGATTCAATAAAAAAATTATTAGTATTGCTCCTTAAAAATTCTGAGGTTAAAGGGAATCTTATTGCCAAAGCAATGGGTGTTTCAGAAGGCAGGCTAAGTCAAATATTCCCTCAAAAGAAATACAAAAAGAAAGGCAAAAATACTTTTAAACAGAAAGGAACTATCGCATGAAAGGAAAACAAAAACCAATCGATGATTTAAAAACAAACGCTCAATTGTTACAAAATTTACTTGCGATTGAACTTTGGAGGGGAGGAATCTCACAGGCAGAGATTGGAAAACGGATTGGAGTGGCGACTGGTACGGTGAACAAAATGTTAAAAGGAATTAGTAAAGATATTACAATAACATCAGACAAATAAAGCGTATTATAATGGCTCAAATAGTTTCTGATATTCGTGCGAATTTAAATGAAAATCTAACTCATGCTGCAAAGATAATCGGTCGTTCCAAAGATAGGCGGGCAGTTTATGACGCGATATACTTCGGAAAAAAAAGAATAAAAACAGTATCCGATATAGTCAACGCAACAGGATTGAAAAGGATACGAGTTCTACAAGAAGGACGTAAGTTATCTGGTAACAACTTAGTAGAACAAACAAAAAAAGATGGTGATACGGCATATAAAAAATACGACCTATTTTCTCATCACAAAGATCAAATAAATGCTCTTCTCAATAATCCTCAAAAAAGACTCCCAACTAAACAAAGACCTAACATTTCTACAAATACAGTTAAAATTGTGATTAAAGGAAACAAGCCTAAGACAAGAAAAATCACTGTAGATGAAATTGATTCATTCAAAGAAGTAAAAAACTTCAGAAGTATTGATAATTCTATTAAACTCGATAATACTCCAGAAATAACTCTTAAGAAGGGTTTTCAAAAAATACTTAAAGAAAACCACGAATTTAAAGACTGGGGGGGTGAAAAAAACGATCTATATACAAGTAAAGTTTTATACAAAGGAAAACGTAGAACCGCGGCTTTCGCATTAAAAGGCAGAGCTACCAAAGGTAATCTAACTCCTAAAAAAATGGGGAAAAACGGAGATCAAATTTCTCGCTTATTTTCTAGCTCCGCAGATATGTTTTTTGTTGCTTATCATAGCAAAGTTGATGAAAGTATCTTATCACAAATGGAAGCTTTTGCAATAGGAAAATCTTTGAGCGGAAACACAATTTATATTTGTATTATAGATGGTGAAGACCTCAACAGACTTTGTCAAGCATACAGAACTTGTTTCTCTATATAGAAACATAAAGTAATGAACATTATAAAGGAGAGAGCTATACATAAAAATACAGTTCCTGCTAAAGTTGTCATTAGCATTTAACCGTTTGTTATTATCCCGACAAAACAGCAAGAAATATTTTGTAAGAAGTATTTCTTAAAAGGCCGTGTTAACCTGTGTCCGCCTACTCGCCTATCGGCGAAGCCGATGGTGGCGAGACCCCTCGGCTCGAAGGCCGCGAGGCCTGCGGCTCGCCTTTTGGCGGGTTAATCCGCGGTTAAAAATCTCTGCGGTAAAAAAAGTTATCACTGATTACATTGATTATGATGATTACGCTGAAATGATAAAATCAATTAAATCAGCGATTAGTTTTCTTTTTGCCGCCATTGTGGCATTTGTTCAGGCTGTACTTCTTCCCATAGGCCTTTTTTGGCGCTTCTGGCGGCGGATTCCAACTGTTTGTATTTGTTATAAAAGCTGTGCCGGAACCGCCAGTCTGCGTAAGCGAAACCCTCCGAGAGTAAAGTTTCATTCAAGAAGCTTCTGTCCGGCAGCTGGATATAGGCCAGTAATCGGCCGTAGTATCCCCTGGTTCGATGCTCTTCGAGATAGACTGTTACCAGTTTTCCAAGTGTTAATTTGCGAGTTTCTTGCGAAGCTTCCGGCCCGAAATACATCACGCCTCTTTCGGGATGTTTGGTTTCAGGAGTATCGACGCCCCACAGGCGTATTCTGGTGGTCTCTTTATTGGCGTCAGGTATGTTTATATCGATTGTGTCTCCATCGACAACATTTACGACGAGGAAGCTTTTTTGGTGGTATTTGGCGAAATCGGAAAGGATTTGCCGGTCTTCGGATTTCGGCTGTTTACTTAAAGGAGCGGTTGTCTGGTCAAGCCAGACAACAAACGCCGCCAAAAGCAAACATAATGCGGTTATGCCCGCTTTCATTTGGCGGCTCATTGCAAAGGCGGGTTTGTCGGCCTTTCTGGTCAATAATTTTGCCCTGGTTTAGCGGATTTTTACTTTTTTGCCGGTTTTCGTTTTTTGTACTTTTTTCTTTTTGGGGCAGGTCTGTCAAGCTCGAAGGCGAGGCAGACAGCCTGGAGTGCCTTATGGCCCTGCTGCTTATCGACAATGCAGCTTATCCGGATTTCACTGGTCGTGATGGAATCTATATTTACTTTTGCCCTGGCCAGCGCACCAAACATCTTATCGGCAATGCCGTAATGACTACGCATCCCAACACCGATTACAGAAATTTCGGCTATATCGTCGCGAACAAAGATATCATCGCAGTTAAGCTCACCCCTGACTGCTTCGACGGCCTTTTTCGCCGCCCGTAAATCAGAAATACCGATGGTGAAAGACAGGTTCGCTTTTTGCGGGCTTACTTCGGTCTGCACTATGTCATTTATAAGCACGTTTGCCTTTGCAAGCTGGGAAAACAGCCTGGCTGCATTGCCCGGCTTGTTGTCAACATTAGTGAGACTGATTTTGGCCATATCCTCTTGTATTGTCGCGCCTGAAACTACTATATCTTCCATTTGTGACTCCTCTGTAGTAATTTTTGTGCCCTCAATTTCTTTACCGCTGTTTCTGACATGAATTTTTACATTATGTTTCTTACCGAACTCTACAGCCCTGGAATGCATAACTGCTGCACCCATACTTGCCATCTCGAGTATCTCATCATAGCTGATTTTTTCCATTTTCACTGCTTTTTTGAATATCCTCGGGTCGGTTGTGAAGATGCCGTCAACGTCTGTATAAATCTCGCACTGCTGAGCGTCGAGAGCTGCCGCCAGAGCAACGGCGCTTGTATCCGAGCCGCCTCTGCCCAGAGTTGTGATGTTGCCGTACTCATCTATACCCTGAAAGCCGGCTACGAGTACAATCCTGCCCTTTTTCAATTCATTGTGGATTCGTTCGGCGTCAATGCTTTTTATTCTTGCCTTGGTATGAACTCCATCGGTTATCATCCGGATTTGTCCGCCTGTGAAGCTGATTGCGTCATAGCCGGCAGCAGCCAGTGCCATAGCGAAGAGTGATACGGTCTGAATCTCGCCTGTACTGAGCAGCTGGTCTAATTCTCTTTCGGGCGGCTCGGGATTGAGCTCGAGAGCATCTGCGATTAATCCATCGGTCTGCTTACCGCGAGCCGATGCGACCACAACCACTGAAAAGCCTTTTTTAGCCGCTTTGATTACACGCTCAGCAGCACGCCTTATCTTTTCTGCATTTGCAACCGATGTGCCTCCAAACTTTAGTACTATTATCGCCATATTTTCTTCGCCTGTTACCGCTATATTTTCAGAAAATATTCCATAAGTTCAAAACCTTTATCTATCCTGAAACCGGATTTGGCAGCATTGGCCTCGCTGAATGTAGTGTGCAGAATGCCGCTGACCGCGGTTCCTGTCATAGCGAACGGGACCGGTTCCGGCGAATGGGCGCATGTGCGGACCGGAGTCGGGTGGTCGGGGGCTACAAGTATTCGCCATCTGTCATAGCGCTGCAAAGCTTCGTACACAGGGCCGACAATATATTTGTCGATTTGTTCGACGGTTTTTTTCTTGAGCTCTGCAGAGCCGCTGTGCCCGGCTTCGTCCGGCGCTTCGATATGAACAAGAACGATATCATACTTTTGGAGTGCTTCTACCGCTGCTGAGCCTTTTCCTTTATAATTGGTATCTACAAAACCGGTAGCGCCCGGCACTTCTATGATGTCGAATCCTATCAGTTTCGACAGGCCGCGTGCAAGGTCAACGGCGGTGATGGTTGCTCCTTTCAGGTTGAACCGTTTTTTAAAGCTTTCCATCCTTGCCTTTTTACCCTGTCCCCACAGCCAGATGGAGCTGACCTGATTTTCGCCGAGGTCTATTTTCACCTTGTTGATATCGTGATTGGTAAAAAGCTGCTGAGAGTGTGCTATCAAATCGGTTAGTATTTCAGCGTTTTTGCCTCGCGGCAGAATCTTTTCTATTGCTGTGCCTATATAATCGTGAGGCGGGTATGTCTGAACATCAAAATCAAGGCCCTTGATTACCAGAAGATGCCGATAGCTTACGCCTGGATAAAAGCGAATATTATTACTGGCGAGCTGTTCGTTCAAATCCTCAATAAGCTTTTTGCCCTCTTGAGTTGATATATGTCCGGCACTGTGGTCAGCCATTTTGCCTTCCACAACCGTAACGAGGTTGCACCTGAAAATCCAGTCATCCGGCGAGAGCCTGATATTGCGGGCAACCGCCTCAATCGGTGCTCGTCCGGAATAATAACGAACGGGGTCATAGCCTAAAAGCGACATCTGAGCTACGTCACTGCCGGCTTCCATGCCATCAGGAATCGTCTGGACAAGTCCCTGTTTGCCTTGTGAGCTTATCCTGTCCATATTGGGTATCTCGGCTGCTTCAAGAATAGTCCTGTTACCGAGCTGCTCAATAGGCTCATCTGCAGCTCCGTCAGGAATTATTATCGCATACTTTGTCACTAATCCTTATCCTCCGGTATATCAACGATTCTTATGCACATTGGTTTTCCGCCTATGACATCGAGCTTTTCCATATCTTTCAATGCTGCTGTTACATTTTTCTGCTGAGTCGGATGTGTCAGAATCACCACCGGCACTGTATTTTCAGGCCCCGTACCCTCATGCTGTAGTGCTCCTGAAATGCTTATCTCGTTCTCGGCGAGGATTTTGCTCCATTTTGCGACAACTCCCGGCCGGTCCTTGCACATAACACGGATGTAGAACCGGCTGATAAGGTTGTCAATTTTGTCTAACAGAACAGAAGTTTCACTTCTTGGTTTAAGTTTGAGATTCCTGAAAGTGTTAGCCGAGTTGCCGAGCGCGACATCTATAATGTCGGCCACAACTGCACTTGCAGTAGGCATCATTCCGGCACCTCTTCCATAATAGATGACCTGTCCTGCTGCGCTGCTGAATATACTGATGGCATTAAATGGGCCATCGACATTAGCGAGAGAATTGTCCCTGCTTATAAATGAAGGATGTACCCTGAGTGAAATCTTATTGTTACTATCCTTTCGGCCGATGGCCAGCAGCTTCAGAACATAGCCCATCTCAGCGCCATACTTAATGTCTTCCTGAGAGATTGACTCAATACCTTCTGTAAAGATATCTTCGAGTGAAATCTCACAACCTAAAGCAATTGATGCCAAGATTGCCAGTTTATGGGCACTGTCCATGCCGTTTATATCGAGTGTGGGGTCGGTTTCGGCATATCCTTTTTTTTGTGCTTCTGTGAGGACGGTGTTAAAATCCTTACCTTCGCTGCTCATATTCGAGAGTATGTAATTGCAGGTGCCGTTAACGATTCCGTATATTGCGGTGATATCATTGGCAATCAAGCCGGTGCGCAGGCCTGATATGATTGGAATTCCTGCTGCACAACTGGCTTCGAATGCTATGCACCGCGAGTTTTCGTGGGCGGCCTTGTAAAGCTCACTGCCGTGTTCTGCCAGCAGCGCTTTATTGGCGGTAACGACATCCTTGCCTGATTCGAGCATCCTGAGCTGAATATCCCTGGCTGCTGTCGTACCGCCGACAAGTTCCAGGCCTATGGTAATGCTCTTATCGTTCAAGAGCCTGTTTATATCATTTGTTAAAATCCCTTCAGACAGCTGAACATCCCTTTTTCTTTCGGTGTCAGTATCGACTACACAGGCGATTTCGAGACGCAGCCCGGTTTTGGATGCTATATCATCCGCCTGTTGGCCTATAAGCTTTATTACTCCTGTACCGACAGTACCAAATCCCACGATTCCGATTTTTACCTTTTTTTCTTCCATATTCGTTTTCTCTATTCCGATGATTTTAATAGCTCAGTAGTTTATATACAAAATCGGCCTCAGTCAACAACATATAAGCAAATAAAAGAAGATTAGCTTCGTCTCTCGCGGTGAGGATTTTATGGTTATAAGTTTGTATTATCTGATTCGAAATTAATGACATCCGGATTGTATTGGCGGAAGATATCATCCTCTGTGCCGGCTTTTCTGTCCGGCCCGTGGCTGAGTATTCTGTGGTTGACACTGTCAATAATATAATTTTCACCGTATGCACGGGCTTTCAGGTTAATCTCCTTACCGAGTCGTTTATTGAGGATTATTTGAAATAAATCATCCTGGATTTGAAGCCTTGTTCTTACCCTGATTATCGGATTATATGATGGTGATAAAATACTAATCAGTAGTACACCTATTGGATTATATATTTTATCTCTCAGGGTTATTTCGTCGTTATAAATGTTTTCAACTATTGAGTCACTGAAAAGTTTTGCTATCGGCTTAGGGTACATCGGCATTAGATTGAATGATTCGATTTCACCTGAATCGTAGAGGGCTTTTTCGACCGTATTTCTGTATGTTCTGAGAGTTGAATTGGGTTTGGCAAAGAACCTTGGTATTCTAAATTTAGACTTAGGTTTAAGAATATCGTCATATAACACATTCCTGAACATAAGATACTCACTTATAACCGGATTTTTCAGGGATGTTTCCAAATGGGTTAAAGGGCAAAAATGTTGAGATAACGATTGTATTTGCTCTGCGGTTATTTGAGGATGGTTAACGATATAATCTGCTGCATCAAGGTTTATTGCAAGCACGGCAATGCAAACGAGTTTTGCAACAATTCCCCTGGCATTTACAGAAAGTTTTCTGATAATTGAGTTGAATTTTATAAGTTCACTTATAGATTCATCAATATTTTCCTGCTCAACCTGTACGATAATATAATTGTGATATAAGATTGCCAGGTACCTCATTTCCTTCAGGGGCAGGTAGTATCCAACATCATGAATGTTTTGTATCGACAGGTCTGCAATATGTTCATATTGGCTGAGCTGCTCTATTACCTGTCTGGCAGGGGCAGCCCGAAGCCATTGTTTATTTACATCTTCTGTAATCAATTGTCCGAGCAGCCGTTTTCTTTTGTAATCTGGTCTCAGGAGTATATTTTCAAGTTCACGCGCTATCGAACCGAAGCCAGCGAAGTCATTAATATCAATCGGTTCTGATTTGGAATCACTATCCAGAGAAACCTGCTTCAATATCTCGAACAGTTTCTGCCTTGCTTTTTCTTCCGGCATATCCTCGTATGCAAAAACAGATTCAGGAATAATGTCATTATAATTTTCAAAACTTTTCAGCAGCTCATATGTAACAGCATATTCTTGTGGGGCTGAAACAAAGTCCTCGACCGTATAGTCGTTGGGTATCGGCTCGGCGTCCATCTGCCAGAAGTAAATAGTGATTACAGCGCACAAAATGAATAATAAAGATATTACTTTTGAAGCATAAACATAGTATTTGCCTTTTAATTTTCCAGCGCTTCTTTTTATTTCACGTAAAGCGTATCTGCTGAATATCGCCATAAATATTAGTGATATACCAAAGGTGAAAAAAGCCAGGATCCCTGAAACCAGGGCTGCAACAGCTAATTTACTTGTTCCGGCTTTGGTTGATGAATCTGTGCTTTTTGTATTGGTAATACCTGTGCCGCATTTCTCACACACACTGCTCTGGCGATTGATTTCTTCTCCGCAGTTAGGGCATTTCATAATTGTCCCCTTTTATTTATTTTGTTGCATTTTCCATTTACTACGGATTTTTAGAATTTCTATAAATTATAAATTCCTGGTAAATATAATCAATGTAAATCATAGGTATTAAACCAATCCTTCATACTCTAAATTTTGTGAGTCTTTTGTCCTTTGAAGTTTTCATTTGCCTGCGGCCTGCTAATCGGCTAACATCAAATTTTTTAATAAAAGTTTTTTTTTATAATGTTGATTTACGTAAAACTACTGTTAACTTCCATATTCTGGGCAGGTACCTTTATCGCCGGCAGAGTCCTCGGCAGGGAGGAAGGAGCAGTCACGCCGTTCTGTGCAGCTTTTTTAAGATTTTTTTTCGCCTCAATCCCACTGGTTATTATTACCCGGCTGAAAGAGAAAGCTCTGCCGAGACTAAAGCGTAATGAAATTGCCCCGGTAATACTGCTGGCGCTTTCCGGTGTGTTCCTGTATCACTTTCTTTTTTTGACCGGTTTGAAAAGAATAGAATCTTCCCGCGCTTCTCTTATTATTGCAACCTGTCCTGTTTTCATTACCTTGTTTAGCGTCTTTTTATTCAAAGAAAGACTCACTTTATTAAAACTGGCTGGTATTATATTATCCGTTTTCGGGGCCTTTTTTGTTATAACGCAAGGTAAATTAACTGACGTCTTCAAAAAAGGGCTCGGCACAGGCGAGTTGTGCATTTTTGGCTGTGTGATATGCTGGACAATATATTCTTTGGTGGGTAAAGCAATGCTCCATAGACTCTCCGGCCTGGTAATGGTCACATACTCGGTTCTGCTTGGCACAATTATGCTTTTTATACCGGCTGCTTTTGGTAACTTATTTGCTGACATAACGAGCTATAATTTTAGTAAAGACTGGTCGGCTATAATTTACTTAGCCATATTCGGCACGGTAATAAGTTATGTCTGGTATTATGACGGCCTGAAAATAATAGGCCCGGTAAAGGCTTCCCAGTTTATAAACTTTATTCCGGTTTTTACCGTTATCCTCGCGTTTCTGATTCTGAAGGAAAGAATTACAATATCGCTTTTAGTCGGTACTGTTTGTGTATTGACCGGAGTCTTGCTGATAAATACTAAGTTTAACTTCTCAAAAAAAGGGTGCGGATTATGAGTGGGTACAGATTTTACTGCCCTGATATTCTTGAGCCGGTTAGCAAGCTGCAGGGCGCTGAGTTCGAACATCTCAGCAGGGTGCTCAGGCTCAATAGCGGCCAGGATGTCGAACTATTCGACGGCAAAGGACTGCTCGCGGAGGCGACGATAAAAGAGAAAAGCAGGAAAGCGGCTATCCTGCATATTATTCGAACAACTCAACACAATCCACGGGCTGACGGCAGAATAATACTGGCTGTTTCTATCGCAAAAGGTCAAAGATTTGACTGGTTAATTGAAAAAGCTGCCGAGCTTGGCATAGACAGGATTACTCCGGTTATGTTCGACAGGACCGTCAGATATCCACATAATCCGAAAATACTCGACCGCTGGACAAGACTCGCTGTCTCTGCGGCAAAGCAGTCGGGCAGAATTTTCCTGCCCATAATTGACATTCCCTTACCTTTTACTGAGGCTCTGGGAATATTACAGGAACAATACGATAGAGCCAGGGTAATCTTCGGCAGTGTCGATGAGAAGGGAGATAATTTATTACACTGCTGTTTGAGCGGAACGGATATTATTGTTTTTGTCGGCCCGGAAGGCGGTCTTACCGACGATGAGCAGGATTTCTTAAAATCAAAAAGAGCAGAACCTATCCGCTTGACTAAAACCATTCTGAGAACCGAGACTGCTGCGCTGGTCTTTGCATCAGTACTCGCAACACAGCGTGACAATCGAAAGACAGTTTAGAAAATTCAGCTTTAACTTTTATATTTTCAAAAGTAGTCCCATATATTTACACTTAACACAAAATTAAGGATGACATTATATGACTATAGAAAATATTCAGTTTTGTCCGTGAATTTTTCCTGAATTAGATTGATTTAGAAGTACTGTTTGATTATAATATATTTTCTAAATGGGGGTGAAAGGCTGTTCGCCTTTCTTATTTGCTTATCTCATATTTTTGAATTTGTGCAGGATTATTTTGTAAAATCGTGCATAGGGGAAAGGGGGGAATAAGATGAAGAAGGTCAGAGCGTTAGTTTGTTTTTTTGTTGCTTGTTTTTTGAGTGCACCGCTGTTTGCATGTTATGTGGAGTCTTCGATTTCCGGAACAAGTACGGCAACATTGCTTGGCGATGGTGACTACTCCGGGTGGTATCTCTATGAGATAGAGCTTGAATGGGACCTGAATTACTCCCGCTGTGCGGACCTCGAAAAGTGGATACTGAAATTAGACAGCGGTTGTTCTGAACCGGGCCATCTCTTTGAGTTTGACACATACGCAGGTTACTCGACGAGCCAAAGCCATCCTGACGACCCTTTATCAATGGGCTGGAGCGGCTCGTTCATTGAAGGCATTCTTCCGGATTTACCCCTAATCAAATACGGTAAGCCGTATTTTCCAGCGGGTATAGAATCCGGACCGGAGGGACACGGCACTTTTTGGTTCTATTCGAATGTTATGCCGGCGGAATATGGCACCTATGGAGATGTCCTTATCGGAATTGATGGTTGTAGGGTTGTTGTTGCCGGTGATTTGACAGGTGACTATCCAAACTGCAGAGCTGCACCTGAGCCTGCTACTGTTTGTATGCTCGGGATGGGGAGCGGATTGTTGTTAATGCGGAAAAGGTAAAAGTTTTAATCTGGTATAAGAAATTAAGGCAAAGGCTGAGGCTGTAAGTGATGAGCTTACAGCCTTTTTTATGATGTTTTTACAGCCTGCTGAGGTTCCGGCCTTTAATCAGTCCCATTTCTTGACGTTTACTTTTACATAGCTTATAGTGTTCGGGTATCTAATTGCCATGTTAATCTATAGTTGTCTAATTGGAGTTTTGTTGATGGCGAAAGAAAACTTATGCGACAAATGCACCGGACTTTGCTGCAGGTATTTTGCACTGCCGATTGAGACACCGGAAGACGAGCAGGATTATGAGGACATAAAATGGTATCTGTGCCATGAAGGTATTACTGTTTTCGTTGAAGACGGTGACTGGTATATCAGCATAAAAAGTAAGTGCAAATACCTGACTGATGATTCCAGGTGCGCTATATATGACAAAAGGCCGAAAATCTGCAGAACATATACTACAAAAGTCTGTGACTTCATAGAAGGTGAATACGATTACGAGCTGTATTTTAAGGACGATAAACAAATTGAAGAGTATATAAAGAATAAATTCGATAATAATATGGACCCAATTCCGGAACTTAAAAGGAAAAAAGGAAAGAAATGAAAATTCAATCTGTAAAAGGGACGAGAGATTTTTATCCGGCAGAAATGGCCGTTCGCAATTTTATAATCGATGGCTGGA
Source organism: uncultured Pirellulales bacterium (assembly GCA_964568365.1). Lineage (GTDB taxonomy): Bacteria > Planctomycetota > Phycisphaerae > Sedimentisphaerales > Anaerobacaceae > CAYLMG01. Next base: position 9,191 of record CAZMQF010000023.1, on the reverse strand, counting down.
AAGCTGTTTCTTTGCGTAACGGCTTTGAAGAGTATGACAGCCCTATCCTTGAACATCTCAAAATGTTTCAGATAAAAAGCGGCGATGAGATTGTTGAGCAGCTATTTTCCCTCAAAGACCGCGGCGGCAGAGACCTCGCTCTTATTCCCGAAATGACACCCTCTCTTGCGCGAATGGTCAACCAGAGAATTAACTCTTTGCCAAAACCCATAAAGTGGTTTTCTGTTCCCAGGCTCTTCCGCGCCGAACGTCCCCAAAAGGGCCGCCTGCGCGAGTTCTTCCAGTGGAATATTGATATCATCGGAACCGATGATGTGCTGGCTGATGCGGAAATAATTTTTACAACGATAGATTATCTGATGTATGTTGGCCTGAAACCTGATGATGTAGTGGTGAAGATATCCAGCAGAAAACTGCTATCTGCTGTTCTAAAAAGTATCGGAATTCCTGATAAAGACCTCGATGCGATGTATGCACTGCTGGACAAAAAGGCAAAGCTGCCATCAGATACTTTTAAGCAAATTCTTAATGAAAAGGTCGGCGACAAAAAGATTTCAGATAAAATAGTAAGTTTTATGGAAACTAAAGAAGTTTCAGAAATTAAAAAAGTTATTACTTTAAATGATGAAATTGAGCAGGCTCTTGATGAGCTTGCATTGAATAAAAATTATCTAAATGAAATGGGCGTGAGTGATTTTTGCAGGTTCGATGCCGGCATTGTACGCGGACTGGCATATTATACGGGTATTGTATTTGAGGTTTGCTCCGCTGACGAAGAGCTTAGGGCCATCTGCGGCGGCGGCAGATATGATAACCTGCTTAAGGATTTCGGCGGGCCGGACGTGCCGGCTACGGGAATGGGAATGGGCGACTGTGTACTGGAAATCGTCTTGCGGGAAAAAGGGCTTCTGCAAAAAGAAATACCGACAACAGCACTTGATTATTTTGTTATAGCCGTAGGTGCTGAAACTTTTGATAGTAAAGAGGGAATTGTAAGCTCAACACCGGAGGATGAAGCTGTTAGGTTGACAGCCAGGCTGCGAAGGTTAGGCTATAAAACTGATTTCAGCTTGTACAAAAAGGGCGGTCTTGCAAAACAGCTAAAAGAGGCCGCAAGAAAAAATACAAAAAAATGTATTATAATCGGCGAAGAGCTCAGGGATAAAAATCTCGTTATTAAAGATATGATGACGGGTGACCAGCAGCTTGTTCAGGTTGAAAAGTTTTTAAAAGAACTGAACAGTCCTAAATGAAAAACTTTCATCTTAATCATTATGAAAAAGCCTTTGGAAACTGGTTGATTGACAATCACATTCAATACATAGCAGTCGATGAGCAAAAGAGGGCGGCTCTCGGCCGTTCGAATATCAAGAGCTTCGATTATCTTATATACCCGCCGAATCAGCAGATAATAGTAGCGGAAGTCAAGGGCAGAAAGTTCAGCGGCACAAGCTTCGCCAAACTTACAGGTTTCGAATGCTGGGTGACAGCCGATGATATTGAAGGCCTTTTGGGATGGCAGCAGGTCTTCGGGCCGACTCATACGGCTTCTTTTGTCTTCGCTTACAAAATCGAAAAAATTGACGTCGATTTTGACGGAAGGAAGGTTTATGATTTCAACGGCTCCCGATACATTTTCTTTTGTATCAGGCTGGATGATTATATCAGGTTTGTGAAAGTTAGAAGCCCAAAATGGAAGACTGTAACATTGTCCGCTGAAAAATTCCGCACCTGCGCCGTTCAGATGCAGAATCTGCTGCTTTAGTGCAGTTTTTCGAAATTGAATCTCAACAAAACTCTCGCCAAAAAATCTTCTGTTTTATATATTATCATAATGCGAATTATAGCCGGCACAAAAAAAGGTATGAAGCTTTTTAGCCCGAAAACGGATATCTCAAGGCCCATTCTCGACAGGGTCAAGGAATCGGTTTTCAGCGTTCTTTACAAATACGACCTTCCCGCAGGAAGAATTGTCGCCGACCTTTTTTGCGGCGTCGGCTCACTCGGGCTCGAAGCTCTCAGCAGGGGGGCCGATTTCGTCTGCTTTGTTGAAAAAGACCAGGAAATAGTGACTCTGCTTAAAAGAAATATAGCAAAAGCCGGTTTCGTAAAAGAATCAAAAGTTATAACGGCAAATGCTTTTAAGATTGGTGCTGTTATCGACTCGAAGAAAAAAGCCTACGACCTTGTTTTCATTGACCCGCCATATAAGCTGACAGATGATGTCGGTGAAAAATCGCAGCTTGCGGCTATATTTAACTTATTAGAGCAGCAGGCAGCCGCCAATTCTGTTATTGTAGTAAGAACACATAAAAAAACGCAGTTGCTGCAAAAGTACGGCTCTTTTAAGATAGCGGAAAGACGGATATGGGGTAAAATGGCTGTTACATTTTTGGTGCGTTAGGTCAATGACAAATAAACAGGCTGCAATAAAAATAATAAAAACGCTGCACCGCAACGGCTTTGAGGCGTTGCTGGCCGGCGGCTGCGTGCGCGATATGCTGCTCGGCAGGGCGGCAAAAGATTATGACGTTGCAACGAATGCAAAGCCGCAGCAAATCATAAAATTGTTCGAGAGGACACTGAAGGTCGGTGCAAAGTTTGGAGTCGTTATGGTCTTGCTCGATGATAAGCAAATCGAAGTTGCAACCTTCAGAGCCGAAGCGGATTATGAGGATGGCAGACATCCGGAGGCCGTCAGATTTACAGATGCTGCGGAAGATGCCGCGAGAAGAGACTTTACAATCAACGGAATGTTTTACCAGCCTTTGGGAAAAAAAGTTATCGATTTCGTTGACGGGCAGGCTGACCTGAAAAAGAAAATAGTGCGAACAATCGGCAAGCCGGAGGAACGGTTTGCCGAAGATTACCTGCGGATGCTGCGTGCGGTGCGCTTTGCTGCTCAGCTCGACTTTGAAATAGAACCCAATACCCTCTCCGCCGTTTGCAGGTATGCAGCTCGAATTTGCAAAATCAGCGGTGAACGAATATGTATGGAATTGGAGGCCATACTGACCGACCCCAACAGAGCTGACGGCCTATGGCTGATGGAAAGAGCGGGTCTGGTTAAGCAAATCTTCCCCGGCCTTATCCCGGAGCAGATAAACCTGGCTATTAAAGTTCTAAACAGATTAAAGAAGAAGACAGACTTCGCCATTGCTCTGGCAGCTTTGTTCGTCGGATGTCCGACGGAATTTGCAATTGATAAAATAAAGGTTCTCAAACTAAGCAGAAATCAGACAAAGCACATAAGATTTCTGCTGACCAACAGAGGCAAATTGCTTGACGATAAAATGTCACTTGCCCGGTTGAAACTGATACTTTCAGAACCGTATTTTCGAGACCTTTACGAGCTGCAGCGGGCTGTTCTCAGGGCGGAGAACAAAAGTATAAGCTCACTTATTAAGCTGAGAAGAAGAATCAGAAAATTAGGTGACATTGAGCTAAGGCCTAAGCCTTTGTTAGACGGTTATGAGCTAATCAAATTAGGCGCCTGTCCAGGACCTTTGATTGGCCGGCTGGCTGAGGAAATGTACATTGCTCAGCTCGAAAATACTCTGCAAACAAAGCAGCAGGCCGAGGAATGGGTCAGAAACTGGTTACAAAAACATAAGACTAACCGATAAATACAGACGCAACTATTTGGAAATATTAAAAGAATGCAGCCCTTTGTTTTACTGATAAAACCATCTGGTTCAGACTGCAATCTTGATTGTGAATACTGCTTTTACAAAAATCGTGCCCCACAAATCGGCAAAGGCAGTCAGCGAATGAGCTATGAAGTCCTCGAAAAAATGACAAAAGACTATCTTGCTCTTCGCCTGCCGATGTCCAGTTTTTCCTGGCAGGGCGGTGAGCCGACTCTTATGGGCCTGGATTTCTTTAAGAGAGCTATAGAGCTTCAGAAAAAATATGGAAAATCAGGACAAATAATAAGCAATGCATTACAAACAAATGGAATTTTAATCGATGATGCCTGGTGCAGATTCCTGAATAAATACAAATTTCTTGTCGGCATAAGTATTGACGGTCCGCGAGAGTTTCACGATTATTATAGAAAGGATTTTGCCGGTAACGGCACCTATCACAAGGTGATGAATGCGATTAAGAAATTAAAGCAACACAACGTTGAATTCAACGCTCTCGTACTTCTGAGTCGTAAAAACTCCGACCACCCTGACAAGCTTATTGATTTCTTCACAAAGCTGGGAATAAAGTATCTTCAGTTTATACCCTGCCTCGAAGTTGACAGGACCACTGGCAGAATTGCCGATTTTTCCGTTACTGCCGAACAGTATGGTAAATTTCTTTGTAAAACTTTTAAGAGATGGTGCGAAATCGGGCCGCAAAACTTAAGTATTCGTGATTTCGAGTCAATCGTTTCTTATTATGTCACCGGCAGTCATACAATCTGTACCTTCGCAACGCAGTGTGACGGCTATATAGTAATTGAGCATACCGGCGACGCCTTTCCCTGTGATTTTTTCGTAAAACCGGATTACAAACTCGGCAATATTATCAAGACGCCTATAAAAGACCTCGCCGCAGGCAGCAGAAAAAAAGAATTTAACTTAAAAAAACAGGACCTTAGCAATAATTGCCTTATCTGCAGATACCTTGACGTCTGCAGGGGCGGGTGCCAAAAAAATAAAATTGCCCGAAAGGGAGGCGACAGCGGACACACATACTTCTGTGACAGTTATAAGAAATTCTTTGACTATGCCCTGCCGAGAATCACACAAATTGCAGCTCACCTGGCAGCCGAATCAGCCTCGAAGTCAAAATAAATCGTAATCTTTATCATTTTTTTGAAATAGAAAATAAACAGCTTGATTAAATAAAAACGCTTTTATAAAAATAATTAATTCATATAAGCAGCCTGATAATCTAAGGAATATATGCTTGTGAATGAGAAAGTCTTATTGAAGTTAATTTAAATTGTAATTTGAGAGGTTGAAATGAAATATTATAATCGCAGAACTTTTTTGAAAACTGTCGGATTGGGAACAGCTTCTTTGGCTTTGACCGGCTGCCGAGATTTTCTAAGGGGCAACAATAAAACAGGTAATAAAACCAGGCCGAACGTCCTGTTTATTTCGATTGACGACCTTAATGACTGGGTGAATTGTCTTGGCGGAAGACCCGGCGTAAAAACCCCGAACCTCGACAAGCTGGCCGCAAAGGGAGTTCTTTTTACTAACGCCCACTGCTCCGCGCCGGCATGCAATCCCTCAAGGACAAGCCTGATGACAGGTATAAGCCCTGATACTTCCGGTATATTTAATAATAATCAGTTTTGGCGGCAGTCTCCTCTATTAAAAGATGCAATAACCATACCGGAGCACTTCAGGAACAACGGATATAAAACTATTGGCGGCGGCAAACTGTTCCATTGCCTTTCCTGGATACAAACTGCTTACGGAGTCGACCAGAATGATTTTGGAATTTGGGATGAATATTTTCCTTCCAAGCGACGCTCATTACCTGAGACTGTCTGGCCTCAAGAAGCACGGATTAATAATGATGGAACTGTAGTATGGGGACGAGTTGCTGATGGTGACAAAGGCGGCCGGAAACCTTCTTACTTCTTCGATTTTGCTCCTCTCGGTGAAGACCCGCAGATGGCTGACTATAAAGTTGTTGACTGGGCCATAGAACAATTCTCCAAACAGCACGATAAGCCTTTGTTTATGGGCGTCGGTATCTTCCGGCCGCATATACCCTGGTTCGTACCAAAAAAATATTTCGACTTGTATCCGCTTGAGGAGATTGAGCTGCCCAGGATTCAGGAGAACGACCTCGATGACTGCTCGCCTGTCGGAAAAAGATATTGCAGAAGACAATGGCAAAGATGGCTCGTCGCAAATGATCTCTGGAAAAATGCCGTTCAGGGCTATCTTGCAAGTATCAGTTTTGCCGATGCACAGTTGGGACGCCTTATAAATGCCTTTGAGAAAAGCCAATACTCTAACAACACCATCATTGTTCTCTGGTCTGACCATGGGATGCATATCGGAGAAAAAGAACACTGGGAAAAGTTTACACTATGGGAGGAATCAACTAAGGTACCTTTGATTTTTATTGCACCAGGCATCACAAATGTCAATTCGACATGCCCCAGGCCTGTAACGCTGCTGGATATTTATCCGACACTAATTGATTTGTGCAATCTTTCGCAGCAGTCGAAAATTGAGGGACACAATTTGATGCCCTTATTAAAGAATCCAAATGCCTCATGGAGATATCCTGCGGTGACTACCTGGGGACAGGGCGGCGACCACTCTGTCAGAACTGAAAGATATCGTTATATTCTTTATAACGATGGCTCTGAGGAGCTATACGACCATAATACCGACCCTGATGAATTTACAAATATTGCCCAAAGGCCGGAATTTACGGATATAAAGGCCGAACTGAAAAAGTGGGTGCCAAAACCCGGCCCGTAACTCGGTTGCCTCGCTGAGGAGATGTACATTGCTCAGCTCGAAAATACTCTGCAAACAAAGCAGCAGGCTGTTAAATGGGTCAAAGACTGGCTTGAAAAACACAGAATTAACGAAGGCTAAATGAATGTCCTATAATGTTATTATTGTCTGCTAAAGAAGAATTCTTTGCATTTCAAGTCATTTGCCTATAATTCCCAATCGCTCTATTTTGTAATGAGCGTTTTTTTATTGACAGAATAGGTATTTTTCTATAGTATATAAGCATCTAAGACGACATTAAACTTAGCGGTAGATTGTGCTTGTGCTCGATAAAAACCGCTCAGAGGCACCATTTTTGAGGGTTAGGGCCGGCCGAAATGCTGACATTTATTTTTTTCGGCCGGTTTATTGTTCTGGAAATGCAAAGACTTTTGGAGAGTTTTTAATGCTTAGTAGAAAATCCTTCGCTTATGTTTTCGTAACATTTTTCGTTTGCTTGTCACCGCTTTTCGCTGAAGGTCTAAACAATCAAAGTGTTAATGAGCAATTCGGAGACTTTTTGCATTACTTGAGAATAGGCCGTCTTGACCTGGCGAAAGGTACAGCGAAACTGATAATCGAAAGTAATCCCGACCCTGTTCAATTGCTCGAAAGCAGCTCAGCTATTCCGCAGAGCGATATTATTCTGCAGAAGGCAAAAGAAAATGAGCATGACAGGGAACTGGCTGATGTCAGTTCCCAAATAATTGGATTGATTGAAAAGGGAAGATTTATCCGCAGACGTGACCCGAAGATTATTGTGGAGGAGATAAAGAGACTGAGCAGTGGCAACAGAGGTTGGCTTAATGGTGTAATGAGGTTGCAGGACGCTGGTGAATACTCGATAATGTATATGGTAGATGCACTGACTGACTCATCCAGAGAAGAGGAATGGCCTAATATAATCCGGGCTCTTCCCAAAATTGGCAGAGATGCTATCAGGCCCCTTGGCGCAGCTTTGCAGATTGATAATGTTACCATTAAGGCAACAATAATAGAGACTCTCGGGCAGATTGAATATCCCCAGTCTCTGGCGTATTTGAAATATATTGTTGAAAATGATAAATCAGCACAGCTAAGAGAGCTCGCAAGGGAAAGCATCAAAAAAATCGACCCATCCGCTCTAACGGTACCTGCTGCTTTGCTTTTCTACAATCTTGCCGAGAATTATTACTATCACGCAGATTCCCTCAGCCCTGCAGTAGATGCTGAATTCGCAAATATCTGGTTTTGGAATCCTGATAACAGCAGGCTCGAAAGGGTGGAGGTTGACAAGAGCTATTTCTATGAGCTGATGGTTATGCGATGCTGCGAATGGTCATTGAGGGCAGATGCTTCTTTCGGGCAGTCTATCGGCCTCTGGCTTGCTGCCTTTTTCAAAGCTGAATCGACCGGCGTACAGATGCCGAATTATTTTGGCATCGAGCATCCGGACGCTATGACTTATGCGACGACAGCAGGCCCGGAGTATCTTCATCAGGCGCTGGCAAGAGCGTTAAAAGACGAAGACAGTTATGTTGCACTCGGAGCGGTTGAGGCCCTTGCAAAGATTGCCGGTGAGAAGTCACTGCTTTACCATCTTGGTATAGCCCAGCCGCTAATTCAGGCTCTTTCCTATAATGACAGGAGTGTTCGATATAGCGCCGCTATTGCCATAGCAACAGCAGGGCCGACAATCGAGTTCGCTGAAAGCAAGCTCGTTACAGAGAACCTTGCTGAAGCTCTTGACCAAAATGAAAAAATAGAAGATTCCCAGCTCTGGCCGCAGCAATTGGCAGACAGCTATGCCCTGCGTGCAGCCGCTGCTATGCTTAACGCAGCTCAGAGCAGAAACAAAATCATCAACCTGGCAGGTGCACAAAGCGCACTGATAAGCGCGACTAAAGACGAGCGAGAGCAGCTTCAAATCCTCGCAGGACAGGTCCTGGCATATCTGAACAGCGCTGATGCACAGAGGACAATAGCAGCAATGGCACTTGATGAGAGAAACTCTATGGAAGTTCGCATAGCAGGTTTCGATTCCCTTGCTACATCAGCCAAAGTTAATGCTAATCTGCTTAATGTCGAGCTGATAGATGCTATTTACTCACTTATAAGCTCGCAGGATACTGAGCCTGATTTGAGAGGTGCCGCTGCTGCAGCTTACGGAGCTTTTGATTTGCCGAGCAGAAAGGTCAAGAACCTTATCCTCGACCAGGCAAAAAGCTGAGCCTTATTCCATCTCGGTTTCGCCCGTCTTTGCATTTTTCCCTGTGTTCAGACTGTTCTGGTCTGCGATATCCGGACAGGTTATCGGCTCTTTCCGGCCGGTCAGATTTGCAGGCTCATTTGGCTCATTTGGTTCCGGCGGTACGTATATTTTCAGCGTTGTCTTTTTTGGCTTTCTCTGTTCAGCCTTCTGGTACATCTGGTCAACCAGCTCTTCCGTGGAGAGATAATTGCTTTTGTACGAAACGAGATTGTTAACCTTATTAACCCACCAGCTCATATATGACACGTTTGTCTGTTGAAATTGCTTTGTAAAGCCAACGCTCTGCAAAAAGCTGTTCTGAGATATCGGCATAACAGATATAAGGACAATGGCAAAGCTCCATATAAGAAGGCCTGCCCAGAAGCCTAAGAATCCTGAGCCGACCAAATCGAATATCCGCGGAACCGGCACGTTGAACTGGCTTGAAAAGAATACGTATGATATACCGTACAAAAGCACAAAGACTCCAATTGCAA
>CAZMQF010000022.1:0-22195 GCA_964568365.1 uncultured Pirellulales bacterium | reverse complement strand
TAGTGGTTATCGGCCCTAAAGGCAATGATGGATGGCGCCGGCTGGTATACGCCCTGAAAAACAAGGTAATGAAAATGGCGGATTGCAGTTACAGTAACTTTGAGCAGCAAGAAAGGCCCCAAGATTCAGCAGATGAAAAACTGCCGGAAGATAAAGATTTAATTATGGAAAAAATCCTTGAAAACATTAACAACACTCCTATTGGTCAGGTACTAAAAAAGATTGCTTCCCTGCCGGAAGTGAGAAAAGAAAAAGTTCTTAGTGTTAGACATCAGCTCACAGAGGGACAATATGATATTAATAAACGTCTCGATATTGCTCTTGATAAGGTACTTGAAGACCTCGTAATGTAAGCCCGACCAAATGCAATCGCCGGGCACTTGCCTGCATATCATTTTTTCATTTACACTATTTCAGGTACGTCATTATCCGGCTCATCCATCTCAACTGGTTTATAGCCGGGCTCTTTTGCTTTTTCCATCTCTTCATTGAAAGCAGCCGTAACTTTCTCCTGAATCTTACGCCTGCAGTCGGCGTTAATCGGGTGGGCAATATCTGCATGAAGTTTCATCCTGCCCTGAGCGTCTTTCCTTGCCCGATTCTCAATGAGTGCCGTGCCGCAGTTATTACAGAACCTGGCTCGAAGATGATTCTTACCGCCGCACTTCTCACAATGGTCGCTCATCTTACGTGAAGGCATCGCCACAAATATCCCCTTCGCTCCTTCGATGATCTTGATGTCACGAACAACAAACTCATTGTCAAAGGTCACCGAACAGAAAGCCTTCAGTCTTTCGTCTTTGTTATTAATCAGTTTGATTCTTACTTCAGTGATTTCCATTTTTTTGCCTCGCTAAAAAGTCTACCATCTATTGTTATTTACGATGATGCTCTCGCATCCGATTCTTTCGGAAATTTGACTTTTGTATTCTAATGCTTTTTTATTGTCCCCATGTTCAAAAATACAAAACATACTTGAACCAGTACCGCTAAGGCACCATGGCCTGGCAAAATCTCTTTCTAATCTTCTCTTCAGCTCTAATAGCCCTTTATTTATTGAAAAGCAACTTTTCTCCAGCATATTTGTGCACATTTTGGCAACAAAATCAATCCTGTTTTTTTCAACATATTTGTTTATTTCTCTACTAAGTTGCTCAAAATGTTCCTCATCGGGCTCGTAGCTTTCGTAAACCATTTTAGTGCAAATGTTTACGTCAGGCAACACTAAAACAGCTAAAAAATTAAAAATTTCACTAATTTTTTTTACTTTTTCTCCACGACCCGTACAAACCGACAAAGGTCCACCCATAAAGAAGGCAACGTCACTGCCCAGATGTCTCCCTATTGCGCTAAGCTCTTGAACTTTCACACCGAGGCCCAGCAGTCGATTAACTCCTGTAAGTGTCGCTGCCGCATCGCTGCTCGCCGAGCCCAGCCCGCTGCCTGCAGGTATATTTTTGCAAAGTGTTATCTTTATATCTGTCTTGATACCGCAGTGTTCAAAAAGCCCTTCACACGCCCGGTACACCAGATTATCTTGCGCTTCCGGTGCCCACCGCGGCCCTTTGCATATAAGTTCAATTCCCTTTTTTGCTCCCTCCTCAATCAGCAGCTCATCGTAAAAGTTGACCTTACAGATTACTGTATGTATCTCGTGAAAGCCGTCGTCCCGAACTCCGTCAACGAGAAGGCTTAGATTAATCTTCGCTGGAGCCAGAACTAACAATCCATTCTTTACTTTGGTAATTTGCTCTCTGTGTTCCATAACCTCTTTTAATGAGCTCCAAAAGCCGTAATTTACTCATTGACATTATAATCTCCTGTACGTATTCTTTGAACAAAAATTAAAAACTCAAAAATATGAACGACCACAATAAGAACAACGAGATATCAGACCTGTCCGGCGCAGCTTCAGCGAAGACGGATACGAGCGACGAGCAACGAATAAAATCCTGGTACCTTCACCGCCGGCTTTATAACTGGGTCATCCACTGGGCTGATACAAGATTCGGTTTTTTAGCGCTTATTATCCTTGCTGTAACCGAACCAATTTGTGTCCCCATACCAGCCGATTGTCTGGTCATAGGCCTTTGCCTCGGCAAACCCAAAAAATCAATACGTTATGGCTTGACCTGCGCATTCTTTTCGGTAATCGGAGGAACTATTGCATTTTGTCTCGGAATTGCGATTGGGCAGACAAGCGTTGTGAATGCTTTCAATTTCTTTCACCTCGGTCATAAGGTCGAACAGGCATTCAGATTATATGCAGATTATAAGTTTTGGGCAATCGCTATATCAGCTCTCACTCCCGTACCATATATGATGTTCAGTTGGCTCGGAGGAATGGCCGAAGGTGTTAATCTGAAGGAGTTCATTGCAATTAGTGCTGTTTTTCGTACAATGCGTTTCGGCGGCGAAGCCCTAATCTTTTATTTTCTGGGCCAAAAGGCTCGCCGTATAATAGAAAAATATTTCAACATTGCTACCGTTGTTGTTATCATATTATTAATGATTCTCGTTTATTTAATGAAACTGTTAAGCAGGCTCTTTTAAACGCAATACGCAATACGAGATACAACATAATGAACGATGACCAGAAAAAAACTCTCCTGAAAGTTGCCCGCGATACCGTCCAGGCCGTAATTACCGCCGGAACCTTACCTGAGCTGCATTCAGACGACCCGGTTTTGAATGAACATTGCGGCTGCTTTGTCACCTTAAAAAATAACGAGCAGCTCAGGGGCTGTATCGGACAGTTCATAGCTGACAGGCCTCTTATCGAAATGGTCTCTGCTATGGCCAAATCTTCGGCGACTGGTGACCCGCGTTTCTTCGCCGACCCAGTAACTGCCGAAGAGCTTGACCAGCTCGATATTGAAATCTCAGTCCTCTCTCCTTTGAAAAAAACCGATGACCCTTTGAGTTTGAGATTGGGTACCGATGGCATTTATATTAAGAAGGGCGGTTTCAGCGGCTGTTTTCTGCCGCAGGTCGCTACCGAGACAGCCTGGTCTAAAGAAGAATTTCTCTCTTACTGTTGTGCCCACAAAGCAGGCCTCGCTCCTGACGCCTGGAAAGACAAAAACACCGAAGTCTACCTCTTCACCGCAGAAATCTTCGGTGCACTTTTCAAAAACATTTGACCCTCTCATCCGTCCTGATACTCATCGAGGTCGAGTTTAGAATCGTTTTGGCATCTTCCAATCCGCGGTTTATTTTTCGAGATACGAAATTTCAGTTTTAAAATATGTAAACCGAATCGGAAGTTTTGTCGAATATAAGAGTCTATGAAGGGAAGATTGATATTAATTTTGACTGTGACAATCACTTTATTATCGGGCGGCTGTCTCGAAAGGCGTCTCGAAAATAATTACAGCCGGGATATGAAAGACTGCCGCGGCAATGATAATAAAATTAATACACCGGCTGGTCTGATTGAATACCTTAATCAGCAGAATCTGCCGGCCCTGCAATCCGCTGAGCTCTGGCAAAGCCGGTTCAGCGAGGGCTTGAAACTTACAACCGCTCATTATGAAATTTACACAACTCTTTTTGACCCGCTTATGCTTCGTGATATCCCTGCCTTTATGGAAACCTGCTATCACAGCTATCAAAAACAGCTTCCCAAACCTGTCGAGACGGAAACAAAATTTTCCGTTTATCTTTTTTCGAATCGCACACAGTGGGAAATTTACACAGTATTCTTCACAGCCGAACAGGCACCTGAGTACACTCAAATCAAAGCCGGCGCCTATTATCACAACGGCTCCTGCATTGCTTACAATATCGGCAGGGAAAGAACCTTTCGGGTTCTCGGACACGAATGCTGGCATCAGTTTGCAGACAGGCTGTTTAAATACAGGCTGCCGAGCTGGCTGAATGAAGGCATGGCTATGCAGTTCGAGGCCAACAGGTATGAGAACGGCCTTTTTTATTTCGAGCCGGACCGTAATTTATATCGTTTGGGCTCGCTGAAAAAAACACTCGATGCAGACTATAAAATTGCATTGCAGGAGTTGATTGCCGCCGACCCCGGTCAGGTCTTTGAACAGGGAACTGTTTTTGTCTCGGCTTTTTACAGCCAGTCGTATGCTCTCGTGCGTTTCCTCAAGCAGGGTTGTAACGGTAAGTATAAGGACAGCCTAAAAAAAATGCTCAAAGATGCGTTGAAGGGCGGATGGACTTTAGATGAAACGAATGCAACGATTGCTTCTGACAGGCGGATCCCATTGACTGTCGGCTGGAACCAGACTGTGGGTCCTGATCTATTCAGGCAGTATGTAGAAGCTGACTTTGAGAAAATTGAAAATGAGTTTGCAGACTTTTGCACAAAAATTGTGCAGAACGTGAAGCTAAAACCGATTTTGATAGAACAAGATTACACCCCGCAGACCGAAAAAACAGCCAACTAAATCCTCATCAAATATTGCCTCGGTATCAAATCAACTGCTACACTTTTCTAATTCTCTACTGCTCTGTTGGCCAAAGGCCAACGGAGAGGGCGGGATTCGAACCCGCGGTAAGGACAAGCCCTACACAGCCTTTCCAAGGCTGCTCGATAAGCCGCTCTGACACCTCTCCAGAATCGGTTTTTAGTTATTAGCTTCTTTTTTTCACGTCGACATTGAAAGAATATCTGCTTTAACGTTGTTTTTCAACTTTAAATTTCAGCTTCCAATAGGTACATTTTATATAAATTGACGGCAGGAATTTATTGAAAAAAAAAATTTAAGGAGTAACAAAATGACAGACAATCCGCAGGCTTACAATGACTCAAAAGAAGACACTCTGTACTCAATGCTAAAAGACTTCTATAACAAAAAAATGCTCTTCTGGATAATCATTCTCTGGGTATACTTTCTTGTCTTTTTAGCTCTCGCTGTTTTTAGCGGCATCAAATTCTTCAAAACCGACCAGACCAGGTACCAGATTATGTATGCTGCTATCTTCGTTTGTTGTATACAGTTTTTTGCCCTGATAAAGATTTTCGCCTGGCAGATGGTCCACAGAAATGGCATCCTGCGAGAAATAAAAAGACTCAAACTCGCAATCGCTGAATTAGCACAGACTGTCGAACAAAAATAACCTCAGCGCTACATAAGAACAGTTCGTTAGCCCCTGATTACGAGATGCCAGATGCGAGCAGCGAAATTCCTTTGTCTTTCCTGACAATACTGCCTATAATAAAGCTCTCTAATGTTAATTCATATTGACATATAAGCCTAATTAAATAAGGAATCGGTATTATGAAAGCTGTTAAAATCATCACTGTTTTTCTCGCTTCCATTTTCATTGTTATCGCGTTAACCAACAATTCATCCCAGCACGGTGACAATCCGGCAGTTAATACTGTTACAGCTGACTCTCTGCCGCATGTGGTGAGCGAATCTGCCTTGAGCGTAGTCGAAAGAGTCGAACCAGCCGAACCACCTGTGGCAACGTTCTCGATAGTCGCTTTTGACCCGAACACAGAGGAGCTTGGTATTGCCGTGCAGTCGAAGGTTGTCTCAGTCGGCTCGGTTGTCTCCTGGGCTAAAGCCGGCATCGGCGCAATTGCCACCCAGTCCTATGCGAATACTGCTTACGGCCCCGACGGCCTCGAGCTTCTTGAAAAAGGTCTCGACCCCAACGAGGTGATTAAAAAACTTACCCAGGCCGACAAGGATGCTAAATTGCGTCAGATTGGCATTGTCGATGCAAACGGCAAAGTTGCCAACTTCACCGGCTCCGGCTGTAACGGCTGGGCAGGTGACAGAATGGGTAAATACTACACCGTACAGGGAAACATACTCACCAGTAAAGAAGTCATTGAAGAAATGGCAAAGGCTTTCGAGGCTGCCGGAGGCGAGCTTGGCGCAAGGCTCATCGCCGCTCTTAAGGCAGGACAGGCCGCCGGCGGTGATAAACGCGGAAGACAATCGGCTGCACTATTGGTCGTTCGCGAAGGCTGGGGTTACGGCGGCTACAATGACCGTTATCGTGACATCCGCGTTGACGACCACAACGAGCCGATAAAAGAGCTTGCCCGAATCTACGAAATCCACAAGCAGGTCTTCCCTCAGCCGAGACTAACCAACGAAAAAAAGTAGCTGGCAGCTTCCTTTGTAATGAAATCATATAACCGTAGTTCTGTAAGGTAAAGATCAATGCGTGTAAATAAATCCTATGTTCCTGTGATAATCTGCTTTGTCTCTGTAGTAACCTTAACAGTCATAGCACAGCAAACAATTTTCCAAGCAAGCATAGAAAATGCCGATACATCATCAACTGAGTACAAGCTGGTTTGGTCGGACGAGTTCAACAAAGAAGGCCGGCCGGACCCAAACAATTGGACATACGAGCGAGGCTTCGTCCGAAATGACGAGCTTCAGTGGTATCAGAAGGAAAACGCTCGATGTGAAAATGGTTTTCTTATCATTGAGGGCCGGCGAGAACGCAAAGAGAATCCTTATTACGACCCAAATAGCAGCAGCTGGAGGCGAAACAGGCAATATTCCGAGTACACATCCGCAAGCCTGACGACACGGCGTTTACACAGCTGGATGTACGGTCGTTTTGAAATGCGAGGCCGAATCGACACTCGCCCGGGACTCTGGCCTGCTTTCTGGACCTTGGGAATAAAAGGTCAGTGGCCGAGTAACGGCGAGATTGACATTATGGAATATTACCGGGGAATGCTTTTGGCAAACGCAGCCTGGGGCAATGAGAAGCGATGGCAAGCCCAGTGGGACGATACCAGAAAACCAATCACCGATTTCAATGACCCCCAGTGGTCCGCGAAGTTCCATATATGGCGGATGGACTGGGATGTGAACAGCATCAAGATGTATGTTGACGATATCCTTCTCAATACAATTGAACTCAATAAAACCTTTAACAAAGACACCGAAGCAAAGAATCCATTCCGTCAGCCGCACTACATAATCCTGAATCTTGCCATCGGCGGCACCCAGGGAGGCGACCCATCGAGCACGGACTTTCCGGCAAAATTCGAGATAGACTATGTGCGTGTATTCGAAAAGAAAATTCACAACGACTCTAACGAACCGAAAACTTAGCGGTGATTATTCTTTGACCTATTTTATGAGAAAGAATTTTTCCTGGTAGCTGTCAAGAAAATTACAGCCGTCTTTTGTTAAGGCCGCTTCATCCTCGAAGCCGATTTGAACCTCCTTATTATCCCATTCTGGAATATTAGAAAGACAGTGGAATTCGATGGCATAAACGGTATTCAGCGGTATCGCGTAATGGGTCCTTTCGCGGTTTTCAACTGCAACCTCATCTAATGGCCGCGTATCCAGTCTTACTCCTGCCGAGTGAACGTAATTAGCTATGGAATGAGTGTAAATCTGTGGTCTTATGCCCGCTGCTTTTGCTTTTTCCATAGCTGCTTTTCCGATTTCGTCGCCGGTCCTGCCTTCCTTGAATTCTCCTGTCAGGATTTTTGCGAATTTAATGCTCCCCTGAAGCCCTTTTTTCAAACCCTCGGGCGCATCGCTTTCTCCTTCTCTGCAAACGTAAATATGCCATTGCATATCGGTGCACAACCCAAGGTATCTTGTTCCCATATCGCAGTGGATTAAATCGCCTCGTCGAATTACGTTCGGGTCACCTTTGTATCGCTCGGCATCTTTTTCACTTCGCTGGATGTCGGTTAGCGGATTGAAAGGCCTTTCCAGGCCGAGCTCGTTTATCTTCTGTCTCATATGCCATCTTAAATCGTCGGTTGTGGTAACGTCCGGCTTGATATACTTATTACTGGAAATCTCGCTGATTATCGCGTGTGCGATGCTGCAAATATCTTTGTATTCTTCTATCTCCTGAGGGCTTCTTATTTGAAGCCAGTCGATGCAAAGCTTTTCCGCCGAGACCAGCCTTTTTGACATTTCCGGCCCAAGCGCATTTTCGAGCCTGCCTTTCATAGTTGCATTAAGACCGTCGGCAAGGTGCCAGGTTTCCGAGGTATTTATTCCGATTTTTTTGGGATTTATTCTTCTTATTACCTCAGCCAGGTTCTCAAACTGCCCCTTAGACCTGTCGGTATAGACGTTTTTACCACCGAGTGCCCTCGGGTGGTCGCTTGCAGATAATATTTCAACGCCCTCGCTGCCTCCTTTATCATGCAGCATCAGTATTGTTGTCCTGTATGAGAACACTGCTGGCTGAGGCACTAACGTAAAATACACAGGGTCTTCGTTGTATTCTCTGTTGATTATCAGCCATAAATCGATACCCGCACCCCTCATAATACCGGGCAGGATATTTTCAAAACGCCATTTCAGCCATTCGTTTTGTATTTTCGCCTGCTCTCGCAGTGGAAGGATTTTAGCTTTTATAGCTTCGGTATCAGCGGTTGTTGTGCTTGCATACAGAAGAGCCGTTAGTAAACTAATAATAAAAAGCTTAATCGCGTTTCTTTTTTTCATTTTTTATATTCCTTTTTACTTAAAATTATTCTTTTCTCTGTGTTCTCTGTGCCCTCTGTGGCTATTTATTTTTCTGTGGCTTGGTTTTTATTTTCGACTCTTTTCTTTTGAAAAAAATGTTGCAGCAGTTTGCTGCAATCGTCGGCCAGAACGCCGCTCGTTACTTCAATTTTATGGTTTAGTCTATCATCCTGTACTATATTGTAAAGACTTTTTACTGCTCCAGTTTTCGCATCGTCACAGCCGTAAACTAATCTGTCGATTCTGGCAAGCACAAGTGCTCCTGCGCACATAGGGCAGGGTTCCAGCGTGACATACATCGTACAATTTTCAAGCCGCCAGCTCTCAAGAGCCGCTGCCGCCTGTGTAAGTGCGATTATCTCAGCATGAGCAGTAGGGTCCTGCAATTGTTCTCTCTGGTTATATGCCTTTGCGATTATGGTATCGTTATGAACAATCACCGCCCCAATCGGCACATCACCATTCTCTTGCGCAATCCCCGCCTGCTCAATCGCAACCTTTATAAATCGTTTGTCTGCTTTACTATCGGCCATGATTTGCTTGAATAGATTTGGGAAATTGACTCTATCAAATTATCCTCATTAATTTTGATTTTTACACTTTAATTTTTGAAATAATTAAAAATACCCCCAAGGGGAGTCGAACCCCTGTCTCCAGGATGAGAACCTGATATCCTAGGCCGCTAGACGATGGGGGCAATTTTAGCTTTGAGTTATAAGTGTTAAGTTTTAAGCTGTTTTTTAACTCAAAACTGAGAACTAAAAACTCAAAACTAAAAAAGTAGCGGCGGTCGGGCTCGAACCGACGACCTTGGGCTTATGAATCCCATGCTCTAACCAACTGAGCTACGCCGCCAGATACCTTCTAACCGCTTATAGAATAGCAGTTTCGTGCGCGACTTGTCAATCGTTTTTGAGTGCGAAAAATTGAAAGCTTATGAGAAAAGTGTCATTCTGCACCGTCAGCAAAAATGAATTGCCACGCCCTTGCGGACGTGGCATTTAACTGGACGGTCTTGACCGGCCGACTTTGTCGGATATTTCCATCTACAACCTTACGGTTGTAGTATTACGAAGGAACAATAAAATTGGGCCTGTCCCCTACAGGGACAGGCCCAATATCCATGAAAACTAACTGGTGAAGATACAGTTAGTCCCACACGATTTAATTCTCACCGAACAATACTGCTTCCTACATCCAGTTGCTGCCGACACATCCCCTAATCAGAGATTGCAAAAACTCAACAAATTAGAAAACAAAGCTTTTTTTTATAGTACACTCTGGTTAACGATGGCATGGTTTTCTTGATTCGGGCTGAACTAATTCATATGGCCTCAATTTAGCCCAATTAAACACACGATGGTATCTCTTGCGGTAATAAAAAAGGAGAGTGTTACCTGCTTTCCTTTGGGGTACCTTAAAGGAGACTTATCTTTTCTTTCTCCCCAGAACGATTACTCCTCCGGTGCACAGAAGTAGAAGCATTGCAGGTTAGGGGCTGGTAATGTCGTTAAGAACAATCTGAACTTTCCACCTCTCGCCGCCTACGTAGCGGAGAAAGGTTTAACCGTTGTTTTTTATACTATAAACATATTTTTGTCAACTATTTTTCACGTGATTTACACATTTTTTAAAAAAAACTGGTGAAAACGCATTTTTAGCTGAAAAATTCAATTTGAAGGAAACATACACACAGCAAACTTCTGAAACGTTCAAAAGAGATGGAAAAGCTCGATATACGGATGCGAGGAAAGATTTTAAGGATTTCCGAAAAAATCAAGTTATTGTTTTGACAAATGAATGCGATGTGATATAAATATATTTTATTAGTTGACAATTAAAAGGAGGCGAAAAGGGATAATTTTTTTTTAATTTATTATTTGTGCTGAAAGCACGCCTATAAGGCTCAAAATTTTTGAAAGGATGAGAAGATGAAAACTACAATAATAACAATTTTAGTATTGCTTTTAGCCTCTATGTCGTACGCTGCTCAATCTCTGACCATTAACGGCTCACCGGGTAATTCGATTACTATCGAGCTCGGCAGCTCGTGTACTTTCGGGGTCGTATCGGATGATAGCAGCTCCTACGTGGCGTATCTCGGCTTTGATGATTGTATAGTTCTGGGCGAATATGAGCATTCAGAGACCAAACCGGAAGCCGGTAATCTTGCTGTTGTATTAGACTATAATGACCTCACTTTTTGTGGCTATTATCTCAGTGCTACCGGAACCAGCCCGCCGCCCTCTGCGGGAGTTCATTTCGTATTCCACTATGAAGCCCAGGAGCTCGGCGAAACCGACCTCAAACTTTATGACAGTACACTTACGAATGTGATAGATTCCGTCCATATCGAAGCTGTAGCTGCAAAGATAAGTTCTGCCTTTACATATCAGGGCCGGCTGATTGATAGCAACACGCCTGCTGATGGATTATACGACCTCGAGTTTGACCTCTATAATGTCTATCAGGGGGGCATTCACATGGGAAGCACGGTCGATATAAATGAGATTGATATAATAGATGGCTATTTTACAGTTGGGCTGGATTTCGGTTTTTGTGTCTTTGACGGCAATGACCGCTGGCTCCAAATAGCTGTCCGGCCCGGAGAGCAGGACGACCCCAGTCCATATACTACCCTGACTCCTCGCCAGCAGTTGACACCAACTCCTCATGCAATCTATGCTGAAACCGCTGGCGGCATTCCGGGTGGTATCACCGGAAGCGGCACAGCCGACTACATCCCCAAGTTCCAGGATACTAATACTCTTACCGATTCGGTAATCTACGAGTCCGCCGGTAACATCGGTATCGGGACGACCGAACCATATGAAAAGCTGGAGGTGGACGGCAAAATTATGGCGGATAATATAGGCAGTGTATTTACCCGGTGGGGAAATGCAACTGCCCCTGCAGGTTCTACCCTTATTTATTCAGGATTTGGTTACGCTTCATATTATGGGCAATATGGACATATTGACCCTATAATTGTTCAGACCGATGACCCCGGCTCAGGCGGTACTGCTTATTCTCTTCTTTATAGTTTAGCAACTTACGGGGGTGGTTATTTACCTCCCGGCATTGTTCCTAACCGTTGTATCAAAGGGGCCGTCTGTCTGGCTGATGCACCTACAGTTTTAATCTGGGGAACGCATAATCCGCCGGCTGGCTGGCAGGTACTGTATCGTGGCTATGCTCTGGGACCTCATTATCAACAAGAGGGAGGTTCAGGTCTGATTTGTGTCGATTGCGATAACTTCGATACAAGCACTACTCCCGCTAGTGCACCAACCTATTTTTGGGGTACACAGATTGTAAGCCCTGCTCCGGGGGATGAAGAACTGCGGGACAGACATTTGAAATGCGTGGTATTGAAGAAAGAATAAAAAGTAAATTTAAGATTGTGAAAAGACAAATGATTTGAAAAACAGGAGGAAAAAATGAAAACCATCTGTTTTCAATCGATACGTATAAAAAAATATATCGTTTTTTTGTTGGTGACTTTGGTGGCAGCCGTTTTGCCGCTGGCCCCCGCGTCGGCCGGACAGTACGAGATAAGCTGGTACACGATTGACGGAGGCGGCGGACAAAGCAGCGGCGGGACATATGTCCTGACAGGCACAATCGGTCAGCCGGATGCCGGGTATCACGGCGGCGGTGACTATGAGCTGCTTGGTGGCTTCTGGGTCGGCGGGCCGCTGTGTATTGTTAACTTTGTAGATTTTGCTAATTTCGCTGAATACTGGCTACAATCGGGTGCCGGCCTGCCGGCTGATTTGTATGAAGATGGTACGATTGATTATGACGACCTCCTCGAATTTGCTAATGTCTGGCTGTGTATCTGCCCCTACAACTGGCCGTTAAAATAATACGCTGGCTTCCAGGCGAAATTGGTCTTCTGGGGGGCTTTTTTCGAATCTGCGCTACGATTCGAAGAATGATAAGTAATTACGAATTATTGCTCCAAACTTTAACCGCCTTTTTTCTTCAAAAAAGTATTGTAATACATTATCATTTACGCAGATTGATGAATCATTTTAACTCTATTTAGGAACCCGTTTTTTGAAGGTAGCACTCGGACAATTTAATGCAACTGTCGGTGACCTGAAAGCCAATGCAGAGAAAATGCGCCGTATGTATTCAAAGGCCACAGCACAGGGCGCCGATTTAGTGGTTTTTCCCGAACTGGCCCTCTGCGGATACCCTCCGGAGGATTTACTGCTCAAAAAGCATTTTCTCGAAAATAACCGCCGAGCACTTGAAACCCTTGTTGCCGCTTGCACTCACACCCCTGCAATAGTCGGTTTTGCCGAGGCCGATGCCGAACATCTCTTTAATTCAGCCGCAGTTCTGCAAAACGGCTCCGTAAAAAATGTTTATCGCAAGGCAAATCTGCCCAACTACGGCGTCTTCGATGAGCAAAGGTATTTCAAAGCCGGTTCGAAACCTTTGATTCTTAACATTAAAAGCCTGACGGTTGCGGTAACAATTTGCCGTGACATCTGGGAGCTCGATTGGCTCAAAGACTTTCTTAAAAAAAGCACTCCATTCCGGTTATTGGTAAATTTATCAGCTTCGCCTTTCTATCTCGGCAAGACTTCTAAAAGAGAAAAGATTATCAGCGACTGCGCAAAATCCTTTAATTGCGCCGTCTGTTATTGCAATCTCGTCGGCGGACAGGATGAGCTTATTTTTGACGGCCGAAGCGTTTTCGCCGACCCCGAAGGCTCAATCGTCGCAAAGGCTAAGGCATTTGATGAGGATTTGCTCATCGCCGATATTGTCACCGAAAATAACAAAGTCAAAGTTGTGCCAACACAACCGCTTTCACCTCAGCCAGCCGACCAGACTGATGAAATCTATCAGGCCCTTGTTTTGGGGACAAGAGATTATACTCGGAAGAACGGATTTGATTCTGTCCTGCTCGGCCTTTCCGGCGGCATAGACTCTTCCGTCGTCGCCGCTATCGCTGCGGCAGCTCTCAGCCCTGAAAATGTCACCGGAATTACAATGCCTTCGAGGTTTAACAGTCCTCAGACAATTGCTTCTGCTCACAAGGTTGCTGGAAATCTCGGGATACGATTCTTAACGATACCAATCAGCCCTGTCCTTGAGCAGTTTGATAAATCTCTGCAGACAGCCGCCGGCTGGAACAAAAAGACAATCGCATACGAGAATCTGCAGGCCAGAATTCGCGGCACAATCTTAATGTCACTGAGCAATCAGTTCGGCTCTCTGGTGCTCACCAGCAGCAATAAAAGTGAAACCGCCGTCGGCTATGCCACACTTTATGGCGATACCGCCGGCGGCTTTGCCGTAATTAAGGATGTCCCCAAAACCTTGGTTTATAAGCTGGCTGAACATATCAACAGAATAAATGGCCGACAGGTTATACCCGCTGATGTTATAAGCAGACCGCCAACCGCAGAGTTGAGAGCAGGACAGAAGGATACCGACTCGTTGCCTCCCTATGATTTGCTCGATAAAATCCTCGAAGGCTATGTCGAGCAGGACAAATCCGCACGACAGCTCCTCGAAAGCGGCCTGCCCGAAGATATGGTTTTTCGCGTAATTAATATGGTTGACCGAAACGAATATAAAAGAAGGCAGTCCCCTCCAGGCGTGAAAATCACGCTGAAAGCTTTCGGAAAAGACCGCCGCCTGCCAATCACAAATCGATACCGCACCCGCAGTGACATTGATTAAAAGCCGACCTCCTGCTGCGGGACCTGCGGTACAAATTGTGTCATTGCTGTCATTACGAACTCAATAAGATGTTCTTTCGGCAGTGCAATATCAGCCGTCAATTTGTCTTTGTCAAATTTGATTGCAAAGACGAGACTGCTCGTGGCCTGCGGTATCGTTGGCCGCTCGCCTGTCCCCGTCATTGCGGAAGCTGCCTCTAACAATTTCATTAAATTAAACGTCCCCACAAAATCCGCTTGTTGCGCATCGGCTATAAGAGCTGTTATACTCGCCATCTCGGCACCTGTCTCTGCCGGTTTTTTAGCTCCCGTCAGCTCGATGAATTCTAATGTCGCAGGCGAATCTGCGGCAAATTTGCCCGCAGTCTCACTGCCTTCCACAGCCACCGCAGTTATACCGATATTCAGAACGTTCGGTTTTGGATTTACAGCTATGCTGATAAATCGCAGTTCCTTCAGCTTTGTTCCTATGTTGATTTCTTCGCCGGCCGGTACCATCCCGCCGCTCATCATTGCTGCTGCCGCCATTTGTTCCGAGAGTTTGTCGTCAAAGTCTTCCGGAACCGCCTGTGTATTTACGAATACCCACAGCGGCTCATTCATCGCCTTGTTTATCTGCTCGGCCTCAAGATTACTGGCTATTGTTGCCTTGCTTTTATCTGTGATTTTTTTAGCGGTCTCGATAAATTTGCCGCCGTACTGACCCAGGCCGATTAACGCAAAGTCACCGGCCGGTTTGATTAAAAGCGGAGGTTTATCTGCTAATGTTATCTTGGAAATGCCTTCCGAATCCGCCTCGCCGATATTTGCATTGCCGCTGACAAAAACCGCGTAATCAGTCACCGGAACAAGCACAAACGAAAGAGACTCTCCAGTTGCTTCGGGACTCGCCGGTAATGCAAAAACCACAAAGCTGCCCGACATATCAACTCCCTGCAAATCAGCTGAGCCTAACAGCATAGCAAGGTTGTTCCGAATAAGCATTGACACGCCAAAAGGCATCGGCATCGCGCCTGCCAAAAACTCATCAAGCTGGTTGAGACTAAATTCAAAGCTGTTTGCACGAACCACAAAAAGACTCTCTGCCGGTATCATTGAAAGCACTTCATCAATAGCGACTGTTGCTGCTGGTTCTATGGCCGGTGTCGTTTCGATTATTTCCTCGGTGACAGGTTCTTCTTCAGCTTTTATTTCAACCTCTTTCGCAACGACCGGCTCTTCTTTTTCTTCGATAATTTCTTGCGGCTCTGCGACTTTTTCAACAACCTTTTGCTTCTGTTCCATTTCTTGTATGCGGTTCTCGTAGGCCGGCCTCGCACTTCGACCCTGGAGTTCCCGTATTATTTTGAGCAGTTCTCGGCCGGCAAGCGGCTCCGTCTGTTCAGCACACACGCCCGCCGCAAACAAAAATATCAAAATAATTCCTGTTAAAATATTCCTTAAGTCTTTGAATTTGAACATCTTAATTCTCCTCTGATTTTTATTTACTCAAATTTTCCATATTGCCTATTTTAACATATTCTTACGCTCTGACAAAGTAAATTATGCCTTATTTTTCTTTGAGAACCTTGACGATAGTTTGGCCGAATCTGGTTGCCGCCGCCGGTCCGCTGCCGGTTATTATCAATCCGTCACGCTCTACATCCGAGCCGGTAAATATCGCCTTTGACCGCCGCAGGTTACCTGCTTCAGACGCAAAGCTTGTGACCTT
Organism: uncultured Pirellulales bacterium; assembly: GCA_964568365.1. GTDB lineage: Bacteria > Planctomycetota > Phycisphaerae > Sedimentisphaerales > Anaerobacaceae > CAYLMG01. Next base: position 6,332 of record CAZMQF010000022.1, on the reverse strand, counting down.
TTTACCCCCCAGTACCCCTGCGTTGGCAAGAACCGATGGTGCTATGCAAATGGCGGCGAGAATCTTTTTCTTCTCGAAAGCCTGCCGGGCGATTTGCAGGGCGGTTTTGTTATTGAAATATTCTTTTGCGCCGCTTCCGCCGATAAAGATTATCGCATCATAATTATCAACGATTATCTCTTCCACACCGATTGTTGCCTCGGCGCTTCCGCCTAACATCCCTGTCACCGCCCCTGTCTTTGAGCTTGCAATGATACTTTTTACTCCCGCCTCATCTAGCACTCGCTTGGTGTCGAAAAGCTCTTCATCTCTGAAGTTTTTGCTGGCGACTATCAAAACTGCTTTTTCCCCTTTTTCTGCTTCCATTTTTTCAGTCCTTTCCTGCTTTTTTGCTTCTTCTCTTACGGGATAACCGACGGAAATTATATAAAGGCTCTCTAACTCTTTTGGTAGCTCGCAGATTTTGTTTACATCTTCAGCCTTAAATGCACCGATTGGAACAGCCCCTAAATCCAGGCTCACCGCCTGCAGCAGTATATTTTGTCCGATGTGGCCTGCCTCCAGTAACAGATAACTGTTCGCCTTTCCGCCGTATCTTGCTGCAAGCTTTTTTTCCGACCCTGCGATTATAAAATCTGCCCCTGCATCAGCAACCCATCTCTGCCCGAAGCTTGCCTCAGCAAGCTTCGCTCGTACATCCAAATCGACTACCTTCTCGAGACTGTGGTTAACAGGACGATAAACGAAAAGTCCCTCTGGTATCGCTACGTACAGTTCAATCGGATAGATTGCTCCTGCCGATGGTGCCGTGCGAAATCCTCTTTGCTTCTCCGTGATTCCCTGCCCCGACCAGGCAAGCTGTGAAATCTGCTCAATCGTAAATGCCTGACCGGTAAATCTGCGTATGCTTCTTCTTTTCTCTAACGCTTCTTCCAGTGTAAGTTTGCCCTTGAGCTTTGGCTCAGCCAGCTTAATCATCTTTGTTTCGGACGGTGGCTCAGCTTTTAAATCATTCGGCAAAACAATGAAAATTGCCGAAAGACCTGCCGCTATAATAAGCATCAGAATATTTGTCTTTGTAATTATTTGCTGTTTCATTTCTTTAACCTCCGGATCATTGAATTGTTACAGGCTTATACCATTATTAATTTAAGCATTATATCGATTATTGCTTTAAATTTAAAGAAGGATATTCCACGCGGTTACCCGTTTTTAGGTGGGGTAATGAAAAGACCTCAATGTGCTTAATTGAGCAAAGAGAGATTCCACCCTCCGACAACAAAGGTTCAGAAATGATGTGGAAAATGAAGGTTTGATGTACTCCTACATAACCAAGGGAGAAACTATTTCAAAGACGGTCAGGTAAATTTATTGAATCGGTGTAGCTAATTGGGTCCGTTTGCATAAATAAGCCAATCGCTGGATTGTAATATCTCTCACGGTAATAATAAAGGCTGGTTTCAGAATCAAATCTTCGGCCGGTAAAGAAATACGGATTACCAGTAGAACTGCTGCCATCAGTATTACCAAACTCATCATAGCTATAGCTTTCTTCTATTTCACTATTCTCATTTGAAAGAGCAACGACTAAATAGTTAAACGACTCCTATTTCCCCTTAGCAGAATTATCGTCTATCTGACAACTTAGAGGATTTCTGATTTTATCGTAATTGTTATGGCTGAACGTAATAGAATTAACATCATCAAGATTGTTACACCCAAGTTAACACTTAAATTCCCAAATATTTTCAAATTAAAAGAGTAGCTAAAAAAGAAATCGAAGTAAGAGCAATTAGGCTCGAAATGAAGAAAAAATATGACTTATTGACTAAGCTAGAATATTGAATTATAATAAGTAAAACCATTGAAACTATAGTCAATTTCCACAATATTGAAAAGAAATCTATCAAAGAATGATAGATACTCATCTTAAGCCCACTTGGACGTAATCCGGCTTCAACATCTTTAGTTGAAACTTTATCAAAGGCATCACCTATAATTTGGACCATTAACAATGAAAACAGAATAATAACTAAGTACAAAATATGATACTTCATTATAAAATCCTTAAAAAATAATTACTCCTTAATTTTGTGGATGTACCTCTATAAAACCTTTATCTCCTTTTTCTTTTATAGGTCTTGGTTTACCTCCAAACCCCCATCTTCCAAAACTCAGTCCACAATCAACACCCCAAACCGAAACTCCGAAATGATTTGCAAAAGCTTGTGCTATATTATTTTGCCCTAATGCCGTTTTACAACCATAAATTCTAATTATCTCATCAGATCTTATATTATCTGTCGGCAATTCAGATACAGGAGTACCTCTATCCTTTTCTTTGTCCGTTTTTGAACTTATGTTTGATTCCCTGCCGGGTTTATATGGTTCCACAAATAGCATACCGATATCACAATTTTTCAGATAACCTGAATGCCCTAAATATACGATTTCTTTGATATCTTTATATTTTTTTAGAATTTCTTTCCATTCCGACGCCGTTTTCGCTTCTTTCTTGATTATTGTATCACGCGATGGATCAAAACCAGGTAATCCTTTTATTCTTTTCTCTTGATATTTTGTTGCTCTTCCTCTGAAAATCGAAGGAAAAATAGGGGAAAAATAGGGGAAAAATAGGGGACGTTTACCTATTTATGTGGCCCTGATTTTTCTCAATCTCACTATTAATCTTTGAAAGAGCCACAACGTTAATGGAGGGAAAATAGGGGACGTTTACCTATTTATGTGGCTTTGATTTTTCTCAATTTCACTATTAATCTTTGAAAGAGCTACAACATTAACGAAGGCATTATAATGACAATAATATCGAGTTTCCCTCTCGCCGTCAACTACTATCATACAAATCGGCTCATCGATGCTGGCGATGGGTTTTTTGACTTGGATATTATTGCGAAGCAGCCAATTAGTCGGCAGATTCTTTTAATTTACAAGCCGGTTTCGCAAAGACACAAAGTTTGTTTATTATCGCTTACTGGATGGCTTGCAGAAATTTGCCCGATTGAAGTGGTTAAGATTCGGGAAGATGCTTTTCGAACCTTGAGAAAACAGGTAATCGCGTGGCTATTTCCCTTGTAAAAGCCGGTTAAATCTGGTATCTTGTCTGTGATATAAATCTTTAATCTGCCTTGACTTGATGGATTCAAAGGTTTTTATCAAAAATCACGCCCTTGTTTTTGCTGGGCTGAAAAAAATTAAAAATTCTTCAGGAGGTTTGTATGAAATTTCGTAATGTATCTCTCACCTTATTTATTCTTGTCTCACTTTGCCTTGCGCAGGAAAGATTCGCTGAAAAAACAAAACCCGAACTCGGCGGCCCAGCCCCGAAGATTACTGGCCTCACCTGGATAAAAGGCGGACCCGTCCAGATAAAAAAAGGCAACGTTTACGTCGTTGAGTTCTGGGCTACCTGGTGTCCTCCCTGCAAATACACAATCCCGCATCTTACCGAGCTGCAGAAAAAATATAAGGACAAAGCCGTAACTATCATCGGCATCTCGAATGAGCCTGTCCGCACTGTTCAGCCGTTCGTAAAGGCTAAGGCGGAAACAATGAATTACATCGTTGCCGTCGACACCGACGGAATTGCCTCTAAAAACTATATGAGGGCCTTCGGCGAAACCGGAATTCCTACCGCTTTTGTCATTGATAAAAATGGCAGGCTTGTCTGGAAAGGTCATCCTTTGGCTGATTTGGATGAAGTCCTCGAAAAGGTTGTCGAAGATAAATTCGATTTGCAGCAGTATCAAAAGGACCTCGCAGAGGAAAAAGAAAAATACGAAAGGCTGGTGAAAAACTACATGGCCTACTTTGAAACAATAAAAACTGCCGGCCTAAAAGATGCTGAAAGTCTCGGCAACAAGATTATACAGGATGCCGACGCTCAGATACTCAATGCCTTTGCCTGGGAAATTCTCACGAAAGTTGAAAAGCACAAACGTGATTTCAGCCTCGCTGTCCAGGCCGCCGAAAAGGCAAACCAGCTCACTGATGGAAAAAATCCCGCCGTTCTTGATACCTATGCTATGGCACTGTTTGAATCCGCACTCCACCGGATTCAGCAGGCCGTTGAATTACAGCAAAAGGCCGTCACCCTCACCACGGACAACCCGATGGTGCAGGCAGGTATGAAAAAAACTCTTGAAAAATACAACAGTGCCGCTGAAAAAATGGCTGAAACTGAAAACACGACCGATTAAACTCAAAAAAATATGGTAATCCTTGAATCGCTCGAATCAAAGGGACATCCTTAATTTTGTCCTCCCTGCTCTTTATATGTGTAATCCGAATATACTAAAAAGCCGATATCTTCCTGTATGAATCTGTCGAAAACCAGAAAAATCTCGTTAATTATACTTCTGCTCTATTGGCCGCTTATCTTTATCCTTACCCACATACCTCTTCAAAAGGAGCTCCTTCAGCAGCTTCAGGCCTCGGATAAAACCCTGCATTTTCTCGTCTATTTTATTCTTTCTTTCCTGCTCTACTTCGCCGTGGAATCAGCCGGAAAGCTAAGCCTGAAAAGCAGAAAAGTCTGGCTTTTGCTCTCGGCTCTGCTCTTCTATGCAGCAGCCGATGAATGGCTTCAGGGCATTTTCGGTAGAAGCTGTGATTTCCTTGACTTTTTAGCGAATTTAACCGGCGTTGTTGCCGCCTTTGTTCTCTTGTCGTTTCTTTCATTTCAGCCCGCGCTGCTTATCTTCACCGCTGTCTCTATCATCGTTATCACAAAGGCCGCTCAGATGAGATTTACAGGCGGGCTTTCTTTTATCAAGCCGTCCGTCTATTTTTTAGCCTACGCCTTTTTCACCATAATTTGGTGCCGCTCTATTAGTTCTATAAAATCTTTGAAAAACCCCGCATTAAAATGGCTCGTAGCTGCATTTGCCATACCGCTAATCCTCCTCCTCGCAGCCGGTATCTTTTCATTTATCCTCGCCAATAGCTTTCAGCTCCCTGAGATAATCTGCTCGCTTGCTGCAATATTCACAGCCGTACCTTTTTTCTATTTCACCAAAAGGTTTGTTTAGCCCCCAACTTTTATAGCCGTTTATAGCCATTGCTGGTGAATTACAAAGCCAAAATTGGGAAAACAAAGCCAATATTGGGTCAAAATTGGGTTTGAATTGGCTTTGTTTGGCTTTGTTTTTTCGGCGGCTGAAAGGCCGAAAAATTTCATTATCCTTTGTTATAGAAGTAGTTACGTTCATTTGGTCATCCAGCAAATTGGGTTTGTTTTGGCTTTGTTTGGCTTTGTTTTTTCGGCGATAAAAGGTGAGAAAATTGTTATAATCCTTTGTTATGTAAGTTCTTACGTTCATAATGGTATTTTTAAAATTGGGTTTGTTTTGCATAATTTTGTTTTTATTGCGCGCTACCCTCGCCGCAAGCGGCGAGGCTAAACTACCCCGCCAACAAGTGGCGGGGCTAAACGAGGTCGCTTTAAGGACGTGTAAATTGATGGACATTTGTTAGTCCTTATTGCATATAAGGTTATGAATAAATTGTTTCTTGAACTGCTGTTCTTAAACTTGCGGAACTCCGCGATACGTGTGTTTTCTAACACACAGAGGTATTATACCAGTTAAGGCGATATATTCAATAAAAAAATAATAATTTTGCCACAGAGCTCACCGAGAGCACAGAGGAAAAATCTAACCACGAATTAACACGAAAAGAAACGAATTTATTTTTAACCGCAGATGGACGCAGATTTACATGGATTAAAATTTGACACGGAGGAAAAGAGAAAACCAAGAGTTTTTACCACGGATTGCGCAAAGAAACATTAACATAAATCGGTAAACGTCCCCTATAATTCCGCCCTATAATTCCGTGTTTTTCTTAGACCTTTTCTACGAGTTGATAGAGCCAATGTAGAATATGAAGACTAGAAAAAGCATAAAAAATATAAGAATCCAACTTTTTACAGTATGCTTACTAATATCATAAAGCTTCATGGCACGAAAAGTTAAAATCAGAGCTATTAGAGAGCAATCACACAACAGAACTGCAAGAACAGTTCCAGATCCGCCGATATCACGCCAAACAAGCAACCATGAAATAATTGTACAAGCAATCGACGCCCAAAGACGCTGTTTAAGCTTTGCGGGATCTGTTCGACAAGTTATAGTATCCCATATCGCGTAAGTCGAGATTATAATAGCTACAGCTTTTACTTCAAATGATGAATTAGGAGAGAGACAATCATTAGGTGAATCAGGAATCTCAACCGCACGTGCAAGAGCAAAGTACATAAAAACTAAGATGACATCTACAACAAGTTCAATGTAATCCAAAGTAAATACTTTTTT